>CAMBQQ010000064.1 GCA_945870035.1 Rhizobium sp. Q54 | reverse complement strand
ACGCTCATCCTGGTGACGCATGAAATGCGCTTCGCCCGCGATGTCGGCACCAATCTGGTGTTTATGCACCACGGCAAGGTGCACGAGACGGGCAATCCGAAGGATGTCTTCGCCGCGCCGCAGACGCCGGAATTGCAGCAGTTTGTCGGGCAGGGGCATTAGCTTTCTTATCCCTCCCCGGTCACGGGGAGGGTGGCGAGCGAAGCGAGCCGGGTGGGGCGACGCTTCGTGTTTGCCGAGACGTGACCCCACCCGACCCGCCTTCGCTATTCGCTTCGGCGGGCCACCCTCCCCTTTCAGGGGAGGGATAAGAAGGCGCGCTTCTAGCTCTTGATCGCCCCCTTCAAAAACCCCGCCAGATCGTCCGTCACATGATCGACATGCGGCTCGCCGGGGCCTTCCATTTCCCAGCTTTCGCGGAACACCTCGCGCTGGCCTTCCGGCACGATCAGCACCGTGGTCATGCCGAGCGCATGCGGCACTTCCAGATTGCGCGCGAGGTCCTCGAACATCGCCGCCTTGAGCGGATCGACGCCGTGGCGCTTCAAAAACAAATCGTAGGCGCTCTTCGACGGCTTCGGCTCCAGTTCGGCGGCGACGATGTCGAACACGTCCTCGAAATGATGGTCGATCTCGAGGCGCTTGAGCACCGCGTCGGCATGCGCCACCGTGCCGTTGGTGAGAATGAGCTTGCGCCCCGGCAGCATCTCGATCGCCGCGCCCAAAGCTGGATTCGGCGTCAGGGGCGAGTGGTCGATCTTGTGCACGAAGGCGAGATAGTCGTCGGGATCGAGACCGTGTTCGGTCATCAGTCCGCGCATCGTCGTGCCGTAGCGCAGGTAGTAGTCCTTCTGCACCTTGAAGGCTTCGTCATGCGTGACCTTGAGGAAGGTCGCGACGTAATCGCGGATGCGGTCGTTGACCTGCTGCCACAGCAGATGATGCGGATAGAGTGTGTTGTCGAGATCGAACACCCAGGTCTCGACGTTACCGAAACCGCGCTTCTGTTCCACAATCAAGGTTCCTTGAATCGCACGACGGTCGACGGCTGGCCGCCGGTATCGACCGTCGCAAAGCCGGTCGCATTGAGGCCGCGCACCACGCAGTCCTTCTGGTCGCTGAGCTCGAATTTGCCGTCGCGCGTGCACAGTTCGACAGTGCCGCCCCAGGCCACCGGTCTGTCGCCGCGCCTGAGCGTGCGGCCGCTTGAATCCACCGCCTCGCCATAGCTGTAAAGCTTCTGCTGGTCGCCGCGCACATCCGGCCGCAGGCACGTTCCGGCGTCGACGCGATACCAGCCGCGCGTAATCAGCGTGCCGCCTTCGGTGGCGCCGAGCGCCGCCATCACCGGATATTGGCTGTCGTTGCACCAGGAGAAGCCGCGGCCCTCCGGGCTTTGCGCCGCGGCGATCAGGGTCTCGAAGAAGTTCGCGCTTGCCGCATGGTCGGCGGCCAGCTTGCGGTCGGCAAGAAACTTGCTCAACGCGGCTTGGGTTTTTGAGCCCTGCACGCCGTCGATCGGGTTGGCGTCGTAGCCGGCGATGACGAGCAGCCGCTGGATGCCGGCGAGCCGCGCCTGCGCGTCGTCGTAATCGGCTTCCTCGGCGAGATTGATGGTCGGCCCGCGCCCCGGCACATCGGTCGGCCGCGCCGGCGTGAACCGCGCCTGCTGGCTCATCGGGCATTCGCGGCCGTTGGAAATGGTGAAATCGCCGTCGCGCACGCAGAAATCGGCATTGCCGCTCTGCGGCAGCGGCGCCGAGCCGTAGACCTGCGGCGTGCGCGCATAGACGTAGGCCATCTCGGCGTCATAGGGCCCGTCGATGATCAGCCGGCACTGGCCGGGATCGACCTTGAACCAGCCGCGCGTCTCGACAATGGCGCGCTTCTCCAGGCCGACCGCCGCGTCCATGCGATAGCTGGTGCGGTTGCACAAGGTCAGCTCGGCCTGCGCCGGAGAAGCCGCCAAAGCAGCGTAGCAAACGACTAAACTGAGAACGATTTTCCGAATCATGAGGCGATGGTAGCCGAAGCGTCTGCTCTATACCCGTCACCCTGAGGTGCCCGCCACCAATCTCGGGTTTACCCGAGATTGGCAATTCAATGCTCAAGTCGGCTATAGCCGACTTGAGTGGCGGGCCTCGAAGGGCGACGGCCCGAGCGCCTGTGGCCGTGCATCCTTCGAGGCTCGCCGCAAATGCGGCTCGCACCTCAGGATGACGGAGCAGTGCATCACTTGTGCATCAAGGTGCCGATGCCGTGGTCGGTCATCAGTTCGAGCAGCACGGCATGCGGCACCTTGCCGTCCATGATGACGACGCCTTCGACGCCGGCGTCCAACGCGTAGATGCAGGTCTCGACCTTGGGAATCATGCCGCCGGAAATGGTGCCGTCGGCGATCAGCCGCCGCGCCTCCGCGACCGACAGATCGGTGATCAATTTCTTGTCCTTGTCGAGCACGCCCGGCACGTCGGTTAAAAGCAGTAAACGCTTGGCCTTGAGCGCGCCGGCAATGGCGCCGGCGAATGTATCGGCGTTGACGTTGAAGGTGCCGCCGTCGGCCGAGGTCGCCACCGGCGCCAGCACCGGGATCATCTCCTTGCCGAGCACGGCGTTGAGCACGAACAGGTCGACCTTGTCCGGCTCGCCGACGAAACCGAGATCGACCACCTTCTCGATCATCGAATCCGGATCGACCACGGTGCGCGTCGCCTTCTTGGCGGTCACCATGTTGCCGTCCTTGCCGCACAGGCCGATGGCCTTGCCGCCGGCGGCGTTGATGTAGCCGACGATCTGCTTGTTGATCGAACCGGCCAGCACCATCTCGACGATTTCGATGGTCGCCGCGTCGGTCACGCGCAGGCCCGCCGCGAACTCCGACTTGATGCCGAGCTTCTTCAGCATCGCCGCGATCTGCGGCCCGCCGCCATGCACCACCACCGGATTGATCGCCGCCTGTTCCAAGAGCACGATGTCGCGGGCGAAGTCGCGCGCCGCCTTCTCGTCGCCCATGGCGTGGCCGCCGTATTTCACGACGATAATTTCCTCGTCATATTGCTGCATGTGCGGCAGCGCTTCCGACAGGATGCGGGCCTGCTCTTGCGGATCGGTTTGTGGGGCTTTGCTCATGGACGCGGGATCCCGTGGAATGCGGCGGTTCTAGCCGATGCGGGAGGTATCCGACAATGCGTTATTTCGTGCCTTTCGCCCACAAATGCGCCGGCCGCGGCCGATTTGCCGCTGTGTCTGTGGCGTGGACCACCGACAGGGCCTGCGCGCCCATGGCATACGAAGCGCGGGGGGCGGAGGCGGCCATGAAAAACTCGGCACAATCGCGAAGGCGATCCTTGGAATGCTTGCGCCTGGAGTCTGACTGCAAGCAACTGGCCGGGAGCCTCGGCGACTTGGCGCTGCGATCGCACTTCACCCGGATGGCGCTGGTCTGGAACGGTCTGGCGCATGCAGGGTCAGACGAACCCGCCGCCCCGGATGCGCCCGCCGCCAAGATGTGCGCGGCATGACAAACGGCCGCTCGCCATCGCAAGCGAATTTGCAGACGGTTTTAATCGTCGAAGACGATCAGCTCTTGAAACTGATCACAAGAGATATTGTCGAGGAGGCTGGCTTCTCCACGCTCGAAGCGAGCGACGCCGACGAAGCGATCGCCCTTTTAGCAACACGCTCTGACATCGCGATGCTGCTGACGGACGTCAACATGCCCGGCAGCATAGACGGGTTGAAGCTGGCGCATACGGTGCGTGCCCGCTGGCCGCACGTAAAGATCGTTGTTGTTTCCGCCCGAGGGGATATATCGACGGGTGATTTGCCGGTCGACAGCCGCTTTTTTCGCAAGCCTTACGGCATCGGCGTCATGGTTTCGGCAATTCAATCCCTGATCGGTTCTGGATCCCGGGCTTTGGCGAACCGCGTTTACCTGGACGTCTAAGTGAGCAATTTTGCTCAGACGTAGCGCTCATGATCGGCTGGACTATCGTCGAATAGCCGGATACGACGAATATGTCCAAGAGCCTGGGTAAAGCGCTGCACAATCAGTTGCTTGGCGCCCTGTTGCCCGATAGCCGCAAGCGGATCGAGAGCCATCTCGAGCCGGTCGAGTTCAAGCTCGGTGACGTGGTCTGCGAGGCCGGCGGCCTCCTCAAGCACGCCTATTTTCCGCAAGGCTCGGTTCTCTCTTTGCTGACCGTTCTGGAAAACGGCGCGGCTATCGAGACCGCCAATATCGGCCGCGAGGGCGCTTTCGGCCTGTTCGCCGCCATGTACAGCCGCGCCTCCTTCAATCGATGTATCGTCCAGTTGGTCGGCCGCACGGCGCGCTGTCCGATCGAACTGCTGCAGAACGAATTCAAGAATAGCGAACATGTGCGCGATCTCTTCGTCAGCTATTCGGAAACCCTGCTGTCGCAGGTTCAGCAAACCGTCGCCTGCAATACCATGCATTCGACCGAAGAGCGCATGTGCCGCTGGCTCCTGATGATGCACGACCGCGCCGAAGGGGAGGCGCTGACCTATACCCACGAGTTCCTGGCCCATATTCTGGGCGCCAATCGCAAGTCGGTGACGCTCGCCGCGCAATCCATGCAGAATGCCGGATTGATCAGCTACCGGCGAGGGACAATCCAGGTGCTCGATCGTCCGGGCCTCGAGAACGCCTCGTGCGAGTGCTACGCCATCGTCAAGGAGCGGTTCGACGCTTTCCTGCAACCGCCGGAAACCGCGGCGCCCGGCAATACGACAGGCCGCACCAACGGATAGGAAGATACATAGATACCGCGGCGCCTGGCGCCGGCGTTTGGCGGCAGTGGTCTGTTTTATACAGACAGGTCTTCCGTCTCAGCGCTATCATCGCGCTAGCGACGCGCACGTCCAGGCGCGGTCCAATCGTCATAATCCGATCGATAGCGCAGGCCCCGGCTGTGATGGCTTCCGGAGCCTGTTCGATAGTGTTCGGATTTTGCCGGTTCGGCGCCTGGAGATCGACGATGTTGGGTCACAAGTTCACGAATGCCGCGGATGCCTGCGCGCTCGCGCACGCGATAGTGAACACGGTGCGGGAGCCGATCGTTGTGCTCGACCAGGAACTGCGCGTGATTGTCGCCAGCCGCTCTTTTTACAGCACCTTCAAGGTCGACCCAACTGTCACCGAAGGCCGCCTGTTCTTTGACTTGGGCGATGGCGAATGGGACATTCCCAAGCTGCGCACGCTGCTCGAGAAGATCATACCCGAGCACAGCACGATGGAAGACTACGACGTCGAGCACGATTTTCCGAGCCTGGGCCGCCGCACGATGTGCTTGAACGCACGTCAGGTCGTCTACAAAGGCGGCACCGAGACGACCATTCTGTTGGGCATCGAGGATGTCACCAACATGCGCGCCCTGGTGAACCAGAAAGATGAGTTGCTGCGCGACAAGGATATTCTGCTCGAGGAACTTCGGCACCGCGTCGCCAACAGCCTGCAGATCATCGCCAGCATCATCATGCTGAAGGCAAAGCGGGTAAGTTCAGACGAGGCGCGCGCGCATCTCGAAGATGCGCACAACAGGGTCATGTCGGTGGCGACGGTGCAGCAGCAGCTTCATGTCGCCGGAGTCGGGCGTATCGAAATTCAGCCTTATCTTACGAAACTCTGCGGGGCGCTGGCCGGGTCGATGATTGCCGACGACCGCGCGATCACGATCAAGGTTTTGGGCGACGGCGGCAGCGCCCCCTGCCGTGAAGCCGAGAGCTTCGGCCTGATCGTTACCGAACTCGTGATCAATTCGCTTAAGCATGCGTTCACTGGCGCGAAAAAGGGCGGACTTATAACCGTCTCCTATGACGTCTCCGGCGGCGACTGGAAGTTGTCCGTCGCTGACGATGGCATCGGGCGGCTCCCCGACGGTGAGTTTGCGCAGCCCAAGGAAGGCCTCGGCACTGGCATCGTCAATGCGCTGGCAAAGCAGCTCAAAGCACAGGTCGAAACGACAAGCGGCCCCCAAGGCACCAGCGTCTCGATCACGCACGCGGTTTTTACGGCGAAGAAAGTCCGCGCAGCCTAGGGACTAGCGCTTGCGCTCGTTCAGAAGCCGCGCCACCGCCGCCCGCAAATGGGGAATGCCGGTGCCTTCATGGCCCGACGTCGCCACCACGGTGGGAAAAGCCGACGGCCATTTGGCCAGTCCCGCCTCGACTTCCTTGATGCGCGTTTCCAGTTCCGACGGCTTGATGGTGTCGGTCTTGGTCAGCACGATCTGGTAGCTGACGGCGGCCGAGCCGAGCACCTTGAAGGTGGCGTCGTCGGTGTCCTTCAGCCCGTGCCGCGAGTCGATCAGCACATAGACGCGGGCGAGGTTGGCGCGGCCGTGCAGATAGGCCCCGATCAGATCGGTCCACGCCGCGATCTTGGATTTCGCCGCCGCGGCGTAGCCGTAGCCCGGCATGTCGACGAGATTGAGGTCGCCGCCGCCGTTGAAGAAGATCAGTTCCTGGGTGCGGCCCGGCGTGCGCGAGGTGCGCGCCAGAGCTTTGCGGCCGGTCAGTGCGTTGATCAGGCTCGATTTGCCGACATTGGAGCGGCCGGCAAACGCGATTTCGGTGCCGTGCATTTTCGGCAGCGATTGCGGCGTCGAGGCGGCGGCGAAAAACTGCCAGTCGGCATTGAACAGTCTGCGGCCGGTCTCGATCTCGTCGCGGGTGTAGTCGTTTGACACGGCGTTCTCTTTTTTCTCGCCCGGCTGCGGGCCGCTCTTCTCCCTCCCCCTGCAAGGGGGAGGGTCGGGGTGGGGGTCTTTGCGCGGGATTGATCCCGATGCGGGTCTGCCGCGCCTCTATCATGTTTCCGGCGCTTTGGCTTCTTCGAGACGTTGTTTCCGCGCCGCGATGATGCCCTTGAGCCGCCGCGCCAGTTCATGGCGGAATTCATCGATATCCTGCGGTGACGGCGGCGCGTCGTCGCCAGCCTCCGCTTTGTGCTGGGCCAGCAGCGCGGTCAGTTCGCGCAAGGCGCGGGTCAGGGCGCCGAGCGTCCGCCCGGCCTGTTCCATCTCGCGCGGCTGCTGGGTCGCCGCCAGCCGCGCGACGGTCGTCTCGATGGCGGGCAGCACCCGCGCCACCGCGCTTTGCAGGCGCGGGATGATGGCTACACCCTCCGCGACGAGGTCGAGGTGAGGCGCGGCCGCGCTGCTCCCTCCCCCTGAAAGGGGGAGGGTCGGGGTGGGGGTCGATGCGACGTCAGGCGCGACCTCCACCTTCTCCGGCCCTTGGCGCGGAACGAACGGCTTTCGCCGCGTCCAGTCCCACTTCTTCATGCGGTAGCGCAGCATGGGAGTCGTAATCTCGTGCTCCGCGCAAATGTGCGCGAGCGGCTGGTCGGTGTGTTCATAGGCATGGCGGATCAGCGCCCAGGCCTCGGGCGTGGGTTCGGGCATGGTGGTGTCACTCTCTCCTCCCTCCCCCTGAAAGGGGGAGGGTCGGGGTGGGGGTCAGGGATGGATGAAGATGCGCGCGGGCCGCGCCACAGCCGTCATGGCCGGACTTGTTCCGGCCATCCACGTCTTGCTTGCGTTACGCAAGGCGAAAATCGCCACGCGGCCCGGCACCAAATTCACTTATGGGAGAATACCCCTTTCCTAGCCCACCAGCGTCACGCTGTCAAGGACTATAATCAGGACAAGCCGGGCGGCCTTTTTCGTGCTATGCTCCCGCCATGTACAGGCTCGGACCCTTTGCCGCCGTCGTGCTGGTCGCAGCGCTTGATGCGCTGGTGACGAGCGCCGCCGCCGACTGCACCTGCCGCGCCCAAGGCCGCGACTTCGGACTCGGCCAGACCGCCTGCCTGCTGTCGCCGAAAGGCCCGCGGCTGGCCACCTGCGGCATGGTGCTCAACAACTCGTCGTGGGAATTCTCCGATGCGCCGTGTTCGGTGTCGGGGGTCGCGCCGTCGCGTGCAGCGGTGCGGCATTCATCCTTACTTATCCCTCCCCGGTAACGGGGAGGGTGGCGAGCACTTGCGAGCCGGGTGGGGCGACGGCGCCGTGCGAACTCACGCCGCCGTGCGCGGCGCGACGCTGACTTCCACATCCCGATCGAGCTTGCCGAGAATCGTAATCATGCGGTCGAGCGTGAAGCGCTCCAGCTTCGCGTTGCGGATGCGCGACAGGTCGGTGTGCGCAACGCCCGTCAGCTTCTCGGCGGCCCGCGCGGTGAGCTTGTGTTCGTCCAGCGCCTTGACGATGCGGGCGGCAAGAATGGCGCGGGCCTGCTCAAGGTCGGCATTGGGCCGTCCGAAGTCGCGGAACACATTGCCGCTGCCGCGGATGATTTTCGACAATTTCATATTTGCGTCGCGGGTTTTCATGCAGACTAGATGTTGGCATATTTGCCAATATTTTCCAAGTGCTCGGCTTAGTAGGCCGAGCGGGGGCAGCGGGCTTAGTAGTTGTGGGAAGAACGGCTAAATCCTAGCGGGCCACTTTCCCTAGCCCTACATTTCCGCCGAGCTTGGCGGCTGAGGACTGAAATGTCTGGGGTGATGCGCCTTCGGGTTTGGGATGTGGAACATGGTGCGTGCATCATGTTGCAGCACGCCGCCGCCAGCCCTTTTGGCGGGGAGCAATTTGGCCCACTTGCAATGATCGATTCGGGCGACACCAAAACATGGTCGCCCGGCAGCTTCATTCGTTTCGCACTTAATAGGACGACACTCGATTATTTGTTTATTACGAACGCTGACCAAGACCACATGAGCGGCTTGCGCGGGCTAGGGCAGGCGGGCGTAAGTGTTGATACGCTCATCCGCAACGCCTCTTATACCGGTGCCACCATGAGGGCGATCAAGCTTGGCAGTGGTCCGTTAACTGGCGATGCCGAGTGGTATGTTGGCGCCTGCGAAGCCTTCGGTATGCCAACAATTCGGCCTTTCAATAAGTGCATGAACGGTATTATCAGCGAAACATTTTGCAATGCGTTTCCGCGATTTATCGATACAAACAATCTGAGCCTAGCCGTGTTTATTCACTACGGTGGCATGACCTTCCTGTTCCCCGGCGATCTAGAGCGAGAGGGATGGCGTGCGCTATTAGAACAACCGGATTTTCGCACTTGGCTTGGCCGTGTAGACGTTCTGATGGCCTCGCATCATGGAAGAGAGAGCGGATTTTGCAAAGGGGTCTTCGAATTCTGTACGCCACAAGCCGTTGTCATTTCCGACAAACCCATCGCCCATGATACCCAGCTGACTGTGCCAGACTATAGACGCGTAGTGAGAGACAATGGCGTCATAGTCCGGACCGCAATGAAGCGTCGCCATGTTTTGACTACACGGCGAGACGGAACAATTCAGTTTGAAGTTGACGCCGCCGGGCGTTTCCTGATCGACACCGAGTGCCAAGGATGAGAGGCCGTTCCGACGCTCTCAAGGCTGGGAATTTAAAATGGCTGGTCATGCTGGCTGTGTTTGATGCCGCCTCCGCGGTAGTTTTTGCGGCGCCTGAACTGTTTGATCTAGGAATGCTAACCATCATGCGAATTGGGACGGCGGCCGTGTTGCCGATTGTCGTCCTTCTGTTAATTGGCCTTCTATCTCACGAAGCTAAAGCGCGGCTCGTCTACTGGAAGATCACAGACCCGCTTCCGGGCAGCGCAGCCTTCACGAAGTATGCCCCAGCAGACGCGCGCATCGACATGAAAGCGTTGGCCAAGAACGTCGGTCTGCTGCCGGTGGAGTCGCGTGAGCAAAACGCAAAATGGTACAAGCTGTATCGGCAAGTGAACGGAGATGCCGCAGTCGCCCACACACACCAACTGTATCTAATGTATCGAGACATGGCTGCGATGTCGTTATTCTTGATCCCGCTACTTCCTACTGCGCTTTGGTATGCTGGTGCATCGTTTGTAAGCAGTGGGATCGTTGGTGGAGCGTTGGTTCTGCAGTACATAGCGAGTGCCATAGGCGCGCGTCACAGCGGTACACGGTTGGTTTGCAATGTCTTAGCTATCCACGCGACAGCAAAGATGGATAGGGCAGCACGGTAGTTCGGGAAAAGCTGGCCAATTAGGCAGATATTGTATCAGTGTGACAGCTGCGAAATCCAAGGGGCGCGCCCCATCCGGGCCGTGTCCGTAAAAAAAGGCCGGGCTCTCGCCCGGCCCTTTTTATTCCCTTGAAGAAAACGCCTTACGTCTTCTTCTCTTCCGGCTTCTTCTTCACCCCGAACAACTCTTTCACATTATCCCACAGCTCGATCTTCGAGCCGTGCTTGTGCATGATGTAGCTCTGCTGCGCGACCGACAGCGTGTTGTTCCACGCCCAGTAGATGACGAGGCCGGCCGGGAAGCTCGCCAGCATGAAGGTGAAGATCAGCGGCATCCAGTCGAAGATCATCTTCTGCGTCGGGTCCGGCGGCGCCGGGTTGAGCTTCATCTGCGCCCACATCGTGATGCCCATGATGATGCCCCACACGCCGACATGCAGGAACGAGCCGATCGCGGGCCCGAGATAGCTGGTCGGCTCCGGCAGCAAGCCGAACAGGCTGAAGATGTTGGTCGGGTCGGGCGCCGAGAGATCCTTGATCCAGCCGAAGAACGGCGCGTGCCGCATTTCGATGGTGACGAACAGCACCTTGTACAGCGAGAAGAACACCGGGATCTGCACCAAAATCGGCAGACAGCCGGCCAGCGGGTTGATCTTCTCTTTCTTATACAGCGCCATCAGCTCCTGCTGCTGCTTGGCCCTGTCGTCGGGATAGCGCTCGCGCAGCGCCAGCATCTGCGGCTGCACCATCTTCATCTTCGCCATCGAGGCGTAGGATTTGTTGGCGAGCGGGAAGAACGCGACCTTGATCAGCACCGTCACCAGCAGAATGGCGACGCCGAAATTGCCGAACAGGTGGAAGAGCCAGTCGATCACAATGAACAGCGGCTTGGTGATGAAGTAGAACCAGCCCCAGTCGATCAGGCGGTCGAAGCGGTCGAGGTTGAGCGCCTTTTCATATTCATCGACGACGCGCACTTCCTTGGCGCCGGCGAACAGCCGGGCATTGGCGGTGCCGGTCGCGCCCGGAGCAATCGTCTGCTGGTCGAGAATGTAGTCGGACTGATAGGTCTTCACCGTGCCGAGCGTGCCGCCGGAGAATTTGGCCTTCAGCAGATTGGCGGTCGGTTCGGGCGCCAGCACCGCGGCCCAGTATTTGTCGGTGAAGCCGAGCCAGCCCTTGGTGTTGGCGTAGGAGAATTCCTTTTTCTCCGTCAGGTCCGAATAGCTTTTTTCCAGCAGCCCGTTCTCGCCGAGCACGCCGACCGGGCCTTCATGCAGAATGTAATAGCCGGCGGTGACCGGCGTGCCGTGCCGCGAGACCAGCGCGTAGGGAAACAGCGACACCGCTTTGTCGGATTTGTTGACGACTTCGTCCTTGATGGTGAACAGGAACTTGTCGTCGATGCTGATGGTGCGGCGGAAGTCGAGGCCGGCGCCGTTGTTCCAGGTGAGCGTCACCGGCTTGCCGACGTCGAGCGCGCCGGAACCTTGTTGTGTCCACACCGTGTTGGCGTCCGGCACCTTGATGTCGGGCGTCGCCGGGCTCCAGCCGAATTCGGCATAGAACGGATCGGCGCTGCCGGACGGCGACAGCAGCACGACCGGCGGCGATTTCGGATCGACGGTCTCGCGGAATTTCAGCATCGCCAGATCGTCGATGCGTCCGCCGCGGAGCGAGATCGAGCCTTGCACGCTGGAGGTGGAGACCGGCACGCGTGGCGCGGCGGCGAGGGCTGCAGCGCGGCTGACCGGCGCGGCGGAAATCGGCACCTGTCCGGGCACCGTCGGTGCGCCGGGCGAAGCACCGGGCAAAGTACCGGGAATGCCCGGCGTCGCCGCCTGTCCGGGCTGGGCCGGCTGGCCGGGCGCCGTCGGCGCCGGTGTCGGCTGGTTCTGCTGGGCCTGGAGCTGCGCCAGCTTCTGCTTCTCAGCCTGCGGCATGGCGTAGAAATATTGCCAGGCGATCAGCACGATCGCCGAAAGCACGATGGCAAGAATGGTGTTTTTACTGTCGGTCATCGGGATCCCGTGTTGCAGCTAGCGCTCCCGGATGGGCACGCCGCAATGCCCCCGCGAAATCGTTGATTATTCGGTCAAATGGCAGTTTCAGCGCTGCCTGGCGTCCGACTAGCACATAATCGTGTCCGCTGTGCATCCGGATTGGGTCGCAAAGCCGCACGACCTCTTTCAGGCGGCGGCGGACCCGGTTGCGCTGGACGGCGTTGCCGACCTTTTTGGACACGGTAAAGCCGAACCGGACCGGCCCGTCATCGGCGCGCTTGCGGGTTTGCAGCACGAAAGCGGCGGCAGGCACCTTGATTCCGGTGGCTGCCGCCAAAAAATCCGCCCGCTGCTTCAATCGTTGCATTTAAAGCAAACTGCGGCCGGTCGACCGCTGTCTTAAGCGCTCAGCCGCTTGCGTCCGCGAGCCCGCCGCGCTGCCACAACCTTGCGTCCGCCGGTGGTGGCCATGCGCGCGCGGAAACCGTGACGGCGCTTGCGTACAAGCTTGCTCGGTTGATAGGTCCGCTTCACGTTAAATTCTCCGCTGGTCGCGCCGCGCTGGAAAGGGCGCTCGAATTGGCCCCCAAATCCATCATCAAACCCGAAACTCGTCCGGATCGGCACTAGATTTGCGCGGCTTATAAGGGAGGCAGGCAAGGCCGTCAATGCGACCGGCGGCCCCGGCGGCGGCCTGTTTTCCGGCCCTGATCGGCGCGGGGCGGACAAAGGTCAAAAATCCTCACAACACGGTGAGGTGACCGGTTTCCGGGGCCCGGTCGTGTATATACGCCATCATGCCGGAACAGCCGCGTTTGGAAGAGAGACACAAGCCTTTTAGCCGCCGGCTGGCCCTGCTCGCGGCGGTCATTGTGCTGGCGGGTCTCGCTTATTACGCTATCGGCCGCGAAGGCCTGTCCCTCGAGGCGCTGATGCGGCACCGCGAGGCCATCGACACCTTTGTGACCGGCCACCGCGTTCTGGCCCCGCTCGCCTATATCGGCGTTTATATCCTGGTTGTGGCGCTTTCGCTGCCGGGCGCGACCTTTCTGACCGTTGTCGGCGGCTTTCTGTTCGGGCTGATGACTGGCGCCGCCGCCGCGGTGACCGGCGCCACCATCGGCGCGACGCTCATCTTCCTGCTGGCGCGCACCGCATTGGGCGAACCCTTGCTGCGCAAGGCCGGCCCGCGCGCGGTCAAGCTGGCGCAAGGCTTCCGCGACGATGCTTTCAGCTATTTGCTGTTTCTCCGGCTGGTGCCGGCCTTCCCGTTCTTTCTGGTCAACCTGGTGCCGGCCTTCGCCGGCGTCCGGCTGTTGCCCTTCGTCGCAGCGACCGCGCTCGGCGTTATTCCGGGCTCGCTGGCTTTCGCCTTCGCCGGAACCGGGCTGGACAGCGTTATCGCCGCCGAGCGCAGCGCCTATAATGCCTGTCTCGCCGCCGGCCGCACCGATTGCCAGTTCGCCTTCGACGCCATGGACATTCTGACGCCGCAGCTCCTGGGCGCGCTGGTCGGGCTCGGCCTGCTGGCTTTGGTGCCGGTTGCGGTGCGGCGCTGGCGCGCGCCGGCGCGTGTATGATCGCGCGTCTGACTCAGTTTGCATGCAAGGAAATATGAGGCCGCGGTGGACGTCTTGAAGCCTGACATTTGCGTGATCGGCGCCGGCTCAGCCGGCCTGTCGGTGGCGGCGGCCGCTGCTGCCTTTGGCGTGCCGGTGGTGCTGATCGAAAATCACAAAATGGGCGGCGACTGCCTCAACACCGGCTGCGTGCCATCGAAGGCCTTGCTGGCGGCCGCCAAACACGTTCACACAATGCGCAACAGCGCCGCGTTCGGCGTCACCGCCGGCAACGTCGATATCGACTTCATCAAGGTGCGCCAGCATGTGCGCGATGTGATCGCAGCAATCGCACCGATCGACTCGGTTGAACGCTTTACCGGCCTTGGCGTGCGCGTCATCAAGGGCCACGCAACTTTCAAGGACAAGCGCACCGTCACAGTCGACGGCAAGATTGATATCCGCGCGCGCCGCTTCGTCATCGCCACCGGATCGAAGCCGATGCTGCCGCCGATCCCCGGCCTCGATCAAGGCCCTTATCTTACCAACGAATCCATCTTCGATCTCGAGGTGTTGCCTGGCCATCTCGTCATCATCGGCGGTGGACCAATCGGGCTGGAAATGGCACAGGCGCTCCGCCGTCTCGGCAGCGCCGTCACCGTCTGCGAAGCGGCGAAGCCTTTGGCCAAGGACGATCCGGAATGCGCCGCCATTGTGCTCGACCAGTTGACGCGCGAAGGCATCGTCTTGCGCAGCGGCGTCAAGGTGATGTCGGTCGCGCATGCTGCGGGCAAAGTGACGCTGACAATCGAAAGCGCCAACGGCGAGGAGAAGAAGCAAGACACGATCGAAGGCACGCATCTTCTTGTCGCCGCCGGACGTAAACCGACGGTCGATGGCCTGTGCCTCGAAGCAGGCGGTATCAAATTCGATAAGTCCGGCATTGCGGTCGGCAAAGGTTTGAAGACCTCGAACCGGCGCGTCTATGCGATTGGCGATTGCGCCGCCGGCCAGTTGCAGTTCACCCACGCCGCCAATTATCACGCCGGCTTGGTGATCCGCAGCGCGCTGTTTCGCCTGCCGGTGAAAGTGAACAACGATGTCATCCCGTGGGTTACTTATACAGAGCCGGAACTGGCGCAAACGGGCTTAAGCGAAGCGGAAGCGCGCAAGCGCGGCCACACGATCCGCATTCTGCGCTGGCCCTACCATGATAACGACCGGGCGCAGGCCGAGCGCGCCACCCATGGCCATATCAAGATAATCGTAACCACGCGCGGCCAGATTTTGGGCGCTACAATCGTCGGCGCGCAGGCCGGGGAACTCATTACCACCTGGACCTTGGCGATCGCGCAAAAGCTCAATATCCGCGCCATGACGGGTATCGTGGTGCCCTATCCGACCTTGTCGGAAATCGGCAAACGCGCCGCCATCGACTATTTTACGCCCAGTTTGACGAAGCCATTGCTGCGGCGCATCATCGCTTGGCTGCGCATATTCGGCTGAGGCTGGCATTGGAACCCGTCACCGAGCCTACCAACGACAAGGCCGTCGAGCCGCCGCAACAGGCGCGCCCGGTTCGTGTCGGTCTGTCCGGCAAGCTGCTGCTGCTCACCGTCGTCTTCGTGATGGTGGCCGAAGTCCTGATCTACGTTCCATCCATCGCCAATTTCCGATTGAACTGGCTCAACGACCGGCTCGCGGCCGCGCACACCGCGGCGCTGGTGCTGGATGCCGCGCCGAGCGGCATGGTGCCCGAGAGCCTGGCCAGGAAAATTCTCGACAGCATCGGCGCGCGCGCCGTGGCCGTGAAAATGGGCGATCAGCGCCGTCTGCTGGCTGTCACTAACCTGCCGTCGGCGATCGAGCAGGATGTCGATATGCGCGACGTCAAATGGTGGCGCGCCATCAATGATGCTTTCGAGGTGCTGCTTTTTGACGATCCCGCCGATGTGATCCGCGTTGTCGGCCCGGCGCCGATGACGGAAGGGCAGTTCATCGAAATCATCCTCGATGAAGCGCCGTTGCGCGCGGCGATGCTGAGCTTCTCGGTCAACATCCTGCTGCTGTCTCTGGTCATCTCCGGCGTCACCGCGACGCTCGTGTTTCTCGCGCTGCATTATCTGCTGGTGCGGCCGATGGGCCGTATCACCGCGAACATGGTGGCGTTCCGCGCCGACCCGGAAAATGCCTCGCGTGTCATTACGCAATCCGGCCGCCGCGACGAAATCGGCACCGCCGAGGAAGAACTCGGCGCCATGCAACGCGATCTGGCGTCGATGCTGCATCAGAAGAGCCGGCTGGCCGCGCTCGGCCTGGCCGTGTCGAAGATCAATCACGACCTGCGCAATCTCCTGGCGTCGGCGCAATTATTTTCCGATCAGCTTTCGAACCTGCCGGACCCCAAAGTGCAGCGCTTCGCGCCCAAGCTGATGATCGCGCTGGAGCGTGCCATCGCCTTCTGCCAGTCGACATTGTCCTACGGCGCGGCGCAGGAAGCGCCGCCCGAGAGAAAGCCGATCGCGGTCGAACCGTTGATCGAGGAGGTGCACGAGTCGCTCGGCCTGAGCATCGACGTGCCGATCCGCTGGATCGTAGCGGTTGAGCGCGGCCTCACGGTTGATGCCGACCACGATCAGCTATTCCGCGTCATCCTCAATCTGGCGCGCAATGCCATGCAGGCGCTGGAGGCGCGCGGCGCGCGCGACCCGGCGCGCGACCAGATCCGCATCAGCGGCCGGCGCGACGGCGGCGTCGTGGTGATCGAAGTCTCCGACACCGGCCCCGGCGTCTCCGAGCGGGCGCGCACCCATCTTTTCCAGGCGTTTCAGGGCTCGACTCGTTCCGGCGGCGCCGGCCTTGGACTGGCCATCGCCGGCGAACTGGTTCGCGCCCATGGCGGCGACATCAAACTGGTGCCGGGAACTATCGGCGCGACGTTCAGCATCGCCATTCCGGACCGGGCCGTCGATCTTGACACGCGCCGCGGCGAGCGTGCCCGCGCTTGAGGGCGATTTGGTCCGCCGGGGCATCCATTTAACGAATAGAGGCCGTTTGACGAAATACCGGGTCTGTGGCCGGTTAGGCTTGCCAATGCCGGGGCAAGGCGATAGCTATGCCCCGTCGCCGCCCCTCTGCGGGTTGCGGCATTAGCGCCCGTAGCTCAGCTGGATAGAGCACCAGACTACGAATCTGGGGGTCAGGAGTTCGAATCTCTTCGGGCGCGCCATATTTTGCAGCACAATTTGCATTGACTGCTTACTTAGCTGTCGCAAAAGTAAGCGGCTGGTAAGCACCGGCGTTGCACGAAACCAATATTGATTGATACAAGTTCATTGGTTGGATCTGACCGCTCATAACGGTCTGGTTGCAGGTTCGAGTCCTGCCGGGCCCACCACATTGCCGTTCGCAAATGTTCGCAAGCGACCGCGTGTGGTCGTAACTATCTGAATTCTATTTTAAATTATTCCGCGGGCGTACGTAAAAGCTTGTGCTCGTCCTCTTGCAGCCGGGGAAAATGACGGTATCTATGACGGTACATACGGCAGACTTGCTGCTCAGATACCGTCAGGCGTGGAGACCTCATCATGCAGTTGACCGACACTCGCATTCGTAGCGCCAAGCCAAAGGCAAAGGCTTACAAACTCAGTGACGGCGGCGGAATGTATCTTCTCGTTTCGAGAGATGGGGGGCGATATTGGCGGCTGGACTACAGGTTTGCTGGGAAGCGGCGAACTCTTGCGCTGGGTATTTATCCGGCTGTGACACTTTCGGACGCACGCAATCTTCGTGAGGCTGCGCGAGTTTCGCTCGCTAAAGACGTTGATCCCGGAACGGTGAAGAAAGCGGCCAAGCGAGCCGTTAAGCTCGCGGGTGGCAACACGTTCGATGTCGTCGCGCACGAATGGATAACAACACAACAAAACAGATTGTCGCCCGCCTATTGCGCCTTGTTTCTCGCCCGGCTTAAGGCCGATATTTTTCCGCACATCGGTTCGCGCCCTATTGCCGCGATTGATGCTCCGGAGCTTTTGGATGCGCTCAGGAAGGTCGAAAACAGAGGTGCCATCGAGACTGCCCGACGTCTTCGGCAATACTGCGGCCAAGTTTTCCGGTACGCCATTGTGACGGGGCGGGCAAAATCTGACCCATCCGCCGACCTGAAGGGAGCCCTCAAATCTCCGTTCAAGTCGCGTGGGCACAAGGCTATGCCGCTCGATGAGGTGGCAAATTTCGTCAAATCCCTCGAGGTGTATGAGGGCGATCCACGTACCCGGCTGGCCTTAAGGCTTGTGGTGCTTACCTTTGCCCGCACGAGTGAATTGCGGGCGGCACGTTGGTCGGAGTTTGAAAACCTCGAAGGTATCGGACCTATTTGGCGCATTCCCGCCGAGCGTATGAAGATGAAGCGGGAGCACCTCGTCCCCCTCGCGCCGCAAGCGGTGGCCATCGTTCAAGAGCTTCGTTCGCTGTCTGGCTCGGAAAACAGCCCGTTCCTGTTCCCTTCACCGTCGCGCGAGGGATACATGAGCAACAACACCATGCTCTTTGCCCTATACCGCATGGGCTATCACGGCCGTGCGACGGTCCACGGCTTTCGCGCGATGGCATCCACCGCGCTCAATGAAATGGGGTTCCGCCCCGACGTGGTTGAGCGCCAGCTGGCTCACGAGGAGCAGAATGCCGTTCGCGCCGCCTATAACCGGGCCGAGTATCTCGGCGAGCGTCGTGCCATGATGATCCACTGGGCCGACTATCTGGACGCCTTGGCCAGCGGAAATGTCCTCAAGTTCAAGGCGAAATCCATCAGCCAATAAAGGGCCGCGGTGCAGTCAACGCGCTTCTGCTCGCTACGGGGGGTGCAATGCCAAGCAAGAGAAAGCGTAGCTCCAAGCCCACTACTTATTCCGGTGAGCTGAGGACGGGGCTGACGCTCCTGACAGAAACTCTGGCGCTCATTTTTGGCGGAGGGTGGTAGTGCCTGCTGCGCGCACCAGCCGCCTCCTGAAGGCAATCGGTTCCGATAATCTTTTAGAGATTGTGGCAACCTTACACTCGGCCGCCGCCCTTACCGAGCAGGACGCGTCAGCTTTTTCGGACTGGATCAAGCGCAAGGCTCGTCTTCGTAGGTTTTCCAGGTCCCGGCGGCCCCGAATAGATGACCCGTACATCGATCGGGACCGTCAGGGTAAATTTAAACGACCGGCATTTGACGAGTTATCGAACGCGATTGTTCGAAATCACCCCGAGGATGTTGCGCAGCATATCGACGCGAAGCTAACAAAAGACTGGCTTGTCGAGGTTGCCAATTGGGTGGAGCGGTTTTTCGGTTACAGGCCAAAAGGCCGCCCCGAAAAAGAACCCATGGATGCGACCATAGAGGCCACTTGGCTCACGGCAAATTCAAAAGGTCTTACCGCGAAGCGGGCTGCCGAGAGTTTAGGCAAAGTCTCAAACGATCCGGTACGCATCAAAGCTAGAGAGCGGGAAAAATATACACGTAACTCCCAGCGATCCATCGAACGGGCGCGTAGCCGCTTCCCGAAGCCCTCTAAGTAATTAGTCCATTAATTGGCGGCCCGCCTGCCTGATCTTCGCCCGTACGCACTAACGCGTGTACGGAGAATGAAGTCATGCTGAAGACGAGAGCAGTTGAAGTTACCGGAACGAGCCTCATCCAAGACGCCGACGGCGCTTTCACAGTCGCGCAGTTCTGCGAACGGTACGCCCTTGGCCGCACGGCCTTCTACGAAGAGGTCAAAGCGGGTCGTTTGATCGTCAAGAAACGCGGCACCCGCACGCTGGTCCCTAGAGGCAATGCTCGGGCTTGGTTCGATGCGCTGCCGACGATGTCTTCCCCTGCAAACGATACCGGCAAGCCCACCGCCTCTGTTGCCGCGGAGGTTCGTCATGACCGCTGAGAAAATCGAGACGTCAATGCCGTCTGACGCGGCGACAGTTATTTCAACCGACCGCGTGGAAGCCGGTAAAGCCGGTGAAGGCGGTGTTTTCCAAATTACGAACGCCGAATTCGTCGCGGCAGTTTTCCTGCGCGTGCCGGAAGGGGCCTTTGCAGCGGTGTGCTCGAAGAGCGGCGATCCCAAGCTCGGAGGGTGGACCGCCCGCCGTGCCGATCTGGCCGCAGACAGGCTTTCGGCTGAGACCAACAACTACCTCGGCTGTTCTAGCTACTACCCCGGAGAGGACGGCTCGTTTAAGGCGCGCAAAGCCCAGTTTGCCGCCTGCCATTTCCTGATGCTCGATGACATTGGCACCAAGGTGCCGCTGGATCGTCTGGACGGCTTCGAGTTTTCGTGGCTGGTCGAGACGAGCCCCGGCAATCAACAAGGCGGGATCATTCTCGCTGAGCCACTCACCGACGGCGCGGTGGCCGTGCGCCTGCTGAATGCGGTGATCGAAGCGGGGCTATGCGATGCCGGTGCTTCTGGTCCCTTGAGCCGCTGGGCGCGGCTGCCTGTCGCGATCAACGGCAAACCCGAACATGCCGACAAAGCCGGTGTGTCGTTTCAGTGTCGCCTGCGCGAATGGCGACCCGACAAACGCTACACGCCGCAGGAAATCGTAGATCGGTTGCAACTGGAACTCGCCCCGGCAGGGAGGCCAAAGAAAACCTCGAAATCATCGGCGTCGCCTGACGGGGCATCGCACGGTATTAGCAATGACGCCGACGATGTTCTGACGCCCAAGGCCGCGGAGAACCCGGTCATCGCGGCACTCAAAATGCGGGGGCTCTACAAGACACCGCTGGGGTCGGGGAAGCACGACATGACCTGTCCGTGGGTGCATGAGCATAGCGACGAACTGGACACGGGCGCGGCCTATTTTGAACCCGACGAGCTCTATCCTGTTGGCGGCTATTGCTGCCAGCACTCCCACCGCGGCAAGTACCACATCCGGGCGCTGCTCGAATTCCTCGGTGTGCGCAACGCAGAGGCGCGGCACAAGCCGTTAATCCGCGTGGTTGCAGGCGACCTCGATCGCGTCGTGGATGCGGCGGAAAAGGAGTTGTCGAACCGTGGTCGGCATTATCGGGCGGGCGGCTTGATTGTTTCCGTCTCGACCGACCCGACCAGCGGTGATCCGGCGATTGTGCCGACCAGCGCACCGGCTTTGACGCGTGAACTCTCAGTCGCAGCGACCTGGGAGAAATACGACGGGCGCGCGGAAGACTGGGTCCGCTGTGATCCGCCAGCGCGGCACGCCGCCATCCTGTTTGACGCGCAGAATTTCCGCTACTTGCCACCATTGGCTGGCCTGGCGCGGCAACCGTATTTTCGGGAGTCGGATGGCGAACTCATCACGCAACCGGGCTACGACAAGACCGCACAGCGTTTTGGTGTGTTCGATCCGCGGCAGTTTGTCCTCCCTGACCCGACACCAGACGCTGCACGGGCGGCGCTAACCTTACTCGAAGACTTGCTCACCGAGTTTCACTTCGTGGCCCCCACCGACAAGGCAGCTGCGCTTGCGGCGATCTTCACCGCAGTCATGCGTCCGACATTGCCACATGCTCCGGCGTTTCACGTCCGAGCGCCCGTTTTCGGTAGCGGCAAGACCTACCTGTGCGAACTGATTGGTGCCTTCGCGGGGCCGGGCGGAAACGCCAAGGTGAGCTATCCGACCAGCTCGGAGGAGGCAACCAAGGTAATTCTCTCCTTGTTGCTGACCAGCCCGGCGGTGATCGAGTTTGATGACATGGACACCGATTGGCTACCGCACGGCACAATCAAGCGGATGCTGACGGCGGAGCACATCACCGACCGCATTTTAGGCGTCAGTAAGACGGCGACGGTCAGCACCCGTACTCTGTTTCTGGGGTCTGGGAACAACGTCGGCCCGATACGCGATCTGCTGCGTCGCGTGCTGACGATCCATATAGACCCGCGCTGCGCGACGCCTGCGACGATGTCCTACAAAGGTTTTCCGGTCGATAAGGTTCGGCAGCATCGTAGCAATTACGTAGCTGCGGTGCTGACGATCATTCAAGCATGGCGTGCGGCTGGTTCGCCCCGCGCTCAGGCGGATAGCATCGTAACTTTTAGTGGCGCGTGGTCGGAATATTGCCGATTTCCGCTGATGTGGCTCGGGCACCCCGATCCGGCCACGGCGCTGCTGGAACAGGTCCGCCACGATCCTGATGGCGATGCGCTTAGTGGCCTAATGGTCGAGTGGCATGCCGTATTCGGCTCGACCCCGACGACAGTGCGCAAGGCGGTTCATTGGGCTAAAAATGACCACCCCAATCTGCTCGATGCGATGCGCGAATTCCCGGTTGAGGAACGTGGCGAGATTAATGGTGCGAAACTGGGCTGGCTCCTGAAGAAGAATGCTAACAGGATCGTCGGCGGCTTTGAGTTCCAGAAAGCAGAGGCCGACGGGCGCACGGCATGGCGGGTTGTCGCAGTCAAAACACCGCCTTTAACGCCTTCACCGCCCTCTCCCCCGTCGGTTGGCAAAACTGTCACGGGCTGGAGTGGCCGGATATGAGCGCCGCCAACGTCGTCATGGCGGCGCGTGCCGCTGGCATACAACTTCGTGTCGAGGGCGATGATCTTTTGCTTGAGGCGGCGGCGGCACCGCCACCGGCCGTGATGGAGCAGCTTTCGCAGCACAAGCCCGCAATCGTGTTGTGGCTTAGGCCGCGCGAAGATGGATGGTCGGCGGAGGACTGGTGCGCCTTTTTCGACGAGCGCAGCGGCATTGCCGAGTTCGATGGTGGGTTGCCGCGCGCCCAAGCCGGGGACCAGGCTCTTGCCTGCTGCGTCATCGAATGGCTGAACCGCAATCCTGAATGCTCGCTGGCTGGGCGCTGTCTCCGATGCGGCGATCGTGAATACGCCCACGATCCGCTGCTGCCCTACGGCACCGAACCCACAGGCCACGCCTGGCTGCATTCTAACTGCTGGCCTGCTTGGTGTGCCAGCCGTGAGGCTAAAGCTCTGTCAGCGCTGGCGGAGATGGATATCCCGGCACCGGATAAATCGCCAAACGATTTCGAAAAAAAACAGAGGCGCACGATGGCGGCTTCGTGGAGTGCCGCCCTCGGGGGAGGGAAAAAGTGCTTACGCCCCCCAATCGCGCTGACTCACAGAAGTCCGCTGGCGCGTTTTCCTTTCCGGCGGCTATGAGGTCGCTACGGGCACCTAAAACGACTCCACGAGTCGCTGTGAGTCACCAGCGGGCTTTTAATCCAGGGCCGCCACTGCGGTGAGGCTTGCTTTCGCCTCGACACTCAATCGCCAAAATGTTATATTATAACATTACTCGCCCAGCTCAAGGAGACGCCGATATGGCTTCGGGAAAGAACGCGGCAGCTACGCGCGGACGGCCCTTCGCGCAGGGCAATGCGGGCCGCCCCAAGGGCGCGCGCAACAAGACGACGTTGGCCGTCGAAGCCCTCCTAGGCTCAGGACCCATTAAATATCTTGCGGATCAGGTGGTCGATTGATTCACTGGCGGCGCAAGGAGGCGTCGCCATGGATGGTTTGTTTCTACTCTCCGAGGCGCAGATGCGTCGGATTGAGCCATTTTTCCCTCTGTCTCACGGC
>CAMBQQ010000063.1 GCA_945870035.1 Rhizobium sp. Q54 | reverse complement strand
CACAGGATCGAGAATATGTTCGGCAGGCTCAAAGACTGGCGACGTATCCATACCCGTTACGACCGATGCGCCCACACCTTCATGTCAGCAATCTGCATTGCTGCAGTCGTCATCTTCTGGCTGTGATCAATGAGTCCTGACCCTAGTCTCGATGGCAGGCGCTGATTCCCGGCCGGGACGCCGGGGAACGAACCGTCCGGCGCCGACGCTAACGATTTCTTAACGCTTAAGACGCTGGGGAGAGAAACGATGCCGACCTACAAAGCGCCCGTCGAGGACGCCCTGTTTCTGCTCAATGACGTCTTCCACATCGAGCGCTACGGCAATCTGCCGGGCTTTGCCGACGCCACGCCGGACACGATCGAGGCGATTCTGCGCGAGGCGGCCAAGCTTTCCGAGGATGTGCTCACCCCGCTGAACCGCGTTGGCGACACCGAAGGCTGCACGCGCCATCCGGATGGCAGCGTCACCACGCCGAAAGGTTTCAAGGAGGCCTTCAAGCAGGTGGTCGAGGGCGGCTGGATCGGCATTTCGGTGCCGGAGGAATTCGGCGGCCAGAACCTGCCGGCCACCATGACCGAAACGGTCAACGAATTCTTCTGCTCCGCCAATATGGCGTTCTCAATGTACCAGGGCCTGACGCAGGGCGCGATCGCCGCCATCTTTGTGCACGCCTCGCAGGAGCTGAAACAGAAATATCTGCCGAAAATGGTGGAAGGCACCTGGACCGGCACAATGAACTTGACCGAGCCGCATTGCGGCACGGATTTGGGATTGCTGCGCACCAAGGCAGTCAAGCAAAGCGACGGCAGCTACAAGATTTCCGGCACCAAGATTTTCATCTCCGCCGGCGAACACGACATGGCGGAGAACATCGTCCATCTCGTGCTAGCGCGCATCGAAGGCGCGCCGATGGGCACCAAGGGCATCTCGCTGTTCATCGTGCCGAAGTTCATGGTCGGCGACGACGGAGCGCTCGGCGATCGCAACGGCGTCACCTGCGGCTCGCTCGAAGAGAAGATGGGCATTCACGGCAACTCGACCTGCGTCATGAATTATGACGGCGCCACCGGCTGGCTGATCGGCGAGGAAAACCGCGGCCTGAATGCGATGTTCGTGATGATGAACGAGGCCCGTCTCGGCGTCGGCATTCAGGGGCTGGCGCAATCCGAGGTCGCCTATCAGAACGCCGTCATCTACACCAAGGAACGCCTGCAAGGCCGTGCGCTGACCGGCGCGAAATATCCCGACAAGGCCGCCGATCCGATCATCGTGCATCCCGACGTGCGCCGCACCTTGATGACCATCAAGGCTTTCAACGAAGCCGCGCGTGCGCTTGTCATTTGGGCGGGACTCAAGAGCGATGTCGCGCATCGCTCCGGCGACGACAAGGAACGGCAAAGCGCCGACGACGCGCTCGGCTTGTTAACGCCCGTCATTAAAGGCGTTCTGACCGATTTGGGATTCGCCAATGCGGTGTCGGCGCAGCAATTGTGGGGCGGCCACGGCTACATTGCCGAGAACGGCATGGAGCAGTTCGTGCGCGACGCGCGCATCGCGCAGATTTACGAAGGCGCCAACGGCATTCAGGCGCTCGATCTGGTCGGCCGCAAGCTCGGCAAGGATGGCGGCCGTGCGCTGATGGCCTTCCTCGGCGAACTCGGCGCCTTCGTGAAAGAAAAAGAAGCCGATGAGAAGATGAAGCCTTTCGTCGCGCCGCTCGGCGTCGCGGCCGGCCATCTGCAACAGGCGTCGATGTGGTTCATGCAGAACGCCATGGCCAAGCCGGACAATGCCGGTGCCGGCGCCACGGACTACATGCACCTGTTCGGGCTGGTCGCGCTCGGTTTCATGTGGGCCAAGATCGTCGAAGCGTCGCTGGCGAAGTTGCCGGAAGCGAACGGGCAGGCCGCGTTCTACAACGCCAAGCTGACGACGGCGCGCTTCTTCATGGACCGCATGCTGCCGGAAACCGCGACGCGCCTGGCGCGCATTCAGGCGGGCGCGGCGTCAACGATGGAATTGCCGGACGAGGCTTTCTAGCTTCCCGCCGCCTGCTGCGCTTCGATCATGGCGCACAGGCGCAGCGTCAGTGCGCCCTGGTGCAGCCTGACCAGGGCAGTGGTGTCGAAAGAGCCGTCTTCGCAGACGAATTCGAACGACGACATGATGCGTCCGACCGACGGGCCGCCGTTGCTGAACGGCAGTATCAGCCGCTCGAAGAGGATGAGCCTTCCTTCTTTATCCTTTACCTCGCAGACCGTGTAGACCGGCACGCCGGTGCTGTAGGCCCGGTAGTAAGGCATGAGACCGGTCTGGTGCCGCTGACGCGGAATAACCTCGTCGAGAAAGCGGCCGCTGCAATCTGGCGAGCCATAGACTTTGGCGATGCCGGGGCCGTGGCGGCGAATTCGAAAGCGCTTGGCCTCGCCTTCGCCGGTTACGTCCAGAAAGCTCAAATTATCCGCGATCCGGCTCAGGTTCTCGGTTTCGACGGCGTGCCAGTCGGGAAGACCGCTGTCGCGCACATGCCGTTTCCAGAACTTGAGCAGCCAGCGCTGATTGATCGCGCGGATAAGGTCCGGGCGTCCGACAGAAAATTGCATCGAGAAAAGTCCTGCTTCGATTTGGCGCGAATTTATTTCGAAGTTCGCACCACCGCTGTCAATGACAACCAACAGCCGGCACTATGTATTATTCGACACACAAAGTCGCGGCCCGCATGGTGGGTTTGCGCCATGTCAAATTTTTCAAGCCGCCGCCTGCGCGAAGCCGCCTGGCTTCTGTCTCGAGCGCAGCAGGAGCCATGTCATGATCGACACATTGACCAGGTTCCAGCCGAGGCCGTTGAGGAAGGCGATCTGGTACGAGCCGGTCAGGTCGAAGATGACGCCGGACAGCCAGCCGCCGAGCGCCATGCCGAGAATGGTGGCCATGATCACCAGGCCGATGCGGGTCGATGCCTGTTGCGGCGAAAAATATTCGCGGATGATGACGGCGTAGGACGGCACGATGCCGCCCTGGAACAGGCCGAACAGCGCCGAGATGACGTAGAGCGAGGTCAGCCCGTCGAACCAAAGATACAGAAACAGCGCGACGCCTTGCAGCACCGAGCCGATCAGCAGCGTGCCGACGCCGCCGATGCGGTCGGCGACGAAGCCGGAAGCGACGCGGCTGATGATGCCGAAGCCGAGCATCAACGACAGCATGTCGGCGCCGCGCGCCACGCCATAACCGAGGTCGCCGCAATAAGCGACGATGTGCACCTGCGGCATCGACATCGCCACGCAGCAGGAAACACCGGCGATCAGCAGCAGGACTTGCAACGTCCGCGGCGACAAAGGCAGCGCCGCCTGTTTCGCCGCCGCCGCGGCGCCCGAGGCGGCGCTGTTGCGCGTTTCCATGCGCCGGCGCAGCAGCAGCGACAGCGGCAGCATGGTCACCAGGCAGAATACGCCGATGCCGATATAGGTTTCGCGCCAGCCATAAGCCGCCGTGAAATGCTGCACCACCGGCGGCCATATCGTGCCGGCGAGGTAATTGCCCGACGCGGCGAGCGCCACGGCAATGCCACGGCGGCGCACAAACCAGTGCGAGATATCGGCCATCAGCGGCGCGAAGGTCGCCGAGGTGCCGACTCCGATCAGCGCGCCTTGCGCGATCGCCACCAGCCACAGGCTTGGCGCAAAGCCGACGGCGATATAACCGGCGCCGAGCGCCAGCGTGCTGATAACAACGGGAAGCGTGACGCCGACGCGGTCGGCGATCTGGCCGAACAATACGCCACCGGCGGCAAAGCCGAACATGGTCAGCGTGTAGGGCAGCGATGCCGCGCCGCGATCGATGCCGAAGTCGGTCTGCATGGCCGGCAGGACAACGACGACCGACCACATGCCGACGCCGCCAATGGTGCTGAGCGTCATGGCGACGCAAAGCCGCCACCATGCATAAGGTGAGTCGGTCAGCTCCGGCGTCGAACCGCCCGCTGTTGCGTTCATGATTGTCTTGTCCCGGCCTGGCGGGCCGGTGGTAGCACAAATATCGCGCACGCCGCCATATGCGCGGAAGCTTTATCTAAACTCCCGTATCACTTTTGATCCGAACAACTCAATAGAATGGGTCGCATCAGAAAATTTCATGTCACCGAAAGCCATCTGGCACAGCACGTAATTGATGCCGGCCTCGCGCTCGAGCTTGGCGATGTAATTGCGCACGGTTGCCGGCGAGCCGGCGATGCCGTGGCCGATGGCCTGCAGGCCGTCAAAGTCGGCAGGGTAGATTTCCTTCAACGAGAAGTCCTGGCCGGAGCGCTTCCACAGGAATTCCATCGCCGCGCGCCAGCGCGGATAGGCGTCGCGGGCGATTTTTTCGGCCTGCGCGTCGGTGTCGGCGACGACGATGTGCCGGGTGATGCCGATGCGCGGAATGTTTGTCTCGTCGTGGCCGAGTTCGCGCCAGTCCTGGCGATAGCGATCGCTGATCGCCTTGGCGCGCGCCGACGGTCCAAGCGACACGACATTGATCGCCTTCGGCACCGCCCAGGCAATGGCGTCGGGCGAAGGCGCGCCGTACCAGATCGGCGGATGCGGCAGTTGATACGGCTTCGCCTGGATGACGAAATCCTTGAAGGTGAAAAACTTGCCCTCGAAGTTCAGCACGTCGCTGTCGAAAGCTTTCATCAGCACGGCGAAGGCTTCCTGATAAATCGCCGACGCGTTGGTGGGCTCGATCCCATAACGCTGGTGCTCCACCAGCGCGCCGCCGCGGCCCACGCCGAGCATGAATCGGCCCTTACTGAGGTGGTCCAGCATGCAGACTTCTTCATAGACGCGCAGCGGGTGATACAGCGGTAGAACATAGACCAGCGGCCCGAGCCTGATTTTGCTGGTGCGCTGGATCGCCGAAGCAAGGAATACGCTGGGACTGGAGGCCATGCCGAGCGGGCTCGAATGATGTTCCGCCAGGTGATAGGCGGCAAAACCGGCTTGCTCCATGATCTCGATCAGCCGCAGCCGTTCGTCGAGAAAGCTGCCCAACGGCGCGCCATTGGCGTCGAGGTGATCGAAGATGGCGAATTCCAGCACTGCATGCTTCTCCGTGACGGGAGGAAAGTTTGGCGCTAGCCTGTTCGGCAAGCCGCCAATGAGCGAACGGCATTATGGGAGGCGTGAATGCGAAAATCAGTTTTGGTCTCGGCTGCGATTCTGGCGGGCGTGTTGACGGCGTCATCCTCGTCACAGGCGCAGGACACCGTCAAGATCGGTTTGATCATGGCCTATTCCGGCCAGTTCGCCGACGCTTCGGCGCAAATGGATAACGCCATCAAACTGTACGTCAAGCAGCATGGCGACACCGTTGCCGGCAAGAAGATCGAATTTATCCGCAAGGACACCGGCGGTCCGAATCCGGACGTTGCCAAACGTCTGGCGCAAGAGCTTGTCGTGCGTGACAAGGTCGACATTCTCGCCGGCTTTGTGCTGACGCCGGAAGCCTTCGGCGCCGCCGATGTGTCCGCCGAAGCCAAGAAGTTCATGGTGGTGATGAACGCGGCGACCTCCGCTGTCACCGCCAAGTCGCCTTATATCGCGCGCACGTCGCTGACCATTCCGCAACTCGAAAATACATTCGGCGCCTGGGCGGTGAAGAGCGGCATCAAGAAGGTCTACACCATGGTGTCCGACTATGGTCCCGGCCATGATGCGGAGACCTGGTTCCAGAAGGGCTTCAAGGGCGCCGGCGGCGAGGTCGTCGGCTCGGTGCGCATGCCGGTTGCCAATCCGGATTTCTCCGCCTTCGTGCAGCGCGCCAAGGATCTCAGCCCGGAAGCGATCTTCGTCTTCATCCCGGGCGGCGCGCAGCCGCCGGCTTTCATGAAAGCATTGGCCGAGCGCGGCATGGATTCCAAAACCGTCAAGGTGATGGGCCAGGGCGAGATCACCATGGACGACGTCGCGCTCAAGAACATGGGTGACGCCGGCCTCGGCATCATCACCGTGTTCCACTATGGCTGGGAGCACAAGTCGAAGATGAATGAGGCGTTCGTCAAAGCCTACAACGCCGACTTCAAGCGCAACCCCGATGTGTTTTCGATCGGCGGCTGGGACGGCATGCACCTGATCTACGAGACGCTGAAGAAGACCGGCGGCAAGGCCGACGGCGATAGTCTGATCGCAGCGGCCAAGGGCATGAAATGGGAAAGCCCGCGCGGCCCGATCTCGATCGACCCGGCCACCCGCGACATCGTGCAGACGGTCTACATCCGCAAGGTCGAGAAGGTCGGCGGCGCCCTCCAGAACGTCGAGTTCGACAAGATCGAGAACGTGAAAGACCCGGCGAAGTAGGATCCAGCGGCGAATGCATGCGCGCCCCCTCTCCCCCATAGGCGAGCGGACGCTCGCCGTCCGGCGAGCTATGGGGGGAGGGTTGGGGTGACGGGGCAAGTGACACAAATTGAGGTCATAACCCTTCACCCGGCCGCCTTCGCTCACGCTCCGTCGGCCGACCTCTCCCTATGGGAGAGGTGAAGGGAGAGGAGCTAACCCCTCGCGCGCAGCGCCCACTCGCCCTATGTTGGGGGTAACGATTCTCCCAATGGCGCGCCAAGACGCCCGTGCCGAAGAACTCCCCGCCGATGGAAGCGCTCAACCTGCCGCGTCCGCCCTGGATGACCGAAGACCTCGTCATGCTCGAAGAGCAGGCGCGGCGTTTCATTGCGGCCGAATTCACCCCGCAGGTCGATCGCTGGCACGAAGCCGGCATCTATGACCGCGATGTCTGGACCAAGGCAGGCCAGGCCGGGCTTTTGTGCGCCTCGATGCCGGAAGAGTATGGCGGCTCGGGCGGCAGCTTCGCGCATGAGGCGGTGATCAACCGCGAATTCTCGCTCGGCGCTTTCGACAGTTTCGGCGCGCCGCTGCATTCCGGTATCGTCGCACCGTATATTCTGCATTACGGCACCGAAGAGCAGAAGCAGCGCTGGCTGCCCAAACTCGCTACCGGTGAACTGGTCGGTGCCATCGCCATGACCGAGCCGGGCACCGGATCCGATCTGCAAGGCGTGAAGACCAAGGCCGAGAAATCCGGCAACGGTTATGTGCTCAACGGGTCGAAGACCTTCATCACCAACGGCCAGCACGCCAACCTGATTATCGTCGTCGCCAAGACCGACCCAAAGGCCGGCTCCAAGGGCGTCTCCTTGATGGTGGTCGAGACCGACGACGCGCCCGGTTTCCGCCGCGGCCGCAAGCTCAAGAAGCTCGGCCTCGATTCAGCCGACACGTCGGAACTGTTTTTCGACGACGTCAAGCTGCCGGCAGAGTCGCTGCTCGGCAGCGAGGAAGGCCAGGGCTTCTATCAACTGATGAAGGAATTGCCGCAGGAGCGGCTCATCGTCGCGGTACACGCGGTTGCCATGATGGAACGGGCACTTGCGCTGACCGTCGATTATGTCAAGCAGCGCAAGGCTTTCGGCAAGGCGATCATCGAGTTCCAGAACACACAGTTCGAACTGGCCGAATGCAAGACCGAAGTCACCATCGCCAAGGTGTTTCTCGACCATTGCATCGGCCAGCATGTCGAGGGCAAGCTCGACACGGTCACGGCGTCGATGGCCAAATATAAGCTGACCGACACGCAGGCAAAAGTGATCGACCGCTGCCTGCAGCTTTTCGGCGGCTATGGTTTTATGGACGAATATCCGATCTCGCGCCTCTACCGCGATGCGCGCGTGCTGCGTATCTATGCGGGAACGAACGAGATCATGAAGCTTTTGATCGCGCGGAGTTTGTAAGCTCGCGCGGCAATTGATTGGAGGCTGCCGATGCCCGATGCATTCATCTACGACACCGTCCGCACCCCGCGCGGCCGCGGCAAGGCCGACGGATCGCTGCACGAGGTGACCGCGCTCAATCTGGCGGCGCAGACGCTCGCCGCGATCAAGGACCGTAACAGTCTCGATCCGAAACAGATCGACGATGTCGTCATGGGCTGCGTCGATCCGGTTGGCGAAGCCGGCGGCGATATTGCCCGCGCCGCGGCTCTGGTCGCCGGCCTCGGCGACAGCGTGCCCGGCATCCAGATCAACCGCTTTTGCGCCTCCGGCTTGGACGCGGTGAATTTCGCCGCGGCCGAGATCATGTCCGGCCAGCACGATCTCACCATCGGCGGCGGCGTCGAATCGATGAGCCGCGTCGGCATCGGCGCCGCCGGCGGCGCCTGGCCGGTCGATCCGACCATCGCGGTTGAGACCTATTTCCTGCCGCAAGGCATTTCCGCCGACCTGATCGCCACTAAGTACGGCTTCTCGCGCGACGACGTCGATGCTTACGCGGTCGAGAGCCAGCAGCGCGCCGCCAAATCCTGGGAAGAAGGCCGCTTCAAGAATTCGGTGATGGCTATCAAGGACGTCAACGGCCTGACCATTCTCGATAAAGACGAGCACATGCGGCCGTCGACGACGATGCAGTCGCTGGCTTCGTTGCAGCCGTCCTTCGTGCAAATGGGCGAAATGGCCGGCTTCGATGCGGTTGCCGTGCAGCGCTATCCCGAGCTGGAGAGCATCAACCACGTTCATCACGCCGGCAATTCGTCCGGCATCGTCGATGGCGCCGCCGCTGTGTTGATCGGCAGCAAGGAGGCCGGCGCAAAAGCGGGCCTGAAGCCGCGTGCGCGCATCAAGGCCTTCGCCAATATCGGCTCCGAGCCGGCGATCATGCTGACCGGCCCGGTCGATGTCACGCACAAGGTTCTGCAAAAGGCCGGCATGTCGATTGCCGATATCGACCTGTTCGAGTTGAACGAGGCCTTCGCATCGGTGGTGCTGCGCTACATGCAGGCCTTCGATATTCCGCGCGACAAGATCAACGTCTGCGGTGGCGCCATTGCCATGGGCCATCCGCTCGGGGCGACCGGTGCGATGATTCTCGGCACCGTGCTCGACGAACTGGAGCGCACCGGCAAATCGACGGCATTGATTACACTCTGCATCGGCGCCGGCATGGGCACGGCGACGATCATCGAGAGGGTTTGATTTTCCCTCGCCCCGTTTGCGGAGAGGTGAAAGGAAAAGAATGCCCAAGATCGACATTGCCAATATCAAGATCGAAACCGGGAGCGTCTATCCGGCCCATCTCGCCAAGGCGATCGAAGGCCGCTCGCGCCAGCGTCTCGGCAACGCCGTCGGCTTGTCGCAGTTCGGCGTCAATCTGTGCCGGCTCAAGCCGGGCGCCTCATCGTCATTGCGGCACTGGCACATGAGCGAAGACGAGTTTGTCTATGTGCTCGAGGGCGAAGTGATCTTGTGCGAGGACGGCGGCGAGACCGTGCTCAAGCCCGGCGACGCTGCCGGCTGGAAGGCCGGCGTCGCCAACGGTCATTGCCTTGTCAACCGTTCGCAAAGCGACGCGGTGGTTCTCGAAATCGGTTCCCGTCACGACCGTGAAGTCGCCGAATATCCCGACCATGATTTGAAGTTTGAACGCGACGGCACCAGCCGCAAAGTGACCCGCAAGAACGGCGAACCGTTCACCTCATAGGGGCAGATATCTGATGGCCAATTTCAAATTCGACGTCGACGCCGACGGCATCGCGCTGATCACCTGGGACATGCCCGACCGTTCGATGAACGTCATCACCATGGGCGTGATCGAGGAATTGGGCACGCTGGTCGACAAGGTCGCCAATGGCGCGGCGATCAAGGGCGCGGTCATCACCTCAGGCAAGGAGGCGTTCTGCGGCGGCGCCGATCTCACCATGCTCGAAGGCATGGGCGCGGTCTACGCGCAGAAGGTCAAGAGCGAGGGCGAGGTGGCGGCGGCGCAATTCGTCTTCGACGAGAGCCGCAAGCTGTCGCAGCTTTATCGCCGCATCGAGAAGGGCGGCAAAGAAACAACCGCCAAGGACAAAGGCCACACGCCCGGCAAACCGTTCGTCTGCGCTCTCAACGGCACGGCGATGGGCGGCGGCTTCGAACTGGCGCTGGCCTGTCATCATCGCGTCGCCGCCGACAATCCGAAGACGCGGCTCGGCCTGCCGGAAATCAAGATCGGTCTGTTTCCCGGCGCCGGCGGCACGCAGCGTGTCGCGCGCTTGATGCAGCCGGCCGATGCGCTGCAACTCCTGCTCAAGGGCGATCAACTCAAAACCGATCGCGCCAAGGCGATGAAACTGATCGACAACGTCGTGCCGGCGGGCGATCTCATCAAGGCCGCCAAGGACTGGATCAAAGCCGGCGGCAAAGGCGAGGCACCGTGGGATGTCAAAGGCTTCAAGCTGCCCGGCGGCATGGTCTATTCCAAGGCCGGCATGATGACGTTCCCGGCGGCGAACGCGATCTATCGCCGCGAGACCTATGACAATTACCCGGCCGCCCGCGCGATTCTCCAAGTCGTTTATGAAGGTCTGCAAGTCGACATGGACACCGCGCTGCGTATCGAGTCGCGCTGGTTCGCCAAGATCGTGCGCACGCCGGAAGCCGCCAGCATGATCCGCACATTGTTCGTCAACATGCAGGACCTCAACAAGGGCGCCCGCCGCCCGGCCAACGAGCCGGCCACCAACATCAAGAAGGTTGGCATTGTCGGCGCCGGCTTCATGGGCGCCGGCATTGCGCAAGTGAGTGCCGCCGCAGGCCTCGCGGTCGTGCTGGTCGATCGCGATCAGGAAACCGCCGACAAGGGTAAGGCGGCGTTGCACAAGTCGCTGAGCGACCGCGTCATGAAAGGCCGCATGAAGGGCGCCGAGCGCGATTCCCTTTTGGAAAAGATTACGCCGTCGGCCGACTATGCGTCGCTCAAGGATTGCGACCTGATCATCGAGGCAGTGTTCGAGGATCGCAAGGTGAAGTCCGATGTCATTGCCAAAATCCAGGCGGTGATTTCCGACACCGCCATTTTCGCCTCCAACACTTCGACGCTGCCGATCACCTCGCTGGCCGCCGAGTTCAAGGATCCGAAACGTTTCATCGGCGTGCATTTCTTCTCGCCGGTGGCGATCATGATGCTGACCGAGGTCATCATGGGCAAGGAAACCGGCGACCGCGCGCTCGCCGTCGCGCTCGACTACATCCGCGCCATCCGCAAGACGCCGATTGTCGTCAACGATTCGCGCGGCTTCTATGCCAATCGCTGCGTGCTCAACTACATCAAGGAAGGCCACTTGATGCTGCTCGAGGGCATTCCGCCGGCGATGATCGAGAACACCGCGCGCATGGCCGGCATGCCGGTCGGGCCTTTGTCGCTCAACGACGAAACCGCGCTCGACCTTGGTCTCAAGATCGTGCGCGCAACGGAAGCCGATCTCGGCGCCGACGCGGTCGAGCCCGGCATGAAGATCTTGCTGGAAAACATGGTCGAGAAGCAGGGCCGCCTCGGCCGCAAGAACGGCAAGGGTTTCTACGATTACCCGGCCGGCGCGCCCAAGAAATTGTGGCCCGGCCTTGCCGATCTCTTGCCGAAGAAACTGACCGCTCAGGAAATCGACGCCATCGACGTCGAGGAACTGAAGCAGCGCTTCCTCGTCACGCAGGCGGTCGAGGCGGCGCGTACCTTCGAGGAGAAAGTCGTCACCGACGTGCGCGAGGCGGATGTCGGCTCAATCCTCGGCTTCGGCTTTGCGCCGTTCTCCGGCGGCACTCTGTCGTATATCGACATGATGGGGACGAAGAAGTTCGTCGCTCTGTGCAAGAGGCTCGAGGCCAAATACGGCGCGCGCTTCGCGCCGCCGAAGCTGCTCGTCGACATGGCCGAGAAGGGCGAGAGCTTCTACGGCCGCTTCGCGCCAGAGAAAAAGAAGGCGGCGTAGCTCTTTCTTACCCTCTCCCCTTGTGGGAGAGGGTGGATCGCACGAGCGCAGCGAGTGCGAGCCGGGTGAGGGGTCAGTCTCTCGGTCCGGCTCCGACCCCTCACCCGCCTCGCTTCGCTCGGCACCTTCTCCCACAAGGGGAGAGGGCAGAATGCATGTCATTTGACATGCATTGAACAAAACCGTGCCCATCCTACTTATGGTGGCATGGCACAGACACGCATCATCGACATCACCCCGCCGCGCAATCGCACCGGCCAGACACACCGCGCTCGCCCGTCGCAGAGCGATTTTGCGCGCCGCGCTGCGCTGGAGCGGCTCGACTGGATCGCCAATCTGATGGATTCGGCGGTCGTTATTCCCGGCACGCGCATTACCGTCGGCCTCGACGCACTGATCGGCCTGGCGCCGGGCATCGGCGATACTGTGACGACCTTGATCTCGCTGTGGATGGTCAAGGAGGCGCACGCCCTTGGCGCGCCGAAGCACCTCATTGTCCGCATGGTCGGCAATGTGGCGCTTGACGGGCTGGTCGGCGCCGTGCCGCTGGTGGGCGACGCCTTTGACGTCATGTTCCGCGCCAACCGCCGCAACATGAAACTGCTGCGCGAGCATTTCGAGCGCGAAGGGACTTTATAGCAAGGCGTCTATTTCTCTTACCCTCTCCCCTTGTGGGAGAGGGTGGATCGCACGAAGCGATAGCGAAGTGCGAGCCGGGTGAGGGGTCAGCCTCTCGGTTCGGCTCCGACCCCTCACCCGCCTCGCCATAGCGCGTCGAAGACGCTTATGGCTCGGCACCCTCTCCCACAAGGGGAGAGGGTAAGAAGAAGCTACATCACGATCGTCAGCCGCTTCGCCGCGCGGGTGACGCCGGTATAAAGCCAGCGCTCGCGGCTCTCCGAAAACGCGAAGCTCTCGTCGAACAGAACGACGTCGTCCCATTGCGAGCCTTGCGACTTGTGCACGGTCAGCACATAGCCGTAGTCGAATTCGTCATACGGCTTGCGGCGCTGCCAGTCGAGTTGCTCGAGCCCGCCAACGAAGCATTCCGGCCGCACCGACACCTTGACGCCGCGCGTCGCGGTCTCGTCGTCCGGCAGCAGCCGCATCGTCATGATGCCTTTCTTGCCGCCGCGCTCCTTGACGCTCCACAGGCCGCCGTTGAACAGGCCCTTCTTGCGGTTGTTGCGCAGGCAGACCAGCTTGTCGCCGGCTTCCGGCATCGTATCGGTGAAGCCGCGGCGCTGTCGCATGCGCTGGTTATAGGCGCGCCGCGTATTGTTGCGGCCGACCAGCACCTGGTCGGCGTCGAGCACGCGCTGCGGATCGAGATCGGCTTTCAGCACGACTTCGCTTTCGCCGTAGCGGCCGGGCTCGAGATAATCGCCGGCGCGAATGTCCATCGACAGCCGCACGATCGGATTGTCGCGCGCCTGGCGGTGCACTTCCGTCAGCATCGCGTCCGGCTCCTGCTCGGTGAAGAAACCGCCGCCCTGGATCGGCGGCAACTGCGCCGGATCGCCGATCACCAGCAAGGGGACGCCGAAAGACAAGAGATCGCGCCCCAGTTCGGCATCGACCATCGAGCATTCGTCGATGATGATCAGCTCGGCCTTGGAGGCCGGCGCTTCGTCCCACAGATCGAAGTTCGGCACTTCCTCGCCGCTCTCGCGGGCGCGGTAGATCAGCGAGTGAATCGTGGTGGCGCCGCGGCAGCCTTTGCCGCGCATGACCGAGGCCGCCTTGCCGGTGAAGGCAGCGAACTTGACCTCGCCGTCGACCGCGTCGGCGATATGGGTGGCGAGCGTGGTCTTGCCGGTGCCGGCATAGCCGAACAGCCGGAACACCTGCGGCGTGTTGCCGGTGCCGGGCTTGGCCTTGAGCCAGTCGGCGACCGCCTTGAGAGCGTCGTCCTGGTGCGGGGTGAATTGCGTCATGGCCGAAGCAATAGAGCATCCGACGGCAACGGAAAAGAACGAAATGTGAACCTTGGCGTGCAGGGCGCAATTTTACCGCGCTGTCCACCGAACAAACGGCCCGGCGCGGCGCTGTCATCGATCCGTCATCCGGCGCCGATAAATCTCGCTTCTTTCCGCAGCTCGGCGTATCGGGGGAGACTGAATTTGTCCGAAGTGCATAAGGTTCTCTTCCTCTGCAGCGGCAATTCGGCCCGTTCGGTGATGGCCGAAGCCATTCTCAACCGCGAAGGCGCCGGCAAATTCCAGGCCTTCGCCGCCAGCGTAGATCCGCAGCCTGAACTGCACCCGCATGCCGTCGAAGTGTTGAAAAACTTCGGCTACGATCTCGACGACCTAAGTGTGAAATCCTGGTCCGACTTCGCCCAGAACGGTGCGGAGAACCTGCATTTCGTCTTTACGGTGTGCGACGTGGCGGCCGGCGAGGCGCCGCCGGAATGGCCGGGCCAGCCGATCACCGCGCATTGGGGCGTTCCGGATCCGGCGAAAGTCGCCGCCAGCGACGCCGAAATCGCCGCGGCTTTCGACGTCGCCTTCGGTATGCTGCGCAAGCGCGTCGAGCTTTTGCTGGCGCTGCCGGTGGCCAAGCTGGACCGAATGGCGCTCGCGTCGCACCTCAACGACATTGGCCGCAGCGAAGCTGCCGGCCCAGCCAAGGCCGGCTGAGCCGCTCCACAACTTACCAAATGAAGTAAGGCAGCGCGGTCTCGTCGCGCTTGCTTCGGCAGCTGTTTGGCGCTTGCCGACGTCATTGGTTTGTCATAATATGTCGATATGTCTCGACATATGGATAATTCGCAAGCCCAAGATGCTTTCGCCGCGCTCGCTCAGCCGACGAGGCTCAAAGCTTTCCGCAAGCTGCTCGCCGTCCATCCGGACGGCATGCCTGCGGGCGAAATAGCCACCACCTGCGAGGTCCCGCACAACACGATGTCCACCCATCTCGCCGTCCTGCTCAACGCCGGCCTTATCAAGGTCGAGCGCGACGGACGGGTGATGAACTACCGGGCCGATATCCGGGGGTTTCGTGGGCTCATCCGGTTCATGGCCAGCGACTGCTGCCATGGCCGGCCGGAATTGTGCGGCGATCTCGCCCGGCTTGTCCCAGAAGAGGTCGAAGACATGACACAGCAAGCACTGTCGCCCGCGTTCAACGTGCTGTTTCTCTGCACGCAGAATTCCGCCCGCTCGATCATCGCCGAAGCGCTGCTGCAAAAGATCGGCAAGGGCCACTTCAACGCCTATTCGGCCGGTTCGCAGCCGGCCGCGCAACCGATGCCCGAGGTGATCGAGCGGCTCAAGTCGCTCGGCCATGACGTCAGCAAGCTTCGCAGCAAGTCATGGGATGAATTCGCCGGTCCCAGCGCGCCGCGCATGGATTTTGTCATCGCGCTTTGCGACACGCTGGACGGTCAGGTCTGTCCGGACTTCGGCGACAAGGCCCTGACGTCCGCCTGGCCGCTGCCGGATCCGGCCAAGTTCACCGGCTCGCCCACCGAGCGCACGACGCTGCTCAACGAGCTCTACGCCATGATCCGCCGCCGGATGGAGTCCTTCACCAGCCTGCCGTTTTCCACGCTTGACAAACTCGCCCTCAAGGCGCGGCTCGATGAGATCGGCGACACCGCGCGCGTCTAGCTTCGACGGAGTTTTAAGGTATGGCTATTGGCATCAACGGCATGGGCCGCATCGGCCGGCTTGCGTTGCGGGCGGCCTTTGGCGGAATTCGCCGCGGCGCGGCCGCGACCGCGCACCTGCTCGAGTTCGACAGTATCCATGGCCGCTGGCACGCGGCCTTCAACGTCGAAGACGAGAGCGCCATCGTCATCGACGGGAAGCGGCTGGGTTTCAGCGCGGCGGCGCAACCAGGCGACGTTGCCTGGGGAGATTTCGGCTGCGATATCGTTCTCGAATGCACTGGCAAATTCCTGAAGCCGGAACAGCTTCAGGCCTATTTCGACCGCGGCGTAAAGCGCGTCATCGTCGCGGCGCCGGTCAAGGACGACCGCGCGCTCAATATCGTCGTCGGCGTCAATGACGGGCTCTATGATCCGGAACGTCATCGGCTGATAACGGCGGCCTCCTGCACGACCAACTGCCTCGCGCCGGTGGTGAAGGTGATTCATGAGTCGATCGGCATCCGCCATGGCCAGATCACGACCATCCACGATCCGACTAATACCAACGTGGTCGTCGATGCGCCGCACAAGGATCTGCGGCGCGCGCGCTCGGCGATGCTGTCGATGCAGCCGACCACGACCGGCAGCGCCACCGCCATCGCGCTGATTTATCCGGAGCTGAAGGGAAAACTGAACGGCCACGCCGCCCGCGTTCCCGTGCTCAACGCCAGCCTGACCGATTGCGTGTTCGAGCTGAATCGTCCCTCGACCGAGCGCGAAGTCAACGACCTGTTCGCTTCTGCCGCCGCTGGCCCGCTGGCCGGCATTCTCGGTTTCGAGGTGCGGCCGTTGGTGTCGGCCGATTACAACAACGACACGCGCAGTTCGATTGTCGATGCGCCGAGCACGATGCTGACCGACGATACGCTGCTCAAGGTCTATGCCTGGTACGACAACGAAGTCGGCTATGCCTGCCGCATGGTTGATCTTGCCAATATCGTCCTGAAAGCCGGCGTTTGATGTCGGCGGCCAGAAACTATCTCGTCGTCACCGCGTCCTACTGGGGCTTCACCCTGGTGGATGGCGCGTTGCGCATGCTGGTGCTGCTGCATTTTTTTCGGCTCGGCTACACGCCGTTCGCGCTCGCGCTCGCGTTCCTGTTTCTGCTTTATGAGGCTGCTGGCATTGCCGCCAATCTCGGTGGCGGCTGGCTCGCGTCGCGGTTCGGCATTCCGCGCATGCTCGCGGTCGGGCAGGCGCTGCAGATCGCCGGCCTCATCATGCTGTCGCTGCTCGATCCCGGCTGGGGCGCCGTCGCTTCGGTTGTCTGGGTCGTGGCCGCGCAGGGTATCGCCGGCGTCGCTAAGGATATCACCAAGACGGCGTCGAAATCAGCCATCAAGGCGACGGCCGCGCAAGGCAGCGGGCAACTATTCCGTTGGGTCGCTTGGTTCACCGGCTCGAAGAACGCGATGAAAGGCATCGGCTTCTTTGTCGGCGGCCTGCTGCTCGAAATCGCCGGTTTCCAAGTCGCGCTCTGGCTGATGGCGGGCCTTCTCGCGGTCATCCTCGCCGCCGGCCTTGCGCTGCTGCCGCGCGCTCTTGGCAAAACCAAATCGTCGAAAAGCATCAAGGAACTGTTCGGCAAATCGCGCGGCGTCAATCTGCTCGCCGCCGCGCGCATCTTCATGTTCGGCGCCCGCGATGTTTGGTTCGTCGTCGGCCTGCCGGTTTTTCTCTATGCCAGCGGCTGGCGCTTCCTCGAAGTCGGCGGCTTCCTCGCCGCCTGGACCATAGCCTATGGCGTCATCCAGGCCATTGCGCCCGTATTGGTGATGCGCAGCGCCGATGGCTTGAGCCGCGAAATTCCCGCGGCGCGGTTGTGGGCCGGATTGCTCGCCGCCGTTCCGATCGTTCTCGTCATCGTGATGCAGATGCCGGGACTGTGGCGGCCGGACATCGTTCTGGTCTGCGGCCTGGCGCTGTTCGGGCTGCCTTTTGCGGTCAACTCGTCGCTGCATTCGTATCTGATCCTGGCCTATGCCGGATCGGAAAAGGCGGCGGAGGATGTCGGCTTCTATTACGCTGCCAATGAAACGGGGCGTCTAATGGGCATCGTGCTGTCAGGTGTGCTTTATCAGATGGCAGGCATGACGGCCTGTCTCATTGGCTCTGCGGCGATGCTGACGATATGCTGGCTTGTGACATTTCTGCTTCCGGCCGGGACGTCATCGTCCGCGCCGTATCAGCAAACGGCCTGAAATAGATTCGATGTCCACCTTCGAACGCTATCTGACGCTCTGGGTTGTGCTTTGCATCGTTGTCGGCGTTGCACTCGGCAATCTGATGCCGCCGGTCTTCCAGGCCATCGGGGCTGCCGAAATCGCCAATGTCAATCTGCCGGTTGCGGTGCTGATCTGGCTGATGATTATTCCAATGTTGATCAAGATCGATTTCGCCGCACTCGCGAGGGTGCGCGAATACTGGCGCGGAATCGGCGTCACGTTGTTCATCAACTGGGCGGTCAAACCGTTTTCGATGGCGCTGCTCGGCTGGCTCTTCATCGGCTATCTGTTCCGGCCCTATCTGCCGGCGGAACAGATCAATTCCTACATCGCCGGCCTCATTTTGCTCGCGGCGGCGCCGTGCACCGCGATGGTGTTCGTGTGGAGCCACCTGATCAAAGGCGAGCCGCATTTCACGCTGTCGCAGGTCGCGCTCAACGACGTTATCATGGTGTTCGCCTTCGCACCGATTGTCGCCTTGCTGCTCGGCCTGTCGGCCATTACGGTGCCGTGGGATACTTTGGTGCTGTCGGTCGGACTCTATATCGTCGTGCCGGTGATCGTCGCGCAACTGTTGCGCCGCAGTGTGCTGGCGTCGGGCGGCCCGGACGCGCTGGCGCGGCTGCTCGCAAGATCGCAGCCGCTGTCGCTTGTGGCATTGCTGGCGACTCTGGTGCTGCTATTCGGCTTTCAGGGCGACCAGATCCTCGCGCAGCCTCTCGTCATCCTGCTGCTGGCCGTCCCGATCCTGATTCAGGTTTATTTTAACGCCGGGCTGGCCTATCTGCTGAACCGGATGGCCGGTGAGCAGCACTGCGTCGCCGGACCTTCGGCGCTGATCGGCGCCAGCAATTTCTTCGAACTGGCGGTGGCTGCCGCAATCAGCCTGTTCGGCTTCAATTCGGGCGCCGCTTTGGCGACGGTCGTCGGCGTCCTGATCGAGGTTCCGGTCATGCTGACAGTGGTCTATATCGTCAATCGCAGCCGAGGCTGGTATGAGCGCGGCGCGAAATCGGCCGCTTCCGCCGCTCGGAAGGTATGATGCCGTGTCAAACGGCCTGCTTTGGCCCGGTGAAAACGTCAAGTTGCCATGATCCAGGCTTGATCTTTCCCGCATTGCCCTTTCGCCCGCCCCATGTTTAAGGTCGCGCCTCTTTTTTCCGGAACCCTGCATGGCGCGCGACCAGATCGATATGACCCCGATTGAGACTCGCGACGAACTCGTCGCGTGGTTCGAGGCGGGCAACAAGCCGAAGGCGCAGTTTCGCGTCGGCACCGAGCACGAAAAGTTCGTGTTTACGCTCGATGGGCACAGGCCTGTGCCCTATGCCGGGCGCAAAAGCATCCACGCCATTCTCGAAGGCATGCACGGCCTGCTCGGCTGGGAGCCGATCATGGACGGCGAGAACATCATCGGCCTGTTCGATGTTACCGGCGGCGGCGCGATTTCGCTGGAGCCCGGCGGCCAGTTCGAACTGTCCGGCGCTCCGGTCGAAACCGTGCATCAGACGTGCTCGGAGTTAATGGCGCATTTGGCGCAGGTGCGCGAAGTGGCCAAGCCGCTGGGCATCGGCTTCCTTGGCCTCGGCATGACGCCGAACTGGAGCCGCGGCGAAATTCCGGTGATGCCGAAGAGCCGCTACAAGATCATGACCAACTACATGCCGAAGGTCGGTTCGCGCGGCCTCGACATGATGTACCGCACCTGCACGGTGCAGGCGAACCTCGACTTCGCTAGCGAAGCCGACATGGTCAAAAAGCTGCGCGTGTCGCTGGCCTTGCAGCCGGTCGCCACCGCTTTGTTCGCCAATTCTCCGTTCACCGAAGGCAAGCCGAACGGCCTGTTGTCGATGCGCTCGGAAATCTGGCGCGACACCGATAACAACCGCGCCGGCATGATGCCCTTTGCCTTCGAAGACGGCATGGGTTTCGAGCGCTATGTCGATTACGCGCTCGATGTGCCGATGTACTTCATCAAGCGCGGCGACACCTATATCGATGTCGCCGGCAAATCGTTCCGTGATTTTTTCGCCGGCAAGCTCGATGCTTTGCCGGGCGAGCGCCCGACCATTTCCGACTGGGCCAATCATCTCTCCACGATATTCCCGGAGGTGCGGCTCAAGCGTTATCTGGAAATGCGCGGCGCCGATGGCGGGCCATGGCGGCGGCTGCCGTCGCTCACCGCGTTTTGGGTCGGGCTGTTCTACGACGACGTGTCGCTCGACGCCTGCTGGGACATGGTCAAGGACTGGAGCGCCGAGGAGCGTCAGAAGCTGCGCGACGACGTGCCGAAGCTCGGCTTCCGCGCCGAGATCCGCGGCCGCAACATGCTGACTTTGGCGCAGGAGACCGTGCGCTTTGCTTCGCGCGGCTTGGCGCGCCGCAAGCATTTCGACAAGAACGGCCGCGACGAGACGCGCTATCTGCGGCCGCTCGAAGAATCGATCGCGCGCGGCATCACTCCGGCGGAAGAATTGCTGGAAAAATTCCACGGCGAGTGGAAGGGTTCGGTCGAACCGATTTTCGACGAGTATGTTTATTAGGGTCCTGCCATGGCCAAATCCACGCCGGCCACGCTGGCGCTTGAGAAAGCCGGCGTCGCCTTCAAGCTGTACGAATACGATTACGACCCGAACGCCGCCCGCATCGGCATGCAGGCGGCTGAGGCCTTGGGCATTGAGCCGGCGCGGCTGTTGAAGTCCTTGATGGCGAAAGCCGGTAACGAGGTCATTTGCGTGCTGGCGCCGTCCGACCGCGAAGTGAATCTGAAAAAGCTGGCGCAGGCGGCCGGGGTAAAAAGCTGCGCCATGCTGCCAGCGGCCGAAGCCGAGCGCATCACCGGCTATCATGTCGGCGGCATTTCCGCTTTCGGCCAGAAGAAACGCGCGCGCGTGTTCATCGAGCAGTCGGCCATGTCGTTTCCGCTGATCGTCGCCAATGGCGGCCGGCGTGGCTTGCAGGTCGAGCTTGCACCCGCCGATCTGGTTCGAGTGCTGGATGCGACAGCAGCGGAGATTTGCTAGGCCGGAATGACGCAGCCGCAACAACCCACGGCCAATCGTGATCCGAATGTGCGGGCGCTGACGCCGTTCGACTACGGGCTTTACGCCACTTCGGTGCTGGTCTGGGGCCTGTCCTGGATCGCCATGCATTATCAGGTCGGCGAAGTCGCGCCGGCGGTGTCGATCGTCTGGCGCTTCGTCATCGCCGCCCCGCTGATGTTCATGCTGGCCTTTCTGCGCGGCGAGCGGCTGTGGTTTGCGTTGGCCGATCATCGCTACTTCCTGGGGCTCGGCGTTGCGATCTTCTCGACCAATTTCGTGCTGTTCTATTATGCGGCGCAGCACGTCGCGTCGGGGCTTTTGTCCATCGCCTTCTCGCTGGCTTCGGTCGGCAACATCATCCTCGGCGCAATCGTGTTCGGTGCGCGCATCGAGCGGCGAATCGTTATTGGCGGCGCTCTTGGCGTCGCCGGCGTCGCTGCCATGTTCTATCCGGAATTGGGCGGCCTGCGCTTGGACAGCACAGGCTTCCTCGGCCTTGTGTTTGCGGCAGGAGGCACTTTGTCGTTCTGCACCGGCAACATGGTGTCGGTGGCGGCGCAACGGCGCAAATTGCCGGTCTTCGCCTCGACTGCCTGGAGCATGAGCTACGGCGCCAGCTTCGTCACCCTGTTCGCGCTTGTTCGCGGCGATACGTTCACCATCGAATGGAGCGCCACTTATCTTGGCGGTCTGTTCTATCTCGGCGTCGCCGGCTCGTTCATTGCCTTCGCCGTTTACTTCACGCTGCTCGGCCGCATCGGCGCGGCGCGCACCGGCTATACTACGGTGATGTATCCGGTGGTCGCGCTATTGGTGTCGACCTTCGCCGAGAATTACCAGTGGACGCTCATTGCGGCAGCCGGCCTTGCCGCGGTGCTGATCGGCAATGTGCTGATACTGCGCGCGCCGAAATCGTGACTGTCATTCCGGGGCGCACGCATCAGCGTGCGAACCCGGAATCCAGAAACATGGATAGCATTTTCGGATATCTGGATTCCGGGTCCGGCCTTTCAGGCCCGTCCCGGAATGACGAAATCTTACTCCGCCGCCTGCACCGACTCCGACAGGTTATCGAGCGACAAAATGATGTGCTCCGCCAGAGCGTCGGCGAGCGTCGAACCTTCGTGCGCATTGCGCACCAGGCCGATATGGCAACTCGGCAGTTCGGGGAAGCCGTCGGCGGCGGTCAGCACGCGCATGCCGGGGCGAAGTCCGGACTCGGGCAGCACCGACACGGCAAAGCCGGCCAACACGGCGGCGGCGACCGCGCCGGCATTCGAGCTCGAATACAAAATGCGATAGGGCCGCGCCATGGTCTCCAGCCGGTCGACGGCCGACCGCCGCCAGCTGCAGGTCGGCCGTCCCAGCGCCAGCGGCAGGCGTTCTTCGCTATGCGTCGCGTGCCGGTTCGAGGTCACCCACAGCAGCCGCTCGCGGCGGAAGGTTTCCGAGGCGCGCTTGGATTCGCAATTGGTGACGATGGCGAGATCGATCTCGTTGGCGTCGATGCGCTCAAGCAGATCAACCGATGGCTCGCAGATCACCGACAATTCGACGCTCGGATAGGCGCGCGAGAATCGCGCCATGATTTCCGGCAGATAGCGGTCGGCATAGTCGTCCGGCACGCCGAGCCGGACGCGGCCGGACAGCTCGGCGTCGGAGAAGGCGGCGATGGTCTCGACATTGAGCTTGATGATTCGCCGCGCGTAATCGAGCAGGCGCTGGCCGTCGTCAGTGAGCTTCGACGCGCGGCCGTCACGGGCGAAAATCGGCCGCTCCAGCCGCTCTTCCAGCCGTTTCATCTGCATCGAGACGGCGGACTGGGTCTTGTTCACGACTTCCGCCGCCTTGGTGAAGCTGCCGGTTTCGGCGATGGCGACAAACGTGCGGAGCTGGTCGACGTCGAGGAGCGAGGTCATGGCAGGTATCCCAATTTGTCGAGGCTCGGCGTTAATTTGAGCAGGCCACAAAACTGCACAAGGAAAAACAACCTATTGTTCCGGTTGCAGATTTTCGGGTCAAGTTTTCGGCCGCCGCGCCACATTCGTTAATATCAGCATTCCTGATCGGTCAGATTAAAAACATTCGTTTCACTAATCAATAGGGCGCGCGCATATACAAGGTGCTTCGCCAGACCACGCCTGAAACCGGGTGGCTGCGGGCCGGAATGAAAGCGATGAACGCTTTGATCCGTGGACCCTATGGAGACTGCCATGTCGACGACCGCCCAATACCCCGCAATGCCCATCGCCGCCGGGACCCTGGCGCGCGTATTTGCCACCCTTTTGGCCCCGGCCGTCGCAACCTCCAAAGTCGTCGCCCGCGCCCTGCGCCATCGCCATGACGCCAAGATGCTGGCCAGCCTCGACGGGCGCATGCTCGCCGATATCGGACTGACCCGCTCGGACGTCCACGACGCCTTCTCGACGCCGCTGTGGGAAGACCCGACCACGCTTCTGAGCGAACGCGCCATTGAGCGGCGCATGAACCGGGCGGTGAGCCGGGTGACGCGCAACGCGACCAGCGAAGCCTTCCGCGCGCCGCCGACCGACCGGCCGGCCCGGCAGGCTTACTAATACCTACT
>CAMBQQ010000062.1 GCA_945870035.1 Rhizobium sp. Q54 | reverse complement strand
TCACAGGATCGAGAATATGTTCGGCAGGCTCAAAGACTGGCGACGTATCCATACCCGTTACGACCGATGCGCCCACACCTTCATGTCAGCAATCTGCATTGCTGCAGTCGTCATCTTCTGGCTGTGATCAATGAGTCCTGACCCTAGCGGGGGGCTTTGTCCCCCGCCACGCCACTCTTTAAGCACGCCTTGCCGATTTTCCCGGCAACCGGCTCAAACTGGCCGGCCGTCCCATTCCGATCTTGGCGACCCGCAACGTCCCTCGCCGGCCCCGTGGTTATTGCCCAACTTCGCCCGCACCTTGACGTTGCACGCGACCACTGTAAGAACCTCCCCCGAACGTGAAACGGACGCGGTCTGACACCGCGGACACGGGAGGGGTTCATCTTGGCGCACAAGAATTTTCTGTTTACCAGCGAGTCGGTTTCCGAAGGCCATCCGGACAAGGTTTGCGATCAGATCTCGGACGCGGTGCTCGACGCATTTCTTGAAAACGACATCAAGCTCGGCATCGCCGACGACAGCGCGATCAATACGCGCCTCGGCTGCGAAACGCTGACCACCACCAACAAGATCGTCATCGCCGGCGAAGGCCGCGGCCAGTCGCCGTTCTTCCACAAGCATGGCGGCAAGTACGTGGTCGACCGCGAACTGATCACCAAGATCGCGCGCGGCGTGGTCAAGGATATCGGCTACGACCAGGACGGCTTCTCCAGCTACGGCGCCGACGTCGAAGTTCTGCTGCACGGCCAGTCCGCCGATATCGCCATGGGCGTCGATGCCAAGAAGAAGAAGTCGGGCGAGGAAGAAGGCGCCGGCGACCAGGGCATGATGTTCGGCTTCGCCTGCACCGAGAGCGAAGTCTACGAGAAGAACTCGTTCATGCCGGCGCCGATCTATTTCGCGCACAAGATCCTGAAGTCGCTGGCCGACAAGCGCCACTCCGGTGCGATCCCCGATCTGCAGCCCGACGCCAAGAGCCAGGTGACGGTGAAGTATGTCGACGGCAAACCGGTCGGCTGCACCAAGGTCGTGGTCTCGACGCAGCACAACGAAAAGAGCCGCAACGGCAAGAAGTACACGCCGGGCATGGTCAAGGACCTGATCGAAACCGCCGTCACCGCGGCGCTGCCGAAAGGCTGGATGCCGGAAAAGTCGGCCGACTTCCTGGTCAACCCGACCGGCAACTTCGTCATCGGCGGCCCGGACGGCGATTGCGGTCTGACCGGCCGCAAGATCATCGTCGATACTTACGGCGGCTACGCCCCACATGGCGGCGGCGCCTTCTCCGGCAAGGACCCGACCAAGGTCGATCGTTCGGCCGCTTACGCCACGCGCTACCTCGCCAAGAACGTTGTCGCGTCCGGCGCTGCCGAACGCTGCACCATTCAGGTCGCCTACGCGATCGGCGTCGCCGATCCGATGTCGGTGCTGGTCGATCTGCACGGCACCGGTCAGGTCGATGAGAAGAAGCTGGAGAAGCTGCTGCCGCAGCTTTTCCGCCTGACGCCGACCAACATCCGCCGCACGCTGAATCTGAACAAGCCGATCTACCGCCGCACCGCGGCCTACGGCCACTTCGGCCGCGCGCCGGACAAGGACGGCGGCTTCTCCTGGGAGAAGACGGACTTGGCGGCGCAGATCAAGGCGGCGTTTAAGTAAACTTTCATTCGATAGACTTCTACGAATGCCCCGCCGAAAGCGGGGCATTCTTTTTTGCGCTTTCTCGGCGCACATGATTATGGTCGCAGCGGCATGAACGAACATCACGACAGCAACGACTCCTCGCAACGCGCGTTCTTCGGCCGCAAGAAGGGCCATCCCTTACGCGCGCGGCAGATCGAACTATTCGAAGACCTGCTGCCGAAACTGGCTTTCGATTTCAGCACACCGGCGCCGGCCGACCTCGCCAGCCTGTTTCCGCACAATCCGAAAACGCTGCGGCTGGAGATCGGCTTCGGCGGCGCCGAGCATCTGATCGCGCAGGCTCTGGCGCATCCGGACGTCGGCTTCATCGGCGCCGACGGATTCCTCAACGCCATCGGCAAGGCGCTGGTCGCCATCGATGACAACGATCTTACGAACGTGCGCCTACATCACGGCGATGCCAGCGAATTGATCGACTGGCTGCCCGACGCCGCCTTCACGCGCATCGATCTGCTGTATCCCGACCCGTGGCCAAAGCGGCGGCAGTGGAAGCGCCGCTTCATTCAGGACGACACCTTGGTGCGTCTCGCGCGCATTTTGAAACCCGGCGGCGAATTGCGCTTCGCCACCGACATCGCCAGCTACGGCTCTTACGCGCTGGCGCGCATCATGCGCTCGCCAGATTTTGAATGGACGGCCGAAATCGCCGACGACTGGCGCAAGCCATGGGATGGCTGGTCGCGCACGCGCTATGAAGCCAAGGCGATCCGCGAAGGCCGCGCGCCGAATTATTTTATTTTTCGCAGAGTGTAACTACTCGCCGGTGCCCTGACGCACCTGCCAGAAGCGCACAACGCGCTGCGCCGTCGCCGCCGTCAACCGCTCGAAATTCTCGAACGCGGCATCGATCACCTGCCCGGTCGGCTTCGGGCCCGGCCGCGCGCAGATCACTGCCTTCACCGTCGGCCAACCGAAATTCGCCGACCGCGCCAAAATCAAAACCGGATCGGCGCGCTCGCCGTTCATCAGGCGGTCGACCACCTCGACCGGCACCGCGCACAAGGTCGCCAATGCTGCGATGGTTTCTTCGTATTTGCCGCTCTCGGCGTAAGTGACGATATCGGCTTCGGTCAGCTTGCGTTCTTTATGCAGCGCGCGCACCGCGGCGAGTGCGGCGGTATAATTGCGGGGCGCCGCCTTGGCGCCGACTTCGTCGGTAACCTTGGCCAGAACTTTACGGATTTCGGCCTGCGTCTCGGGCTTGGCCTGCGCCAGCAGGCGCTTCTGCACCACGTCGCTCGCCTGCATCAGCAGCTGCCGGAACAGCCGCGGCGGAATATCGGTGCGCATGCCGACCTTCTCGGCCAGCACGCCATCCTGTTCGGCGCGCTGCACCAGATTGGTGAAAGCGCCTTCCGATAAATGCGCGTCGTGGTTGGTCGCCAAAGTATGCACGACCTCGCGATCGCCGCGCTCGACCAGAATATCGGAAAGAGATTCCTTGATGCCGGGCCGCGACGACAGCGCCAGAAGATGCGCCTGGCCCTTTGTCTCGGCCAATTTCATCAAATCGGGATCGGCGATGTGGCCTTGCTTGAGCGCCGGCCCGGCGACATCGATGTCGTCATGGCTGGCAAGCGTATAGACGACCCCCGCTGGCGCGTTCGGCACCGGCGCCAGCCGGCGCGCCAGTTCGGCCAAGGCCTTGGCTTCGATCTCGACGATCAGGCAGCCGATGACGTCGTCGAACAGCGCGACATGATGGTCGTTGAATTGCGTCGCGCCATCGAGAAACAGGCCGGTGATCCGGCGCAAAGTTTCGGCGCGCTTTTCCGCCGTGCCGTGCTGAACGACTTCTTCCAGCTCGGGAAGCAGTGACGCGGGAGCACCCATACTCAAACCCACAAAAATCGACTGTGAAACACGCCAACCGGGCACATTGGCCGCGAATTTATCGCCAATATCCTGAAGGAAGGGTTAGCCCCCGGAACACTTTCAACCCTTGCATGAAGCTGGAAAACCTCTATATTTCGTCCGTTACCAAGACACCCTCATAACCAAATCGGGTTTTGAGAGTGGGTCCCTCCGGGGGCCCGCTCTTTTTTGTTTACAGGCATAGCTCTTCACGCATGGCGACAAGCGAAGCATTCCAGGCGGACGCGGCCCCTCAGGCCGCCCCTGACGCGACCGAACCCCGGCTGATTGTCGAGCCAGGCGTCAGTGCGCGTGTTTCCCATATTGCCGAGCCGGTCATCGAACAGCTCGGCTATCGCCTTGTACGGATTAAGGTTTCTGCCACAGACGGCACCACCATCCAGATCATGGCGGAGCGCCCCGACGGCAGCATGACGGTCGAGGATTGCGAGACCATTTCGCGGGCTCTCTCGCCGGTTTTTGACGTCGAAGAGCCGATCGACGGCGCCTACCGCCTGGAAATTTCCTCGCCCGGCATCGACCGGCCGCTGGTGCGCAAGTCCGATTTCGAGCGTTTTGCCGGCCACCTTGTCAAAATCGAGATGGAAGTTCCCTTCGAAGGCCGCAAACGCTTCCGCGGCATTCTCGCCGGCGTCGATGGCGACCGGACAAAACTCAAGCTCGACCCGGCCACCGAAGGCGCGGCAGCCGCCGAAATCGCGCTACCGATCCCCGACATGGGCGAAGCCAAGCTGGTGCTCACCGACGAACTGGTGACGCAGGCTTTGCGCGCCGAGAAAGCCGCCAAGCGCGATCTGCGCGAGGCAAAGAAAGGACAACGCCGTCGCAAGCAGGCCAAGAAGGCCGGCCCGATGGCCCCTGAACGAATCAAAGAAGGAGACTGAGCTATGGCTGTCAGCGCCAACAGGCTCGAACTGTTGCAAATCGCCGATGCGGTTGCCCGCGAAAAGTCGATCGATCGCGGCATCGTCATCGCCGCGATGGAAGACGCCATCGCCAAGGCGGCCCGCTCGCGCTACGGCGCCGAGACCGATGTGCACGCCGAGATCGAACCGAAGACCGGCGAGCTGCGGCTGTCGCGCCATATGCTGGTCGCCGAGGCGGTCGAGAATTCCTCGAACCAGATCACGCTGGAAGATGCGCGCAAGCGCCACCCGGCGGCGCAGGTTGGCGACACCATTGCCGATCCACTGCCGCCGCTCGAATATGGCCGCATCGCCGCGCAATCGGCCAAGCAGGTCATCGTGCAGAAAGTGCGCGAAGCCGAGCGCGATCGCGAGTATGCCGAATACAAGGATCGCATCGGCGAAATCGTCAACGGCGTCGTCAAGCGCGTCGAATACGGCAACGTGGTGGTCGATCTCGGCCGCGGCGAAGCCATCGTGCGGCGTGACGAAATGCTGCCGCGCGAAGTGTTCCGCAACGGCGACCGCATCCGCGCCTATATCTACGACGTGCGCCGCGAACCGCGCGGCCCGCAGATTTTCCTGTCGCGCACGCATCCGCAGTTCACCGCCAAGCTGTTCGCGCAGGAAGTGCCGGAAATTTATGACGGCATCGTCGAAGTGAAGGCGGTCGCCCGCGACCCTGGTTCTCGTGCCAAGATTGCCGTGATTTCCCGCGATTCCAGCGTCGATCCGGTCGGCGCCTGCGTCGGCATGCGCGGTTCGCGCGTGCAGGCCGTGGTGAACGAATTGCAGGGCGAAAAGATCGACATCATCCCGTGGTCGCAGGACATCGCGACCTTCGTCGTCAATGCGCTGGCGCCGGCCGAAGTCGCCAAGGTCGTGCTCGACGAGGACAAGGAACGCATCGAAGTCGTGGTGCCGGATGCCCAGCTGTCGCTGGCCATCGGCCGCCGCGGCCAGAACGTGCGCCTCGCTTCGCAGTTGACCGGCTGGGACATCGACATCCTCACCGAGCAGGAAGAATCCGAGCGCCGCACCGCCGAGTTCGAAAGCCGCACCAAGATCTTCACCGAAGCGCTCAATCTCGATGAAGTGGTCGGCCAGTTGCTCGCCGCCGAAGGGTTCGGCTCGATCGAGGAACTTGCTCTGGTCGACGAAAAGGAAATCGCCGGCATCGAAGGTTTCGATGACGAAACCGCGCGCGAACTTCAGGAACGCGCCAAGGAATATCTGTCGAAGCAGGAGAATGAATTGGACGACAAGCGCAAGGAACTGGGCGTCGCCGACGAAGTGCGGGACGTGCCCGGCGTCACCACGGCGATGCTCGTCAAGCTCGGCGAAAACGGCGTCAAGACGGTCGAGGATCTCGCCGGCTGCGCCACCGACGATCTCACCGGCTGGACCGAACGCAAGGACGGCGAGACCAAGCATGAGCCGGGCTATTTTGACGGCCTCAATGTGCCGCGCGAAGAAGCCGAAGCCATCGTCATGCAGGCGCGCCTGAAGGCCGGCTGGATCACCGAAGCGGAACTGGCGCCGAAGGCTGAAGAAGAGCCGGCGGTGGAAGCTTAAACGCATGATCCCGAAAAGCATGTCCTCGACCCCGATCGGGGATGGGAACCGGTTTTCGGATCAGATCATGCGTAAATTGAAATAAGGAGACCGACATCGGAATGCTGGCCACAGCACAGGAAAGCGAACTCGACCGCGGCGCCGCAAGCGTCGGCGCGGGCGCGGAACGCTTCTGTGCGCTGACCCGCACTCTGTTGCCGGTGTCCGACATGATCCGCTTCGTCGTCGGTCCCGCCGGCGAGGCGGTTCCCGACGTCAAGCGCAAGCTGCCGGGCCGCGGCATCTGGATCACGGCGCGCCGCGCCGCGATCGAGGAGGCCGTCAAGCGCAACGTGTTTTCACGCGGCTTCAAGCGCGATCTCAAGGTCGCCCCTGGCCTCGCCGACGAGACCGACCGGCTTCTGGCACGCGCTGCGCTCGACGCCTTGGCGATGGCCGGCAAGGCAGGCCAAGTGGTCGGCGGTTTCGCCAAAGTCGAGGCAGCGCTCGGCCACAATCAGGTTTTGGCGCTGATTCACGCCTCCGACGCGGCCGAAGACGGCAAGCGCAAGCTGATGGCCGCCATTCGGCGCGCCAGTACCGGGGAATCCGGTGAAATCGAGGTTATTTCTATTTTCGCCGGGGCCGATTTGGATTTGGCATTGAACCGCCCAAATGTGGTACATGCTGCCCTGCTTGCCGGCCCCGGGAGCGAGACATTTCTCGTTCGCGTCAAGCGCCTGCAGCGCTTTCGGTCCGGAAACTCTCCCGATGCGGTCAGCGCCGATGCGCTGACGGACGATGCACACGATGTGAATGCGCCAATGGATGGCGCCCAAGGAAACAGTACGGAATGAGCGACACTAAGAATCCTGGCGAAAAGAAACTGACTTTGTCGCTCAAGCCGCGCACAGAGACGGGCGTGGTGCGCCAGAGCTTCAGCCATGGCCGCAGCAAGCAGGTCGTGGTCGAGGTCAAGAAGCGCCGCACCGTTGGCGGACCCGAAGCCAAGGCCGAACCCGCGCCGGTCGAGGCGCCGAAGAAAGTTGCCGCGGCGCCTGCACCGGCTCCGAAGCCGCCCGAGCCGAAATCCGGCGTCGTGCTGCGCACCTTAACCGAGGAAGAGCGCGTCGCGCGTGCCCATGCGCTCGCCGACTCCAAGGTCCGCGAAGCCGAAGAACGCAAGATCGCCGAGGAGGAAGCGCGCCGCCGCGCCTCCAAGGAAGGCATTGAAGAAGCCGAGCGCGAAGCAGCCGCAGCGCGCAAGCGCGAGGAAGAAGCGCGCCACAAGGTCGAGGAAGAAGCCAAGCGCAAGGCCGGCGAAGTCGCCAAGAAGCGCGCGGCTGTCGAGGAAGAAGCCAAGAAGCCCGCGCCCGGCCGCAAGATTATCGAAGCCGAGGAAGACGACGCGCCGCGCGTGTCGCGCCGCCCCGGCGCCCCCGGCGCCGCTCGCCCGGCCGCTGCCCGTCCGGCCGCGCCGCGCGCCGCACCGCCGAAAGAACGCGGTCGCCTGACGCTGGTGACCGCGCTGCGCGCCGACGAAGTACGCGAACGTTCGGTCGCATCGTTCCGCCGCCGCACCCAGCGCCTCAAGGGTCACTCCTCGAACGAGCCGAAGGAAAAGCTCGTCCGTGAAGTGACGATCCCGGAAGCCATCACGATTGCCGATCTCGCCAACCGCATGTCGGAACGCGCCGTCGACGTTATTCGGTTGATGATGCAGCAAGGCCAGATGGTGACGATCAACGACGTCATCGACGCCGACACTGCGCAGATCATCGCCGAAGAAATGGGCCACACGGTTCGCCGCGTCGCCGAAGCCGACGTCGAAGAAGGCTTGTTCGACGTTGCCGACGATCCGGCCGCCATGATGCCGCGCGCGCCGGTTGTCACCGTCATGGGCCACGTCGATCACGGCAAGACTTCGCTGCTCGACACCATCCGCGCCGCCGACGTTGTCTCCGGCGAAGCCGGCGGCATCACCCAGCACATCGGCGCCTATCAGGTGACGTCGCCGCTGGGCAGCAAGATCACTTTCATCGATACGCCCGGCCACGCCGCCTTCACGGCGATGCGTGCGCGCGGCGCCAAGGTGACCGACATCGTCGTGCTGGTCGTCGCCGCCGATGACGGCGTCATGCCGCAGACGGTAGAAGCCATCCATCACGCCAAGGCGGCCAAGGTTCCGATCATCGTCGCCATCAACAAGATCGACAAGCCGGACTCCAAGCCGGACCGCGTGCGCACCGAACTGTTGCAGCACGAAATCCAGGTCGAGTCGCTCGGCGGCGATGTCGTCGACGTCGAAGTCTCGGCGACCAAGAAGCTCAACATCGACAAACTGCTGGAAATGCTGGGTTTGCAGGCCGAAATCCTCGATCTCAAGGCCAATGCCAAACGTCCGGCCGAAGGCACCGTGATCGAGGCCAAGCTCGATCGCGGCCGTGGTCCTGTGGCCACCGTGCTGATCCAGCGCGGCACCCTGAAGGTCGGCGATCTGGTTGTCGCCGGCGCGGAATGGGGCCGTGTCCGTGCACTGGTTTCCGATACTGGTGAGACCATCACCACCGCCGGTCCGTCGACTCCGGTCGAAGTGCTCGGCTTCTCCGGCACGCCGGATGCCGGCGACCGTCTCGCCGTCGTTGAAAACGAAGCGCGCGCCCGCGAAGTCACCGATTATCGCGCTCGCCAGAAGCGCGAGAAGTCCTCGACCCGCACCACCGGCATGCGCGGCTCGCTCGAGCAGATGATGGCGCAAGCCAAGACGAGCGGCCGCAAGGAATTCCCGCTGGTCATCAAAGCCGACGTGCAAGGCTCGCTCGAAGCGATCAACGGCGCGCTCGACAAACTTGGCACCGACGAAGTCACAGCCCGCGTGCTGCACGACGGCGTCGGCGGCATTTCGGAAAGCGACGTCACGCTTGCCGAGGCGTCCGGCGTGCCAATCATCGCCTTCAACGTGCGCGCCAACAAGGAAGCGCGCGAAGCGGCCGAACGTGTCGGCATCGAAATCCGCTACTACAACATCATCTACGATCTGGTCGACGACGTGAAAAAGGCCATGTCCGGCCTGCTGCCGCCGACCATTCGTGAAACCATGCTCGGCAACGCGACGATCCTCGAAGTGTTCAAGGTATCGAAGGTCGGCAACATCGCCGGCTGCCGCGTCACCGACGGCAACGTGGAACGCGGCGCCAGCGTGCGCCTCATTCGCGACAACGTCGTCGTCCACGAAGGCAAGCTGTCACAACTCAAGCGCTTCAAGGACGACGTCAAGGAAGTGTCTTCCGGCATGGAATGCGGCATGGCCTTCGAGAACTACCAGGACATGCGTGCCGGCGATGTCATCGAATGCTACCGGGTGGAGACGATTCAACGCAGCCTGTGAGTCCAAATCTCGCGGCTTCGGAATAGAAATCTAGTTCCACCGTTTTCCCCGTCATGGCCGGGTTTATCCCGGCCATCCACGTCTTGCTTCCTGCGATGAAGCAAGACGTGGATGCCCGGCACAAGGCCGGGCATGACGACATTTAATAATTGGACTGTCATGTCACGAAGCAAAAAGCCCAGGCGCGAAAGCGCCACGCCCGGCCAGTCGCAGCGCCAGTTGCGCGTCGGCGAACTGGTGCGCCATGCCGTCGCCTCACTTCTGGCGCGTGGCGAGGTGCATGACCCGGTAATCGAAGGCCACCTCATCACCGTGCCGGAAGTGCGCATGTCGCCTGACCTGCGCCTCGCCACCGTCTACGTCATGCCGCTCGCCGGCCGCGACGCCGAGGAAGTCGTCGCCGCGCTCGACCGCAACAAGAAATACATGCGCGGCGAGGTCGCCCATCAGGTCAATCTGAAGTTCGCGCCCGACCTGCGCTTCCACATCGACAACCGGTTCGAGGAAGCCGAGCGCATCGACAAATTGCTGCGCTCGCCCGAAGTGCGCCGCGATCTGGAAAAGGACGGCGACGAGTGAGCGAAAACGATAACGATTTGCTGGCGCCCGCCGCGCCGCCGCTCGACGCCATTCCGCCAGAGGGCCACGCCCCGCGCGAGAAGAAAAAGCAGTTCCGCCGCGACAAGCGCGACGTCCACGGCTGGGTCGTGCTCGACAAGCCGGTCGGCATGACCTCGACCCACGCCGTCAGCGTCATCAAGCGGCTGTTCACCGCAAAGCGCGCCGGGCACGCCGGTACGCTCGACCCGCTCGCCTCCGGCTGCTTGCCGATCGCGCTCGGCGAGGCCACCAAAACCGTGCCTTTCGTCCAGGACAGCCGCAAACTGTACCGTTTTACCATTCAGTGGGGCGAAGAGCGCGATACCGACGATTCCGAGGGCAAAGTCACCCATTCGAGCGACAAACGGTCGACTTCGGACCAAATCCGCGCCGTTTTGCCGGATTACGTCGGCACCATCCAGCAGATCCCGCCGCAGTTCTCCGCCATCAAAATCGAGGGCGAACGGGCCTATGACCTCGCCCGCGACGGCCAGACCGTCGAGATCAAGGCCAGAGAGGTCAATATCGGCCGTTTGGAGCTGATTGAGGAGCCGGACGCCGATCATGCCGTGCTGGAAGCCGAATGCGGCAAGGGCACCTATGTCCGCTCGCTGGCCCGCGATATCGGCCGGCAGCTCGGCTGCTACGGCCATGTCAGCGCGCTGCGCCGGGTTTCGGTCGGGTCGTTTACGCCCGAAACCATGATTCCACTGGCAGATTTGGAGGCCCTGTGCCATAGAGCCGCTGCCGGTGAGGGAAGCCTCGCCGACGCGCTCATGCCCGTCGAAACCGCGCTGGACGACATCCCGGCGCTGGCTGTTGACGGGTCTGATGCGGCAAGGCTCCAAAGGGGCCAAGCCGTTTTGTTGCGCGGACGGGACGCTCCCAATTTTCGCGGTCCGGTCTATGTCACGGTCAAAGGCCGCCTGTTGGCCCTTGCCGAAATGGACCGCGGTGAAATCGTCCCCAAGCGTGTTTTTAACCTGGCCGGGCTGTTGGGCAGCGCCGGACCGAAGAGAGGATAACCGATGTCGCTAACGACCGAACGCAAGGCCGAAGTGATCAAGGCCAATGCGACCACAGCGAACGATACCGGCTCGCCGGAAGTGCAAGTCGCGATTCTGTCGGAACGCATCAATACGCTGACCGACCACTTCAAGCAGCACACCAAGGATAACCATTCGCGGCGCGGTCTGCTGAAGATGGTGTCGACGCGGCGCTCGCTGCTCGACTATCTCAAGAAGACCGACGAAGCGCGCTACAAGGCGCTGATCGAGAAGCTCGGTATCCGCCGTTAAATCAGTTCACGCGCGGGGCTCACAAAGCCTCGCGCGTTTTTTTGCATGAGGAGCGGGCGCACGACGTGTCCGCCATTTAAGTCGATTGGCGATGGCGCCGTTCGACAATCAGGGACCATGAGAGAAAATCACAATGTTTAAAGTTCATCGAGTCGAACTCGATTGGGGTGGGCGTCCGCTCATCCTCGAAACCGGTCGCGTCGCCCGCCAGGCCGACGGCGCCGTGTTCGCCAGCTACGGCGAGACCACCGTTCTCGCCACCGTCGTCGCCGCCAAGAAGCCGCGCGAAGGCGTCGACTTCCTGCCGCTGACCGTCGATTACCAGGAAAAGTATTACGCCGCCGGCCGCATTCCGGGCGGCTACTTCAAGCGCGAAGGCCGTCCGACCGAAAAGGAAACTTTGGTTTCCCGCCTGATCGACCGCCCGGTGCGCCCGCTGTTCGCCGATGGCTGGCGCTGCGAAACGCAAGTCATCGTCACCACGTTGTCGCACGATCTGGAGAACGATCCGGACATCCTGGCGATGGTCGCCGCCTCCGCCGCGCTGACTTTGTCGGGCGCGCCGTTCATGGGCCCGATCGCCGCCGCGCGCGTCGGCTTCATCAATGGCGAATACGTCCTCAACCCGACGCTCGACGAGATGACCGAGACCCAGCTTGAACTGGTCGTCGCCGGCACCACCGACGCCGTGCTGATGGTCGAATCGGAAGCCAAGGAACTGAACGAAGACGTCATGCTCGGCGCCGTGATGTTCGGCCACCGCCACTTCCAGCCGGTGATCGAAGCCATCATCCAGCTCGCCGAAAAGGCCGCCAAGGAGCCGCGCGACCACGTCGTGGTCGACGACTCGGCGCTGGAAAAGGAAATGCTCGGCATCGTCGAGAAGGACCTGCGCGCCGCCTATTCGATCCCCGCCAAGCAGGAGCGTCAGAACGCCGTCGCCGCCGTCAAGACCAAGGTGATGGAGCACTATGCACCGGGCGGCGTCGAAACGCCGGAACGGCCGAAAGCGCGTATTGCCACCGTGTTCAAGGAACTCGAAGGCAAGATCGTGCGCTGGAACGTGCTCGACACCAAGAAGCGCATCGACGGCCGCGACCTCACCACCGTGCGCCAGATCGAAGTGCAGACCGGCGTTCTGCCGCGCGCGCACGGCTCGGCGCTGTTCACCCGCGGCGAAACCCAGGCGCTGGTCGTCACCACGCTGGGCACCGGCGAAGACGAACAGTGGATCGACGCTTTGCAGGGCACCTACAAGGAATCGTTCCTGCTGCACTACAACTTCCCTCCCTACTCGGTCGGTGAGACCGGCCGCATGGGCGGCACCAAGCGCCGCGAAATCGGCCACGGCAAACTGGCCTGGCGCGCGATCCATCCGGTTCTGCCGAAGAAGGAAGACTTCCCGTACACGATCCGCGTCGTCTCGGAGATCACCGAGTCGAACGGCTCCTCGTCGATGGCCTCCGTCTGCGGCGCCTCTTTGGCGCTGATGGATGCGGGCGTGCCGATGAAGCGCGCCACCGCCGGCATCGCCATGGGCCTCATCCTCGAGGGCGAGCGCTTCGCGGTTCTCTCCGACATTCTCGGCGACGAGGATCATCTCGGCGACATGGACTTCAAGGTCGCCGGCACCGAGGAAGGCATCACCTCCCTGCAGATGGACATCAAGATCGCCGGCATCACCGAAGAGATCATGAAGGTCGCGCTCGGCCAGGCCAAGGATGGCCGTATTCACATCCTCGGCGAAATGGCCAAGGCGTTGAACACGGCACGCTCCGAGCTTGGCGAACATGCGCCGCGCATCGAGATGTTCAAGATCCCGACCGACAAGATCCGTGAAGTGATCGGCACCGGCGGCAAGGTGATCCGCGAGATCGTCGAAAAGACCGGCGCCAAGATCAACATCGAGGACGACGGTTCGGTGAAGGTCGCCTCGTCGGATGGCGAGTCGATCAAGGCGGCGATCAACTGGATCAAGTCGATCGCCTCCGATCCGGAGCCGGGCAAGATCTACGAAGGCACCGTGGTCAAGACCATGGACTTCGGCGCCTTCGTCAACTTCTTCGGCGCCAAGGACGGCCTCGTGCACATCAGCCAGCTGGCTGCCGCGCGCGTCAACAAGGTCACCGACGTCGTCAAGGAAGGCGACAAGGTCAAGGTCAAGCTCTTGGGCATGGACGATCGCGGCAAAGTGCGGCTGTCCATGAAGGCGGTCGATCAGGCCACCGGCGAAGATCTCGAAGCCAAGCAGGCGGCGGCGGGCGACGCCCAGCCGGCGGCGGAGTAAGTCACGCTGCATTGAATGCGAAAAGGGCGGCCCTCGGGCCGCCCTTTTTTATTGCGCTTTTTGCACTTTTCCCCAATCGATCTTTCTGTGACTCCCGTCACAGCGCCCCCTCGCCCAGCGGCCTAGTTTCCAATCATCGGGAACGAGATTTCCTAACCGCGAAACAGGAGGGACGACAAATGCCGAAGACCATCATTCTCGCGATTTTCACCCTTGGCCTCGCGGTTGCAGCGCTCGTGACCAATGTGGTCAGCCCCTATTCGGGCGGTGTCGACAGCGCCGCCTCGGCCACCCCGGTCGAAATCAAGGCCCCGGTGCGCTCGCCGCTGCGCGCGCCGGTGCGCGGCGAAACGATGCAGGCATCGAACACCGCGAATTACCACGCTCTTTAGTCCCGCAGGCCCTTCTTTCCCCAAAGAAGACCTGCCCCCGAGGGGCCTCCCCCCCAGGAGGCCCCTCACCCCACCTTCGACCCGAACCCCAAAACTTGATGCGGCCCGCTTGCGGGCCGCTTTTCTTTTGCCCTGCGGCATAGCGCGTCGAAGACGCGCGTAAACGCGCTTACGGCGCGTCGAAGCCGCGCGTAAACGCGCTTATGGCGCGTCGAAGATGCGCGTAAACGCGCTTACGGCGCGACAATGCGGCTTTTTGTGACCCGGGTCACAGCGACGGCCAGCCCGTTGGGCGATTGTTAACCATGGCAGCCGCCCGCATCCGGCACGGCACAAACAAGGGAGCCACATCATGCGAAGCATCATTCTGATCGGCCTCACCTTCTTCGTGCTGGCAACCACCGCTCTCGCGATCGATCTGGTGCGCTACCGGCCGCAACCGCTCAACGGCATCGACCCTTTGGCGCCGATCACCATCAAAATTGCCCTGAATTGAAACGGACGACCCTTGCCCCGCCTTCGCGCCCCCCCGCATTTATCTGCTAAAAGTTCCGGCATGGCCTCCGCTCGCCCTGCCGGCACCAATCTGTTGTCCGATCTGCCCAGCCGGCTGGCGTCCGGACTGATGGCTGGCGCGACGCCGCGCGCGCTCGCCACCGACGAAGTGCTGTTCATGGCCGACGATCCCGGCGATGGACTCTACCGCCTCGACGAAGGCCTGCTGAAAGTCAGCATCGCCTCGGCGAGCGGCGCAGAACGCATCCTCGCCATTCTCGGCCCCGGCTCGATCGTCGGCGATCTCGCCATCATCGACGGACTGCCGCGCTCGGCGACTGTGACGGCGCTACGCGATTGCAAACTTCGCTTCCTCAGCCGCGCCGCCTTCGAGAAATTCGCGGCGGCGGAGCCGGCGATCTATAAATATCTGCTGACCGTGATGGCGGCGCGCCTGCGCGACACCGACGCCATCGTCGCGGCCGGAAGCTTCCTGCCGCTCAAGGGCCGCGTCGCCCGCGCGCTCATCGACCTGGCGCATGCCTTCGGCAATGATGTCGGCGGCGGCCGCATCGTCATCCGGCAGAAGCTGAGCCAGACCGATCTCGCCAGCATGGCCGGCATCGCCCGCGAAAACGTCAGCCGGATCATGAACGAATGGATTCGCGCCAAGGTGGTGACACGGCTTTCCGGCTATTGCTGCCTGGAAGACCCCAAGAAACTGCAGCGCGAGATTGATGTGTGATTTCTTCCTTATCCCTCCCCTGCAAGGGGAGGGTGGCCCGCCGCAGCTCGAAGAGCGAAGGCGGGTCGGGTGGGGTTTAGCCTGAGATAACCAACGAGCCTCGCCCCACCCGGCCGCTCACTTCGTTCGCGTCCACCCTCCCCGTGACCGGGGAGGGATAAGAAAGAACCTCACCGTCCCAACGCCTCTTGCACAATCTTACCCAGCGCGGCGAAATCCTTGCCGCGCGGCGATGTCTTGCGCCACGCCAGGCCGATATTGCGCCCCGGCTCCGGTTCAGAAAAGCGCAACAGCTTGACGCGCGCGTCACGCAACTCGGCGTCGATCGCCACTTCAGGGACGAGCGTGACGCCATAACCATTGGCCACCATTTGCATCACGGTGGTCAGCGACGTCGCCGCCAGGCCCGCCGGCTGATCACGCCGCTTGGTGGCGCAGAACGCCAAAGCCTGATCGCGCAGGCAATGGCCTTCCTCAAGCAGAATGAGCCGGCGCTGATCGACATCGGCAATATCGACTCTGCTATGCGCCGGCAGCAGATCGCCGGCCGGCACCGCCAACAAAAATGCGTCGGTGAACAGCGGCAGGATTTCGACATCGTCGCGCTCCGCCGGCAGTGCCAGCATCACGCTGTCGAGTTCGCCGCCAGCGAGTTCGTCGAGCAGCGGTTTGGTCAATGTCTCGCGCACTTCCAGCCGCAGCGCCGGATACTGCTGCTGCAACAGCGGCAGGACGCGCGGCAAAATAAATGGCGCCAAAGTCGGGATGATACCGAGCCTGAGCTGTCCGCTCAGCACGTCGCGGTGGCGGGCGAAATCGACCAGATCGCGGGCCGAGGCGAGGATGTGTTCGGCGCGGCGCACCACATCAATCCCGATATCCGAGAGCGCAATATCGCCCGGACGCCGCTCGACCAGTTCGGCGCCGATCTCGCGCTCCAGCTCCCGGATTTGCATGGAAAGCGCCGGCTGGCTGACGGCGCAGTCCGCCGCGGCGCGGCCGAAATGCCGGTGGCGGGCAAGCGCGGTCAAATAACGCAATTGGCGCAAGGTGATCATGGTTTCGGTCCTTACCGATAACTTACACTTATCGATGGTGACTAACAATACGATTAGACCTTATTGGAACCGTTCCATATAAGCGTCGCAAGCGCGCGCTACTTCCATTGGCGAGCGCAGTTTCAGCGGAGGACGCATTCATGGACGCAAAAACCGACGACAAGAACGCGGGCAAATGCCCGGTTTCGCACGGCGCAGGGCGTAAGAACCGCGACTGGTGGCCGGACCATCTCGACATCGGCGTGCTGCACACGCTGCATCCGTCGGCCGATCCGATGGGCAAGGAGTTCAACTACGCCGAGGAATTCAAGACCCTCGACCTCGACGCCGTCATCAAGGACCTCAAGGCGCTGATGACCGATTCGCAGGAATGGTGGCCGGCCGACTTCGGTCACTACGGCGGCCTGTTCATTCGTCTCGCCTGGCACTCGGCCGGCACCTATCGCATCACCGACGGCCGCGGCGGCGCCGGCGCCGGACAGCAGCGCTTCGCGCCGCTCAACTCGTGGCCGGACAACGTCAACCTCGACAAGGCGCGCCGCCTGTTGTGGCCGATCAAGCAGAAGTACGGCCGGAAAATTTCCTGGGCCGATCTGTTCGTGCTGGTCGGCAACGTCGCGCTCGAAGACATGGGCTTCAAGACCTTCGGTTTCGCCGGCGGCCGCGCCGATGTCTGGGAGCCTGAAGAACTGTACTGGGGTCCGGAAGGTTCGTGGCTCGGCGACGAACGCTACAGCGGCGAGCGCCAGCTCGCAGAGCCGCTCGGCGCCGTGCAGATGGGTCTCATCTACGTCAACCCCGAAGGCCCCGGCGGCAATCCCGATCCGCTCGCCTCGGCACGCGACATCCGCGAGACGTTCTTCCGCATGGCGATGAACGACGAGGAGACCGTTGCGCTGATCGCCGGCGGCCATACCTTCGGCAAGACGCACGGCGCCGGCGATCCGTCGCTGGTCGGTGCGGACCCGGAAGCCAGTGACATCGAGGCCCAGGGCATCGGCTGGCACAGCAAGCACGGCACCGGCATGGGGCCCGACGCCATCGGCGGCGGTCCCGAAGTGACCTGGACGCAGACGCCGACCAAGTGGAGCAACCACTTCTTCGACAACCTGTTCAAGTTCGAATGGGAACTGACCAAGAGCCCGGCCGGCGTCAAGCAGTGGGTGGCGAAGAACGCGCCCGCCGATATCCCGGACGCCTTCGATCCGTCGAAGAAGAAGCTGCCGACGATGCTGACCTCGGATCTCGCGCTGCGCTTCGATCCGATCTACGAGAAGATTTCGCGCCGCTTCTACGAGAACCCGGACCAGTTCGCCGACGCTTTCGCCCGCGCCTGGTTCAAGCTCACCCACCGCGACATGGGCCCGGTCGTGCGTTACCTCGGCCCGCTGGTGCCGAAGGAAACACTGATCTGGCAGGACCCGATCCCGGCGTCCGACTACACGCTCGACGCCAAAGACGTTGCCGCGCTGAAGGCGAAGATTCTCGCCACAGGCCTCACTGTGCCGCAGCTTGTCTCGACGGCGTGGGCCTCGGCCTCGACCTTCCGCAAATCCGACAAACGCGGCGGCGCCAATGGCGCGCGCATTCGTCTGGCGCCGCAGAAGGATTGGGAGGTCAACCAGCCGGCGCAGTTGAAGACGGTGCTGGCGAAACTCGAAGCGATCCAGAAGGAGTTCGGCAAGAAAGTGTCGATCGCCGATCTTATCGTGCTCGGCGGCGACGCCGCGGTCGAGAAGGCGGCCAAGGATGCCGGCGTCGACGTGACGGTGCCGTTTACCTCGGGCCGCATGGATGCGTCGCAGGAGCAGACTGACGTGCAGTCCTTCGCGCCGCTCGAGCCGCGCGCCGATGCGTTCCGCAACTACATCAACGCCAGCAAGCAGCAGTTCATGACGCCGGAAGAGGCGATGGTCGACCGCGCGCAGTTGCTCGCTCTGACCGGACCGGAAATGACCGTGCTGATCGGCGGCCTGCGTGTTCTCGGCGCCAATGCCGCGGATTCGAAGAACGGCGTGTTCACCAAGACGCCGGGCAAACTGACGAATGATTTCTTCGTCAACCTGCTCAGCATGTCGACGGTCTGGTCGCCGGCCGGCGAGGGTGTGTACGAAGGCCGCGATCGCAAGACCAAGGAACTGAAGTGGACCGGCACGCGCGTCGATCTGATCTTCGGCTCGCACTCGCAGTTGCGCGCGCTCGGCGAAGTCTACGCCTGCGCGGATTCCAAGACGAAGTTCGTCAAGGATTTCGTCAAGGCCTGGACCAAGGTGATGAACAACGACCGCTTCGACGCGACCGCGCAAACGGCGCTGGAAGCCGCCAAGTAAGCGGCGTCCGCTACGACAAAAGAAAACGGCCGGGAAATCCCGACCGTTTTTATTTCTTAACCCCTGCCCCGCAGGGGGAGGGACAAGAAAGTTTTACTGCCCGTTCCCATCCACCTCGCCGTGCGCCGCTCTCAACGCATCGGGCTGCGGCATGGCGATGACGTTGTAGCCTGAATCGACGAAATGGATTTCGCCGGTCACGCCGGTCGACAGATCCGAGCAAAGATACAAACCCGCGCCGCCGAGTTCTTCCAGCGTCACACCGCGGCCGAGCGGCGAATATTTCTGCTGGAACGCGAACATGTAGCGGGCATCGCCAATGCCGGCGCCGGCCAAAGTGCGGATCGGGCCGGCCGAGATCGCGTTGACGCGGATCTTCTGGTGGCCGAAATCGACGGCGAGATACCGCACCGAGGATTCGAGCGCCGCCTTGGCGAGACCCATGACGTTGTAATTCGGCATGGCGCGATCACCGCCATTGTAGGTGAGCGTGAGCAGCGAGCCGCCATGGGGCATCAGCTCCGCCGCGCGCTTGGCGCTTTCGGCGAAGGAAAAGCACGAGATCACCATGGTGCGCACGAAATTCTCGCGCGTGTTGTCGGCGAAGCGGCCCTTCAGTTCGCTCTTGTCCGAGAAACCGACCGCGTGAACGAAGAAGTCGATGGTGCCCCACTTCTCCTTGAGCGTGGCAAAAACCGCGTCGACCGTCGAAATGTCCTCGACGTCGCAGGGCAGGATGATGTCGGACTTGGTCTGCTCGGCCAGCGGCTTGACGCGCTTGAGCAGCGCATCGCCCTGATAGGTGTAGGCAAGCTGGGCGCCGTGGTCGCTCAGCATCTTGGCGATGCCCCAGGCGATCGAGTGGTCGTTGGCGACCCCCATGATCAGGCCGCGTTTTCCGTCCATCAATCCCGGCATGGTTCAGCTTCCAAATTCGTTCGTAATGAGATGATCAGGCGTCAACGTGTTTCATGACGATCGATGCATTGGTGCCGCCGAAGCCGAACGAATTCGACAAAACCGCGCCGATCTTCACGTTGTCCTTGCGCTCGCGCAGAATCGGCATGTCGGCAAAGGCCGGATCGATATTTTCGATATTGGCGCTCTCGCACAGGAAGCCGTTGTTCATCATCAAAAGCGAGTAGATCGCTTCCTGCACGCCGGCGGCGCCGAGCGAATGACCGGTGAGCGACTTGGTCGCCGAAATCGCCGGGCACTTGTCGCCGAACACGTCGCGGATGGCGCCGATCTCGGCGGCGTCGCCGACCGGCGTCGCGGTGGCGTGCGGGTTGATGTAGTCGATCGGTGCCTTGCAGGTCTCCAGCGCCATCTTCATGCAGCGCATCGCGCCTTCGCCCGACGGCGCCACCATGTCGTCGCCGTCCGAGGTCGCGCCATAGCCGGCGATCTCGGCATAGATTTTCGCGCCGCGAGCCTTGGCGTGTTCGTATTCTTCCAGCACCAGCACGCCGGCGCCGCCGGCAATGACGAAACCGTCGCGGCTGACGTCATAGGCACGCGAGGCAGTGGCCGGCGTGTCGTTGTACTTCGTGGACATCGCGCCCATGGCGTCGAACATGTTCGACAAGGTCCAGTGCAGCTCTTCCGAACCGCCGGCGAATACCATGTCCTGCTTGCCCCACTGGATCAATTCGGCGGCGTTGCCGATGCAGTGATTGGAAGTCGCGCAGGCCGACGAGATCGAATAGTTGACGCCCTTGATCTTGAACCAGGTGGCGAGCGTCGCCGACGCAGTCGACGACATCACCTTCGGCACCGCGAAGGGCCCGATGCGCTTCGGCGAATTGTTCTTGCGGGTGATGTCGGCGGCATCGACAAGAATGCTGGTCGACGGACCGCCGGAGCCCATGACGATACCGGTGCGCGGATTGACGATGTCTTTTTCCTCGACGCCGGAATCGCGGATCGCCTGCTCCATGGCGACATGATTCCACGCCGAGCCCGGGCCGAGAAAGCGCATGGCGCGGCGGTCGATCGAGCCGGCCGGATCGAGCGTCGGCATGCCCGCCACCTGGCTGCGAAAGCCGTGCGCCGCGAAATCCTCGTTGCGCGTAATGCCCGATTTGGCTTCGCGCAGGCTGGCGAGGACTTCCTGCGAATTATTGCCGATGGATGAGACGATGCCCATCCCGGTGACGACGACACGTCTCATGGCCGATTTCCTCACACAGTACCGCGTTTGCCGAATTTCGCGGTGATTGGGCACATTTGGGCCGCCTCAGGCAACAACGCAAGGCTGCGAACCACGTCAAACGTCAGCCGCCCGCAGGCTGAGCGTCCTTGAACAGGCCGACCTTGAGGTCGCTGGCCTTGTAAATGACCTTGCCGTCGGCCTCCAGCCAGCCATCGGCAATGCCGAGCACCAGTTTCGAGCGCATGACTCGCTTGAAATCGACGCCGTAGACGACCTTTTTCACGCTCGGCAGCACCTGGTCGCTGAATTTGATCTCGCCGGTCGCGATGGCGCGGCCACGGCCGGGCGCACCCAGCCAGCCCAGGAAAAACCCGACCATCTGCCACAAAGCATCCAAGCCGAGGCAGCCCGGCATCACCGGATCGCCTTTGAAATGGCACTGGAAAAACCACAGGTCCGGCCGGACATCGAGTTCCGCGCGGACGAAGCCCTTGCCGTGCGGGCCGCCGGTTTCCGAAATCTCGGTGATCCGGTCGAACATCAGCATTGGCGGCAGCGGCAACTGGGCGTTGCCCGGGCCGAACAGCTCGCCGCGGCCACAGGCCAGCAAGTCTTCGTAGGCGAAACTGTTACGCCGGTTTTCCATCGTCGAAATATCCCCGTATGGGCGGGCTTGCCTGAATTGGCGTTTTTCCTAACACACCGGACGGGGGCGGCAAAGATGCCGAATCCGCCCCTGCGGACCGTTTTCCTGCCGTATTTACAGCCGCATAGTCCGGCCGACGGATTGCAGCCGCCAGCTGCTGTTGCGAGACAGTTGCATCTGGGCCCTCTTTTCGATATGTTGCAGATAAAACGGATTTGTCCCGGCTGCGCCGGGGCATCGATTTTTGTAAATTCGCTATGGCGAAACCTTGGGCGAGACAATGACCCAGACGCGTACCGTTCTTCTGCCGATCGACAAGGCCGACGCAACGCCTGCGCCGGACCGCACCTCGCTCACCGGCTGCCCATGGCACGACGTGAAGGCGATGCTGCGCGAAGTGGGCTTGCGTCCGACCCGCCAGCGCATGGCGCTGGGCTGGATCTTGTTCGGCAAAGGCGACCGCCATCTCACCGCCGAGGCGCTGTACGAAGAAGCCTCGCGCGCCAAGGTGCCGGTGTCGCTGGCAACCATTTACAACACGCTGCATCAGTTCACCGAAGTCGGCCTGCTGCGTCAGGTGCCGGTCGACGGTTCGAAGGCTTACTTCGACACCAATGCATCGTCGCATCACCACTTCGTCGTCGAAGGCGAAGACGAGTTGCTCGACATTCCGGGCGCCGAAGTGATGGTCGGCAAGACGCCGGAGCCGCCGGAAGGCTACGAGATCGCCCGCGTCGACGTTGTCGTGCGCCTGCGCCGCAAAGTCTAATCATTGGCCTGATCCCTCCCTTCGAGATTCGAAAAAGGCCGCGCAAAATGCGCGGCCTTTTTTATTTTTGCCAAAACCATTTCACGCCTTCGCGCCGCCGTTGCGCTTCGCTCAGCCCGATATCGGCGAGGCGATGCGCTTCAAGCGCACGCAATTGACGCCGCGTGCGCGCGCGTCTGAACCAGAGTGCAAGAATGGCAGCCATTGTCATGGCCGCACCATGCCGCCTTGCCGGGCCAAAATGCTTCGGCCAGGGCCGAAGCATCGCCAGGCCAAATCGCCTAGACTGCGCGGGTCGGCTCACGGAGTTTTTAAAATGGCGAGCAATGCCGCCTTCGCGGAAGTGGCCAATCTGGCGGGCGATCCGGCCCGCGCCGGCATGCTGCATGCGCTGATGGATGGCCGCGCTTTGACAGCAACCGAACTGGCGCGCGTTGCCGGCATCACGCCGCAAACCGCGTCCGGCCACCTCATGCAACTCACCGCCGGCGGCCTGTTATCTGTCGAAAAGCAGGGCCGTCATCGCTATCACCGGCTCGCTTCGCCCGCCGTTGCGCGCATGCTGGAAAGCATCATGCAGGTCGCCGCCGATGCGGCGCCGCGCAAGAAGACATTCGCCGGTCCGCGCGATCTCGCATTGCGCGCCGCGCGCACCTGTTACGATCATCTGGCCGGCCACCTCGGCGTCGCGCTCGCCGATGCGCTGGTGACGCGCGGCGATATCGAGCTCGGCGCGGACGCCGGCATCGTCACGAAAAGCGGCGCGGCTCTGTTCGATCGTCTTGGCATTGAACTTGGCGCGAACTCTAAAAGCAAAAGCCGCATGATGTGCCGCCCTTGTCTCGACTGGAGCGAACGGCGGCCGCATCTGGCCGGCCACGTCGGCGCGGCCTTGTGCAAACATTGTCTGAGCGAAGGCTGGATCAAGCATATCGACGGCACGCGCGCTGTCGCGGTCACCGTCAAGGGTCAGCGGAATTTCAGAGACGTTTTCGGAGTGAGCGGAGTCTAGCGCGCATGATCCCGAAAAAGCCTGCCCCCGACTTGATCGGGGGTGAGAACCGGTTTTCGGATAAGATCATGCGCAGAAAGAAAGCCGCTACTTGTCATATCCCGGTAGGTGATATGGCTGTTTTCTGAACAACTCCGGTTTCAGGCTATGCCAGTCCTTCATGGCCTGCAAGGGTGTCTTGCTGCCCAAGGCTGATTGCGGAAGCTGCTGGTTGTAAAGCAGCACGTAACGATGCAGCGTGGTTTCCATGTCCTCGCCGGA
>CAMBQQ010000061.1 GCA_945870035.1 Rhizobium sp. Q54 | reverse complement strand
GAGGGAAAAGGCAGCTTGTGCCACCCTCAACAGGACGCCGGGTGCATACGGCGGAGCCGCACCGGCGTCAGATCATCTGCCAATTGCCCGCCGATCCGCGCGGGCTAACGATCACGCAGCAAAAACGCTATTGTTCGAGGTGCCCGTATATGAGTCCAACAGGTTCTGGACGGATGCGTTCCGATATAAAACAGGAAACCTGTTGCGACATTCGCGCGCGCGTCGCGTCTCATCGTCCATATCGCGCGACTGCGGTTTACTTGTTCAGCGCCGCCGCGATGTCGTTGGCCGAATGATTGGTCAGATCCTTCGACAGACTCAGCACGATACTGTCGGCGACAGTCTTGTGCATGGTGTCGCGCAACTGGCCGAGCGTTTGAGGGTCCGCCGCCAGAACCATGGCGTCGAATTCGTGGCCGTGCTTCATGGCGTTGAGCGTCTCTGCCAGTTGCTTGGCGAAGGTCGCCTCGTTGGTCTGATTTGGCGTCTGTTCCTCGGGACGCGAACCGGACGGCCCTTCATTCTTCAGGTCCTTCGGCGACAGCCGCCGTCCCTCCTGCAACGTCACAGTGTCGCCGTTGCCGGTGTTGCGAAACAGGATGGCCTTGCGACCGTCGGCGACGACGATCAGGGCTTTGTTCGGAATGGCTGTCATGGGAAGTCTCCTGGTGATGAAAGGGGGGCTCGAAAGACGTTGCCGCGGCGCGCCGCGTGGCCCTGATGGCGTCGCGTGACGTCATTGCGAAGCGCGCAAAGCTGGCAGGAAGCGCCGGAAAGACCGGCTTTAGGTTGAACGCGCGGCGGGCAGCCCGGTTCCGGGTCAGAACCTGTCGCGATCGCGGCCAACCGTGCCCGCATTGCCACGCCGGGCATAAGTTACCGAACTCCCACCTCAATCTTTAAAACTTTACCAATCGTTTACCAAATAGCCCGAAGGATAGGCATTGGCGGCGTTTGCGCGCGCGGCGTTAGGAAATCCATGCGCGTTCCAGCCTCGTCACGACGGCCCTCGGACGTAATCTCGTCCGCCCGGGGCGCCTATTCACCAGGGCACTTTGCGCAAAAAGCGCGCGCGTGCCGGACCTTGCTGCCCATTGTGGGCCAACGTTGAAGAACCGGTTGCGATGGATCGCCGCGCCACTCCCGATCAATCGTTCGATCATCCGGCCCGGCCCGCCTCGGCGGGTTTGCGTTCGCATTCGCTGGCGCGCCGGTCCTGGATGCGCAGCCTGCGCCGCGCCTTCAACAATCTCATCGAACTCGACATTCCGCGCGGCCTCGGCTCGTCCTCGGTGGCGCTGCTGCTGCTGTCCAGCGTCTGCTACGGCGTCGTCAAAGGCGAGCATGGCGCCGACATCGCCGCTAATCTGCAAAGCCTATGCGATGACGCCGCCAACGCCGCCGGTTTCGGCATTGCCGAAGTGGCGCTCGCCGGCGAGCATGAACTCGGCCGCGACGATATTCTCAAAACCGCCGGTATCACCGAACACACCTCGCTCTTGTTCCTCGATGCCGCGCAAACGCGCGCCCGCCTCCTGACCAATCCGTGGATTGCCGAGGCGACCGTGCTCAAACTCTATCCGAGCCGCCTGCGCATCGAGATCAAGGAGCGCAAGGCGTTCGCGCTCTGGCAGAAGGACGCGCACAACTCGTTGATCGCCACCGATGGCACCGTGCTGTCGCCCACCATCGCGCCGCGCTTTGCCGAAATGCCGCGCGTCGTCGGCGCCGGCGCCGAAAGCCAGGCCGGCGACTTGCTGGCGCTGTTGGCCCGTTATCCCGTCATCGCCAACCAGATCGAAGCCTCGGTGCTGGTCGCCGAGCGGCGCTGGAATCTCCGCCTGAAAAACGGCGTCGAGGTGCAATTGCCGGAAGCCGAGCCGGAGCGCGCGCTCCAGACGCTCGCCAATCTCGACCGCGACAAGAAGCTGCTGTCGCGCGATATCGTTCTGGTCGATTTGCGCCAGGCCGACAGGGTCACGGTGCGCCAGTCCGACCAAGCCTTCGCCGCGCGCGACGCGGCGCTCAAGGCCGCCGCTAAAAAGAACAAGGCGACGAAGAAAGGCACGGAAGCATGACCGTGCTGCGCTTCGGCCTGACCCCCAAGATGAAGCCGGTGTCGCCGCGCCGCGCCGCCGTGGTCGCCGCGCTCGATATCGGCTCCAGCAAGATCGTCTGCATGATCGCCCGGCTTGAGCCGCAGGCGCCGCAAGACGTCTTGCGCCGCCGCAGCCATGGCGTCCGCATTCTCGGTTTTGCCCATACCGCGGCCAGCGGCATGAAGGCCGGCTCGGTGGTCGATCTGGTCGAGGCCGAGGAGGCCGTGCGCCAGGCCATCGACACCGCCGAGAGCATGGCCGGCGTCCAGATTGAATCGGTCGTGGTGTCGCTGTCCGGCGGCCGCCTCGGCTCGGAGCGCTTCATCGCCGACATCGAATTGAACGGCGGCGCCGTCGCCGACAGCGATATCGCCCGTGTTCTTGCCGCCGCGTCCCGCCATTCGGTGCGCGATGGCCGCGCCGTACTGCATTCGCTGCCGATCGGCTACTCGCTCGATGCCGCCACCGGCATCCGCGAGCCGCGCGGCATGCTCGGCCACCGTTTCGGCGTCGATATGCACATGGTCACCGCCGATGTGGCCACTGTGCGCAACCTGATGCTGACCGTCGAGCGCAGCCATCTCACGGTCGAAGCCATGGTGGCGTCGCCCTATGTCGCAGGTTTAGCCTGTTTGGCCGACGACGAGGCTGATTTGGGCGCCGCCTGTATTGATCTCGGCTCAGGCACCACCTCGCTCGCCGTCTTCTCCAGCGGCCGTTTCGTCCATGCCGACGGCTTCGCGCTTGGCGGCCATCACGTCACCATGGACATCGCCCGCGGGCTGAACACCCGAATCTCCGGCGCTGAGCGAATCAAAGCGATTTATGGCAGTGTTTTGACGGGCGGTTCGGACGAACGGGACATGATCACGGTGCCATCGGTGGGGGATGACGAGCGGGAGCCGCCGCAGTTCATTTCGCGCGCCACATTGGTGCGCATCATCAAGCCACGCGTCGAGGAAATCCTGGAATTGGCCCGTGACCGTCTCGCCACATCGCCCTTCGCCGCCGAACCGCGCGCCCGCGTCGTGCTGACCGGCGGCGGCAGCCAGTTGCCGGGTATCGCCGATCTGGCCGCGCGCATCTTGCGCCGGCCGGTGCGCATCGGCCGTCCGCTGGGCGTCGCCGGTCTGCCGGAAGCGGCCAAGGGGCCGGCCTTCGCGGTCGCCGCGGGCCTGCTGGTCTATCCGCAGGCGGCGCATCTTGAACATTTCGAACCGCGCAGAACGCGCCGGCTGATGACGGGAACCGGCGGTTACATGAACCGCGTCGGACAATGGCTACGCGAGAGTTTCTGAACTTAACGAGCGGCGAACGCGCCGGGGCAATCGAGAGGCAAACATGACCATCAACCTGAAGATTCCGGATATCCGCGAGATGAAGCCGCGCATCACCGTGTTCGGCGTCGGCGGCGCCGGCGGCAATGCCGTGAATAATATGATTTCCGCGGGCCTCCAGGGCGTCGACTTCGTCGTCGCCAACACGGACGCGCAGGCGCTGACGCTGTCCAAGGCCGAGCGCATCGTGCAGATGGGCACGCAGGTCACCGAGGGCCTCGGGGCAGGCTCGCAGCCTGAAGTCGGTCGCGCCGCCGCCGAGGAAGTGATCGACGAATTGCGCGATCATCTCTCCGGCGCGCATATGGTGTTCGTCACCGCCGGCATGGGTGGCGGCACCGGCACCGGCGCCGCGCCCGTCATCGCCAAGGCGGCCCGCGAAATGGGCATCCTGACGGTCGGCGTCGTCACCAAGCCGTTCCACTTCGAAGGCCAGCGCCGCATGCGCTTTGCCGAAGCCGGCATCGCCGAATTGCAGAAGGTGGTCGACACCCTTCTCATCATCCCCAACCAGAACCTGTTCCGGGTCGCCAACGAGAAGACCACCTTCGCCGACGCCTTTGCGATGGCCGATCAGGTACTCTACTCGGGAGTCGCCTGCATCACCGACCTGATGGTCAAGGAAGGCCTGATCAATCTCGACTTCGCCGACGTCCGCGCGGTGATGAAGGAGATGGGCAAGGCGATGATGGGCACCGGCGAAGCCTCCGGCGAAAAGCGGGCGCTGACCGCCGCCGAAGCTGCGATCGCCAACCCGCTGATCGACGACGCCTCGATGAAGGGTGCGCGCGGCCTGCTGATCTCGATCACCGGCGGCAAGGATCTGACCTTGTACGAAGTCGACGAGGCGGCGACCCGCATCCGCGAGGAAGTCGACCAGGACGCCAAAATCATCGTCGGCGCCACCTTCGACGAAACTTTGGAAGGCATTATCCGCGTCTCGGTCGTCGCCACCGGCATCGACAACACCGGCATCATGCAGCAGCCGGCGCCCGCCGAAAGCGCGCTCAAGGAACTGGCCAGCAAGATGCGCAACGATTCAAAGCGCATTGCCGACCGCGTCGAGCGGGCTGTCCCCGCCAAGCCGGCGGTCGCCAGCGCGCCGGTCGCGGAATCGCCGGCGTTTAACGCCGCGCACGCTGCTGTCGCCGCCGCCATCCTGCCGACCAGCGCGATCGAGGACGTCTCGTTCCGGCCGATGCCGATGAAGCCGTCGCTGTTCGAACATATGCCGGCCGAGCCGGTGCAGGCCGAGCAGCCGACACCGTCCAACTTCATCCCGCCGGCGCCGGAGCCGGTCATGCGCGCGCCGCGCATGCCGCGAATCGACGAACTGCCGATGCCGGCGCAGAACCAGATCGCCGGAAATCGCGGCGATGCCGGCGAAGACCATCCGGAAAAGCGCCGCATGTCGCTGATGCAACGTCTGGCCTCGGTTGGTCTTGGCAAGCGGGCCGACGAGTTCGAGGCGCCGCCGGCGCCGCGGGCCGCCCGGCCGATGCCGCAGATGGACCGGCCGCAGCCGCAGCCGCAGCCCCAGCCCCAGCCGCGGCCGACCGCGCGCAATCCGGAAGGCCGCCACGCTGAAGTGCGGATGCCCGAATCCCGTCCGGTCGATCCAGTGTCGGAATATGCCCGCCGCCCGGCGCCGCAGGGTCTCGACCCGCACGGCCGTCCGGCTCCTGTGCATAACCCGAGCGAGGAAGACCAGCTCGATATCCCTGCCTTCCTCCGCCGGCAGGCGAACTGACACCGATGAAATAACCGGCAGCCCTTTCCGCCGAGGCGGGGCAGGGCTGCCGGACCGCCACCAAGCCAGATGTTATTTAAGTAAGTTATTGATTTATATTTCTTTTTTAGACTTCGGGCGTGAGCCAACGGTTCTCCAATCCTCTCCCTGTCATATCGTGCCGTAAGCGTGGGTAACGTAAACGGGAACTTTCCCTTACGCGGGGCCATAAAATGCGGCGAAAAAGAGTAACAGTTGGTAAGAAACCGTGTCTGGAGACGGCCGGAAGCTTGGCCTAAGTTGCGGTGCGAAAGGGGCTTTCGGGTCCCGTGAGCCTGCGTTTACTTGGCTCGTTACTTAAGGATTTGAAGGCCGAATTTCGGCTTTCATGGGGATACGAAAAGACCATGTTGGAACTTTCGTCTTTTCGGAAATGGGGTCGATGAAGGGCGCACAACAGACCACGTTACGCGATGCAGTCGCCATTACTGGCGTCGGCGTGCATTCCGGCAAGCCGGTCACGTTGACGCTGAATCCTGCGGATGACGACGCCGGCATCGTGTTCCAGCGTGTCTCCGCCGACGGTTCCATCGAGCGCGAAATCCGCGCCGACGTGCGCGCCGTCACCGCCACCGAATTAGCCACCGTTCTCGGCGATGCCTCGGGTCCGTTGTGCTCGACCGCCGAACATCTGCTCGCCGCGCTGCGCGGTCTCAATGTCGATAACGTCGTCATTGAAATCGACGGGCCGGAAGTGCCGATCATGGACGGCAGCGCCGCGCCGTTTGTCGATGCGCTCGATCAGGCCGGCCTGACCTCGCGCGCTTTGCCGCGCAAATACATCGAAGTGCTCAAGACCATCCGTGTCGCCAGCGGCGAGGCTTTGGGCGAATTGCGCCCCTATAATCACGGCTTCCGCGTCGAAGCCGACATCGAATTCAAGCATCCTTTGATCGGCAAGCAGTCGATGGCGCTCGACATCGAGCCGGTGAGCTTTCGCCGCGATATCGCCCGCGCTCGCACCTTCGGCTTCATGAAGGACGTCTCGAAATTGTGGAGCGCCGGTTTCGCGCTCGGCGCCTCGTTCGACAATACTTTGGTCATCAGCGACGACCGCGTGCTCAACCCGGAAGGCCTGCGTTACCCCGACGAGTTCGTGCGCCACAAGATCCTGGACGCCATCGGCGACCTGGCGCTGTCGGGCCATCCGATGCTCGCCGCCTACAAGACCGTGCGCGGCGGCCACAAGCTCAACCACGCGGTTCTATCCGCGCTGATGGAAGACACCTCCGCCTGGCGCGTGGTCGAAGCCAAGCCTGAGACTAAGCCGGCCGCCGAGCCGGCCCGCCGCATCCGCGGCCATGCCGAGGTCGCCCCGGCGCTGGCCGCTGCGGCCTATGGCCCGGATGTCTCCTGAAATCGGCGCTTCGGCCTGATTTCGCCTTAACCATCCGCCTTAATCCCGGCAGAATGTCGGCCTATTTGCTCGCTAATCAATTGGCGGGACCGCGTTATTTCGTTTAAATCGGCGTGGTTCGAGGGGATTTGAGTATATGGTTCTAGAGCGTTTTCAAGCGAAGTGGGTACCGGTCGCGTGAAGAAAACGCGTCAAAACAAGAATCTATCTGCCGAGACGACGCCGCGCCTGGTGCGCGCGCTCTCCAAGCTGGTGCTGGTGTTGAGCCTGGGCGCAAGTCTTGGCGCCTGCTCGAGCCTGTGGGGCAAGGACGAGACGCCGCCCGACGAGCCGGCCGACCGCCTCTATAACGAAGGTCTCTTCGTCCTCAACAACCAGAAAGATCCCAAGAAGGCGGTCGAGAAGTTCGAGGAAGTCGACCGCCAGCACCCCTATTCGGAGTGGGCGCGCAAGTCGCTGATCATGTCGGCTTATGCCTACTACCAGTCCGGCTCCTATGAAGAGAGCGTCACGGCGGCCAAGCGCTACATCTCGCTGCACCCCGGCAGCCCGGACGCGGCCTACGCCCAGTACCTGATCGGCGCCTCCTATTTCGACGAAATTCCCGACATCACCCGCGATCAGGCCCGCACCGAAAAGGCGCTGGCCGCGCTCGACGAGGTGGTGCGCAAGTATCCTTCCAGCGAATACGCCGTCAGCGCCAAGCAGAAGATGGAAGTCGCGCGCGACCAGCTTGCCGGCAAGGAAATGCAGATCGGCCGCTATTATCTGGAAAAGAAGGACTTCACGGGCGCCATCAACCGCTTCAAGGTCGTGGTCACCCGCTATCAGACTACCCGCCATGTCGAAGAAGCGCTGGAGCGGCTGACTGAGGCCTATATGGCGCTCGGCATTGTCGGCGAAGCGCAGACCGCCGCCGCCGTCCTCGGGCACAATTTCCCGGACAGCGAATGGTACAAGCACGCTTATGCCCTGGTGAAGGGTGGCGGGCTGGAGCCGTCCGAAAACAAGGGGTCCTGGATCAGCAAGGCCTTCAAGAAGGTTGGGCTGGGCTGAAGCCGGCGCCGCAAGGTCGGAATTTCAATTAACGTCATGGCCGGGCTTGTCCCGGCCATCTACGTCTTTGATGATACCGAATCAAAAGGCGTGGATGCCCGGGACAAGCCCGGGCATGACAACGCACGGATGCCGCCATGCTCGCCCGCCTCTCCATTCGTGACATTGTCCTGATCGACCGGCTCGACATCGATTTCGCCGCGCACCTTGCCGTGCTGACCGGCGAGACCGGCGCCGGCAAGTCGATCCTGCTGGACGCCTTCGCGCTGGCGCTCGGCGGCCGCGGCGACCAGACCCTGGTGCGCCAGGGCGTCGAGCAAGGGCAGGTCACCGCGGTGTTCGAGGTCTCGGCCAAGCATCCGGCCCGCGCCATTCTCGCCGCCAACGACATCGACATCGCCGCGCAGGACGGACTCATCTTGCGCCGGGTGCAGTTCGGCGACGGCCGCACCCGCGCCTTCGTCAACGACCAGCCGGTCAGCGTTAATGTGATGAAACAGTTGGGTTCGGTGCTGGTCGAAATCCACGGCCAGCATGATGACCGCGCTTTGGTCGATGCCGCGACGCATCGCAGCCTGCTCGACGCCTTCGGCTCGCTCGAAGACAGTGCCGCCAAGGTCGCCTCGCTGTGGGAAGCGCGCCGCGCCACCGAAGAGGCCGTCGAGACCCATCGCGCCAATATCGAGCGCGCGCAGCGCGAGGCCGAATGGCTGCGACACGCCGTCGACGAACTGCGCAAGCTGGCGCCGCAGCCAGGCGAAGAAACCGCGCTCTCGACCCGGCGCGGCGTGATGATGCAATCGGAGAAAGTCTCCGAGGATTTGCGCGATGCCTTCAACGCCATTGCCGGTCCGAAATCGGCGGTGCCCGGCCTGTCGCAGGTGGCGCGCCGGCTGGAACGTCGCGCGACGCAGGCGCCGTCTCTGGTCGAGCCCTCTGTCAAGGCTTTGGAAGCGGCGCTTCAGGCGCTGGACGAAACCCGCAGCAATCTCGAACAAGCCTTGCGTGACGCCGATTTCGACCCGGTCGAGCTCGAGCACAACGAAGAGCGGCTGTTCGCGTTGCGCGCCGCTGCCCGCAAATACAATGTGCCGGTCGACGATCTCGCGGCGCTGGCGCGCAAATACAATGACGACATCGCGCTGATCGATGCCGGCGAAGCAAAGCTCAAGCAGCTGATTGCGGCAGCCGCCAAGGCAAAGGCCGACTACAGCGTCGCCGCCGAGGCTCTGTCCAAAGCACGTATCAAGGCGGCCAGCGCGCTCGACAAATCAGTCAATGCCGAGCTGCCGCCGCTCAAGCTGGAGCGCGCCAAGTTCTCGACCGAAATCGCCACCGACGCGGCCGCCGCCGGCCCGAACGGCATCGACCGCGTCGAGTTCTGGGTGCAGACCAATCCCGGCACCAAGCCGGGGCCGATGATGAAGATCGCCTCCGGCGGCGAACTGGCGCGTTTTCTGCTGGCGCTGAAAGTGGTGCTGGCCGATCGCGGCTCGGCGCCGACTTTGGTGTTCGACGAAATCGACACAGGCGTCGGCGGCGCGGTGGCCGACGCCATCGGCATGCGGCTGGCGCGGCTTGGCCGCAACGTGCAGGTGCTCGCTGTCACGCATGCGCCGCAGGTCGCGGCGCGCGCGACGCGCCATTACGTCATCTCAAAGGATGCGCTGGAAAAAGGCCAGCGCGTCGCCACCCGCGTCATCGAAGTGGCCGAGGAGCGCCGCCGCGAGGAAATCGCGCGCATGCTGGCCGGCGCCGAAATCACCAATGAAGCGCGCGCGGCCGCCGAACGGCTGATCAAGGCGGCGAGCTGATGTCCTGTTACCCTCCCCTGGAGGGGGAGGGTCGGCGCGCTTTGCGCGCCGGGGTGGGGTGATCTATCGCTCCTCCGGACGTTTTCGGCGATCGTGTTTAAGCGAGTTCGGGATCGCGTTGCCATACAGTGCTGCGTAAATTGCCTCCATAACGCCCCTGCGATCGCGCACGACGTCATTATTCCAGAAGCGCAAAACTCGATAGCCTTCTGTTTCCAGCCACTGGCTCCGTACTTGGTCACGGGCCGCGCCCGTGTCGCTTCCGTGTTGTGAACCGTCGACTTCAACGACAAGACGTGCGGCCATACACGCGAAATCGACAACGAAGTTTCCAATAGGCACTTGTCTACGGAAATGCGAACCATGCATTTCGAGCTGCCGCAAATGCTGCCATAAAATCGTTTCAGCATCGGTCGTATTGTGCCGGAGCCGCCGCGCTATAGTTCGTTTGAATTGATTGATCGCCGGTCGGTTCGCCATGCCGCTCACCCCACCCCGCCGCCTGCGGCGGCGACCCTCCCCCTCCAGGGGAGGGTGAAGCGTATCACTACTTGTACGGACTCGTCACAGCTGTCTTCTCTGTGACATCCGCCATCACTGGCGGCGTCGCAACATAATGCGCCGGGATCGGCCCGCCCGCGGCATGCCGCGCCAGCGCCTGGGCCGGCGTCTCCAGCAACTCCTTCGCCGCCATCGCCGCCTTGCGATCGACCCCATGCGGCGCGGAATCGTTCGGCGGCGGCATCATGCTGGCGTGGTAGTACGCCATTTTCTGCGTCGCCGCATCGACCTTGCGGCTGGGGTCGATGTCGCGCGCATTGGTGCCCTTGGGCGTTATCGCGACGCCGCCGACCAGTTCGAGGTCGAGCCACCATTTCTTGATCGGATTGCGCCTTCCGTTGCCGATCCAGTCGTCGAACCAGACCGCGAATGGCACCGTCAGCGGTTTCAGCCACATCGCATTGACGCCGATCCAGCTGGCGATGCGCGTCAGCACCGCGCCGTCGGCGTCGACCACCTTGTTGATCGGGCAGGTTTTCATGCAGCGGCCGCAGGCCGAGCCGCGTGCATTGGTCAGGCGATAGCGCGTGCAGCGCTCGACGTCCGGTTTCCAGATCTCGTAGCCGTTGAACATCACCTTGTCGCCGAACGGAATGGCGTCGCACGGGCATTCGCGCGCGCATTTCTGGCAGCCCTGGCAGAACGTCTGCAAGCCGAAATCGATCGGCTGATCCGTTTCGAGCGGAAAGTCAGTTGTCAGCACCACGGATTTGAAGCGCGGGCCGACGAACGGATTGAGCACAAGTTCGCCGATGCGCGACAGCTCGCCCAAGCCGGCCCACAGGATCAACGGGATGTGCAGCACGTCCGAGTCGGCATTGGTCTGAGCTCGCGCCGAAAAACCGAATTCGCGCAGCATCTCCGCCATCATGCCGGCGATCACCGCGCCGCGCAGATAGCCGCGCATCGATTGCGAGCCGGAAATCCAGTCGTCGCCCGACGCGCCTTCCATCGTGTCGAAGCCCTGGTCGATCAGCATCACCACGGCGGTGCGGTGATAGGGCTTAAGTTCGCTGCCGTCTTCCTTGTGCGAGAACCAGGCGTAACGCGGAATGTCGCAGATGCCGGTAAGGTCGGAACCGAGCGCGTAGGACAAAGCCTTGATGGCGCGCGCATTGGCGGCGCGATCGGCATAGCGGCTGCGGTCGGCATCGGCCGCGACCGGGCCGCCCTGAAATGGCACCAGCGCGCGGATCACCTGCAGCATGCTGAATGACAGCGGCGTCTTGAAGGCAAAGCGCGTGCGCTCGGTCTTGGCCTTGTCGCCGAGATCGTTATGCAGCGCGCGCTGGAAGAACGCGGCGCGCTTGGGCACGCGCGGCACTTCGTCGTCGAGGATCAGCGTGGTCGGCCGCGCCACGCGCTTGACCGTTTCCATCGGATAGGCGCTGAGGTGCGAGGCGCGTTTGGACCGGCGGTTGCGCTCGCGGCCGGACTGCGCGCCGTTGATGCCGAGCCAGTAGCGCAGGCCCTTCGCTTGCAAGGCGTCTTCATGCAGCGGCAGGTCGGTGGCGAGCGCATAGTCGGTCGACACCACGGCGAGGGAAAAGTCGGCGCCGAGATAGGGATTGCGGATGCCGTTGCCGTCGCGGACGGCGAGGCCGGCCAGCACCGCCAGCCGTTCGGCGTCGAGCGCCATAGCGCCGGCGATATGCGCGCGCGCGGCAAAGCCCATGCTGCGGATGTGGCCGGCGACGCAGACGGCAATCTCGGCGGCGCGCATGTCGGCGACTGCGTCGCGCGCCGGCTGCACCCATTCGCAGGCGAGGTTGTCGGCTTCCGGCACCCGTGGCCGCTCGACCAGGATGACGACGGCGAATTCGTGCCCCGGCTGATCGGCGCCCGCGATCCAGGTCGTCTCGGGAATGCGGCAAATGCCAGTCTGCGCCGCGTCCAGGAATGTGGCGGCGCCCTTGATATCGGCGCTGCGGCGGGAAAGGTCGTTGGGCACGGGTGCCGGCGTCGCCGCCACTGCGCCATCGGCGAAGGGTGCGAACAGCGCGCGGTAGTGCGCGGCGGCGCGCGCCAGCGGCCCGGCGTCGCCGTCCTGCGGGCCGGTGGCAGTGGCGGACGCGCCGCCTCGCGCGCGGCAATGTCCGGATCGGTTGGCAGGGTTTCCAGCGGGAACCGGCCGAGGTGGTAGGGCCGGTCTTTGGATCGCGGATGGACGAACATGAAAGTCTGGCGTGTCCCTGTGGCGTTTCCCGGTCGCGGCCCGCGCCTGTTGTCCGGCCTTGGTCCGAGGCGCGACATTCGAGTAGTTTGGCGCCCGGCGCAACCCGCGACTCGACGAATTGAGAACGATGGCCAAAGCGAAACTCAACACCGCCAAAACCCCGGTCGACCTTCTGACCGCCAAGCAGGCGGCGGCGGAATACGGCCGGCTTCAAGACGAGATCGCGCAGCACGACAGGCGCTATTACCAGCAGGACGCGCCGGTCATCAGCGACGCCGAGTACGACGAACTACGCCTGCGCTACAACGCTATCGAGGCGCGCTTCCCCGATCTGCGTACCTTTGAATCGCTGTCGCTGAAAGTGGGCGCCGCGCCCACCGGCCGCTTCAAGAAAGTCCGCCATGCGGTGCGCATGCTGTCGCTCGACAATGCCTTCGCCGAGCAGGATGTCGTCGACTTCGTCGGCCGCATCCGCCGCTTTCTCAATCTCAAGGAAGACGAACCGATCAAATTCTCCGCCGAGCCGAAGATCGACGGCCTGTCGATGTCGCTGCGCTACGAGGACGGCGAACTGGTCACCGCCGCGACGCGCGGCGACGGCGAGGAGGGCGAGGACGTCACCGCCAACATCAAGACGCTCGGCGACAGGCAAGTCCCGCATCGCCTCAAAGGCAAAAAGATTCCGGCGATCACCGAGGTGCGCGGTGAGGTCTACATGACCAAGGCCGATTTCCTCAAGCTCAACGAACGCCAGAAGGCGGCCGGGGAACAGATCTTCGCCAATCCGCGCAATTCAGCTGCCGGCTCGCTGCGCCAGAAGGACCCGTCGATCACGGCGTCGCGGCCGCTCGGCTTCTTCGCCTATGCCTGGGGCGAGATGAGCGAGATGCCCGCCGCTTCGCAGTCCGGCATGATCGAATGGTTCGAGCGTTGCGGCTTCAACACCAATCCGCTGACGAAAATCTGCCATTCGGTCGAGGAGTTGATCGCCTTTCATCGCCAGATCGGCGAGGCGCGCGCCAAGCTCGATTACGACATCGACGGCGTCGTCTACAAGGTCGACCGTCTCGATTGGCAGGAACGCCTCGGCTTCGTCTCGCGCACGCCGCGCTGGGCCATCGCCCACAAGTTTCCCGCCGAGCGCGCCACCACCGTGCTCAACGACATCGAAATCCAGGTCGGACGCACCGGCTCGCTGACGCCGGTCGGCAAGCTCGAGCCGGTCGGCGTCGGCGGCGTCATCGTCTCCAACGTGACTTTGCACAACGAGGACTACATCAAAGGCATCGGCGGCAAGGGTGAGCCTTTGCGCGAAGGCCGCGATATCCGCATTGGCGACACCGTCATCGTCCAGCGCGCCGGCGACGTCATTCCGCAGGTCGTCGATGTGCTGCTCGACAAAAGGCCGAAGTCCGCCAGGCCGTATCATTTTCCGAAAAAATGTCCGTGCCCTTTGAAAACCGACGTGGTGCGCGAAGCCACGTCGGCCGGCGAAGAGGGCGCACGCAACCGTTGCACCGGCGAGTTCGCCTGTCCGTTCCAGAAAATCCAGCACCTCATACTGTTCGCGTCGCGCCGCGCCTTCGACATCGAAGGCCTCGGCGAAAAGCAGATCGAATGGTTCTACGACAATGGCTGGGTCAAGGAGCCGGGCGACATCTTCACGCTGAAGGCACGCAACGCCAAGCTGAAGCTTGAAGAAGTCGAAGGCTATGGCGAGACCTCGGTACGCAATCTGTTCAACGCCATCGACGAACGCCGCAGGATTTCGCTGGAGCGTTTCATCTTCGCGCTCGGCATCCGCCAGGTCGGCGAAACCACGGCGCTCGCTTTGGCGCGCGGCTATGGCTCATGGGCTGCGTTCCATGATGCGGCGCTGAAAGTCGCCAAGGGCGACGCGGAAACTATCGCCGAGATGGATGCGCTCGACCAGATCGGCGACACCGTGATCCAGGCCATCGCCGCCTACTTCAGCGAGAAGCACAATATCGGCATCGTCGAGCGGCTGACCCGCGAACTGACCATTGTCGATGCCGAGAAGCCGAATCGCGATTCGAAGATCGCCGGCAAGACTGTCGTCTTCACCGGCGCTCTTGAAAAGATGACGCGCGACGAGGCCAAGGCCACCGCCGAGCGCTTGGGGGCCAAGGCCGCCGGTTCGGTGTCGAAGAAAACCGATTATCTGGTCGCCGGCCCCGGCGCGGGGTCCAAGCTGGCCGAGGCCAAGAAGCACGGCGTCCAGGTGCTGACCGAGGACGAGTGGCTGGCGTTGATCGGGTGACGTGAGGCATTTTGATCCCTCCCCTGAAAGGGAGGGATAAAAAGCAGCTCACCGCCTCGACAACACCTGAAACAAAACCAGCGCCACGATCAGAATACCGAGCATCATCCATGCCATCGGCATGGCGCTGCTTGAGCCGGCAAGCAGCATCGAGATCGCCTGCGTCGCCGCCGCGCCGGTCCCCATTTGCGTGAAACCTGTGAGGCCGGCCGCCGTGCCCGCCGCTTCCGGGCGCAGGCTGACCGCGCCGGCGATCGCATTCGGCAGCAGCAGGCCGTTGCCGTAGGAAATGAGAAATTGCGGCAGAAACACCGTCGCTGGCCCGCCATTCGGCCATTGCATGAGCAGCGCGGCGGTCAGGCAAGCGCCGACAACGCTAAGCGCCAGTCCGGCCATGATCATGGTGTCGAGCGAGACGCGCTGCGCCAGCCGCGAGACGGTGAAATTCCCCATCATGTAGCCGAACGACGACAGCGCGAACCACACGCCATATTCGGCCGACGAGCGGCCCATCAGGGTGATGACGACATGCGGCCCTCCGCCCATAAAAGTGAAAAATGGCGCCGAGCCGAGCGCGCCGGCCACTACATAACCATGGAATTTCGGATTGACGAGCAGCGCGCGCCATTCGCGCGCCAGCGCTGTCGGGCTCGCCGACACCCTGGCGTGGTGCGTCTCCGGCAGCATCAGCACCGCCCACGTCAGCACTGTGCCGGTCATCAGCGTGATGAAGACAAAGATCGCTTCCCAGCCGAAGGCTGTGTCGAGAATGCCGCCGACCAGCGGCGACACCATCGGCGCGATCACCATCGCGGTGGTAACCAGTCCGATCATGCCGGCGGCGCGGTTGCGGTCGTACAGGTCGCGGATGATGGCGCGCCCGATGACGATGCCGGTGGAGGCGCCGGCGGCCTGGATAATGCGCGCGGCGATTAAGGCTTCGATCGAGGAGGCGAAGATGGCGGCGAGGGAAGCGACAACTGACAAGGCGAGCCCGGCGAGCACCACCGGCCGGCGGCCGAAGCGGTCGGACAAAGGCCCGAGCAGGAGCTGCGCGCAGGCGAGGCTCAGCAGGAAAAGCGACAATGTCAGTTGCACGGTCGCGGCATCGGTGCCGAGCCGCGTCACCATGCCGGGCAAGGCCGGCGCGACGATGTTGAGCGTGGTCGGGCCGATGGCGGTCATCGCGATCAGCAGCGGCAGCAGTCGCCACGGTCGGGCGGCGTGGTCTTCTCTGGAATGCTGCATGGCTTAAAGCGGCCTGGTCGCGGCGTCGAGCCAGCCTTGCGTCGCGCCGTCGAGGTGCGGACGCAGCGTGTCGCGCACGCGGGCATGATAGCCATCGACCCAGAGCCGCTCCTTGCCGGTGAGCAGGCGGGTGTCGATCAGCCGGCGGTCGATCGGCGCCAAGGTCAGCGTCTCGAAAGCATTGAGCGTTTTCTCACCGCCGTCCGGCAGCGGCGCGGCGATCACCAGCAGCAGGTTTTCGATGCGGATACCGAAGGCGCCGGTTTTGTAATAGCCGGGCTCGTTCGACAGGATCATGCCGCGCTTGAGCGGCGCGGTGCCGAGCTTGGAAATGCGCTGCGGTCCTTCGTGCACCGACAGGTAACTGCCGACACCGTGGCCGGTGCCGTGGTCGAAATCGAGCCCGGCCTGCCACAGCGGCACGCGCGCCAGCGAATCGAGCTGCGCGCCGCTGGTGCCTTCCGGAAACACCGCGCAGGCAATGGCGATGTGGCCCTTGAGCACACGGGTGAAGCGGTCGCGCATCTCGTCGCTCGGCGAACCAACGGCGATGGTGCGGGTGACGTCGGTGGTGCCGTCTTCGTATTGCGCGCCGGAATCGATCAGGAACAGTTCGTTGTTGCCGATGACTCTGTTTGTTTCGCGGGTGACGCGATAGTGCACAATGGCGCCGTTCGGCCCGGCGCCGGAAATGGTCGGGAAAGAGACGTCGCGCAGCACGCCGGTGTCGCGGCGGAAAGTCTCCAGCGCTTCGACCGCGCCGATCTCGGTCAGTTGCCCGGTCGGCGCTTCATTGTCGAACCAGGCGAGAAACTTCACCAGCGCTGCGCCATCGCGCAGATGCGCGGCGCGGGTGCCGGCGATCTCGGCGTTGTTCTTGACCGCCTTCATCTGCGTGATCGGATCGGCGCCGCGCGACGGCTTGCCGCCCTTGGCGGACACTTCAAGCGTCAGCGCTTCGGCTGCACTGGCCTGGTCGAGCCATACCGTCTTGTCCTTGAACGCGGCAAGATCGGCAACGAGGTCGCCGCTGGCGCGGACATCGACGATCTCTTCCAGCGTGTTGCGGACATCGTTGGAAAGCTTCCCGGCATCGATATAGAGACGCGGCCTTCCGTCGCGCGGGATCGTGGCAAAGCCCAGCACCAGAGGCGTGTGCGTCACATCGGTGCCGCGAATGTTGAAGGTCCAGGCGACATTCTGCGGGTCCGACACGATCAGCACATCGGCGCGCAGCTTCGCCAGTTCGACCCGGATCTGCCGCAGCTTCTCGGTCACGGTTTCTCCGGCGAACTTGATGTCGCGCAGGGTGACCGGGCCGTGCGGCGGGGCGGGGCGCTTGTCCCACAGCGCGTCGATCGGGTTGCTGTCGAGCGCGACCAAAGTCGCGTCCGCTTTGGCGCAGGCTTTCCTCAGCTTCTCGGCGTTGTCGGCGGTGTGCAGCCATGGATCGAAACCGATTTTGTTCCCGCTCTTGAGGTTCTTTTCCAGCCATTGATGCGGCGGGCATTCGACCAGATGCTCGACGGCGAACACCGTGCTGTCGGTCTGGGTCTTGACCTGCACGGTGTAGCGGCCATCGACAAACAGAATGGCACGGTCAGTGAGCACGATCGCCGCCCCGGCCGAGCCGGTGAAGCCGGTGAGCCAGGCAAGGCGCTCTTCGCTCGCCGGCAGATACTCGTTTTGCTGGCGGTCGGCGCGCGGCACCACGAATCCGTCCAGGCCTTGTTGTTTCAACGCGGCGCGCAGCCGCGCAACCCGATTCGCACTTTCGGCGCGTTCGCTCGAATCATCGAAGGTCTGGAAGCGGGCTTCAAACATGGTTGGCACTGTAACCTTCTGGAAAAAGCGGGCAACGCGCGCGGGGCCGCATCTCCTTTTAAGCTTATGCATTACGATAAAGCAGCCCTGAGCGAAATATTCGCATCGGCATGGCCGCTAATCCGGCAACAAACCAGTTGCCTGATTCAAATTTGTGCAGTGCATTAAATATGTCGCAATTCCGCCGCTCATCTTTACAGCGGTTAACGTGTTTATGCCGGAATAACGGGGCTTCTATGCATTGTCATGGGATGTTCGCAACTGCGAGATAGCCTATGTTGCAATGCAGCAGTCAGGCGCATGCACGGCGTTCTGACGGAAACAGTTTCGAAGGAGAGACAATCATGGTTGCCCTTACCTACGGCGATACCCGCGTAGCGACGCCCGACGTCAAGACCGCGACCACAACCGCGCCGCGCCAGGGCTTCTTTGGCCGCTTTTTGGCCGCGATGATGGAAGCGCGCATGCGCCAGGCCGAGCGTGAGATCCGGCTCTATACCCCGCGCGTGATGCCGCTGGCGCCGCTTTCCGCCGACAAGGATGCGCCGCACGGCGGCATCTAGAATAAACGTTTGACGCGTCGCGCCGCCCCGGTCCCCCGCCCGGGGCGGTTGCTTTTGTAGCTTATCCGCGCTTGAGCACGAGCGTCATCCAGCCTTCCAGCGGAATGCGCCGCACCAGCGTCAGGCCTTGCGCGCGGTAGATCGACAGAATGGCCTTGGCGTGCGCCGGCAACAGGCCGGACAAAACCACGCGGCCACCGGGCGCGACCAGACTCGACAGCGACACCGCAAGCCGCAGCAAAGGCGCCATCAGAATATTGGCGAAGATCAGATCATAAGGCGCATGCGCCGTAATCACCTGCGCCTTGGTCCCCGTGGCATGCGCCAAAGTGACCATCGGCCCGGCGCGGTTGAGCCGCGCATTGTTGCGCGCGGCGAGGACGGCGATGCGGTCGATGTCGGTGGCGAGAGTGCGGGTGTGAAAAACCTTGGCCGCGGCGATCGCCAGCACGCCGGAGCCGGTGCCGATATCGAGCACGCGCTGAAACCGCCGCGCTTTGGCCAAGGCGTCGAGCGCCAACAGGCAGCCGCGCGTCGTGCCGTGATGGCCGGTGCCAAAGGCCAAGGCCGCTTCAATTTCGATGCCGAGGTCGTTCGATTTGACGGCGGCGCGGTCATGCGCGCCGTGCACGATGAAACGGCCGGCACGCACCGGCTTCAACCCGCTCAGGCTTTCCGCCACCCAGTCTTTTGCTGCGACATCCTCGAATGTGAGCGCGGCGGCGCATTCATCGTCGGCCGCCAGCGCGATCAACTCGCGCACCATTGCCTGGTCCGGCGGCTCGCGGAAATGAAGCGCGATATGCCAGACGCCGTCGTCGGTTTCGAAAGAGCCGCAGGCGGTGTCGTTGGCGTCCAAAGTCTCGGCCATATAGGCCGAGATGCGGCGCGCCGCGGCCTGATCGGTGCAGATGAGGCGGGCGACAGTGGTGGCGGGCGTGTTCATGCCGGCGAGGTTTACCCGCCGCCCGTGCCCGTGCAATGGAAAACTAGCGCCCGAAGTAGAACGGCGGCGGCTCGTAGCCGTAGCGGCGCGGCACAACGCGGTAATAATAGGTCCGGCCGTTGCGATATTCCCGCACCAGACGCTCGCCGCGGCGCAGTCGCGGCGGCGGCGGCAGCGCGCCGACGGTATCGTCGTCGTCGTAATAAAGCCCGTCGGTGCTGAATCTGCGCGCTAAGCCGGTATTGCTCGGCGCCTCGCGCCGCGCCACCGGCGCCGCATTGGCGCCCGGCGTTTGGCCGCGCAAGGTGACGCGGGTCTTGGCCAGGCCTTCCTGCTTGACCAGGTCGAACAGGATCTTGGCGTTCTTCGGCGCGAGGCGGACGCAGCCATGCGAGGCTGGCGTCCCGATCGCCTTCAAATGGTTGGAGCCATGAATGGCGTGGCCGCGCGTGGTGAAGAACACCGAATGCGGCATCGGCGCGTCGTCCCATTCGCGGCTGAAGTGATCCTTCTCCATGCGGAACGGCGTGAACGTGCCCGAAGGCGTGTCGTAACCCGCCGCACCCGTCGACACCGGCCAGAGGAACAAAGGCTCACCGTCGAGCGAGACCGACATCTGCTGCGTCGATTTGTCGATGTCGATGGCAAGCCCGGCGCGCGCCGGCTGCACCGCCACAAACGCACACAAAACCAACGCGGCAACGGCGCCACAAACACGCGCAACACGGCGGAAAAACATTATCGGATACTCCAGCCCGGCCTGCGCATTCTATCCCGCCGGCGGGCGGGATTAAGGCGGCGGTCCCTGGTCAACGCGCCCCGGCGCTAAAGTTTCCGTGATGCGGCTACAGCAATTCTTTGCCGCGCATGTCGGTGGCGCGCTCGATTCTGATCAGGACGCCGATGCCGGTGTCGGCGCCGACATGCGTTTGCTCGCGGGGCGAGAGCTTGGCGAAAATCGCATCCTTGATAGGTCCGCTTTCGTGCAACTCGGCGGTGCCGAAAAAGCGCAGGAAGCCCATTTCGATGACGCCGTCGCGCTGCGCCTTCATGTTGGCATACATGACGGCGACTTTCTTGCTGTGGCCGAGGTTTTCCAGCGCGCCGCGCTTGGTGCGCTCCCAATAAGCGAGGTGCTGGTCGTCGAACACGATCATGCTGCCCTTTGGCCCGATATTGGGGCCCAGCGGCCCGCAGGTGGCGAGCAGGCACGGATAGCCGTCGTCCCAGGCGGAGTTGATGAGCGAGACGATCTGGGCGGAGAGCGGCATGGTGACGTTCTTTCTGCGCGGGCGCGGTGACGCGGTAAACAAGCCGATCCGGAGGGAACCGGTCAAGCCCGCTTGCGCTTGTCTTTTGAACTCCCTTGTTCCGAACCTCAGCGACACCGGCCCGCCATGATTCCGAAAATCCCGACCCGCACCGACGCCTTCGTGCAATGCGCCTGTGGCGGCACCGCCAAGATTGCCACCGTGGCGCCGATCGCCGACAAGCCCGGCCACATGCGCCATTATTACGCCTGTCCCGATTGCGGCCAGGAGACCGGCTTCGACGTCGAAAAGAAGAAAGCGTGAGTCAAGGAGCGAACTATGGCTGAACCTCTGGTCGTCGTCATTCCGCACCGTCTCGGCCAGGCTGAGGCGACGCGCCGCATCCGCGATGGGCTGGGCCGCGCCCGCGGCGAATTCGCGCGCGTGCTGACCATCGAGAACGAGCGCTGGGACGACAACCGGCTGAGCTTCTCGGCGCGCGCGCTCGGCCAGAGCGCGGCCGGCATCATCGACATCGGCGAGGCCAGCGTGCGGCTCGAAGTGACGCTGCCGTGGCTGTTGGCGAAATTCGCCGCCGCTGCGCAAAGGGTGATCGGGCAGAAGGGGACGTTGATGCTGGAGAAGAAGTGAGGCCTTGTCCCGGGCGCAAAGCAGCGCGTCAGCGCTGCTTTGCAGAACCGGGACCGTACCGCCCACCGAATGTGGAACGGTCCCGGTTCAGCAGCGCGATGCTTCGCACGCGCTGCGCCCGGGACAAGGGCGCTCAATTCCCCAGCATCATCACCCAATACTTCCGTCCATTCTCCGCCGTCGCCGACGCCAGCCCATAGGCCGACACGCCTTTCATCAACATGTTCTTCCGGTGCCCCGCCGACTTCGCCCATTGCCGGATGGCGCAGTCCTCATCCGCACATCCCCACGACACATTCTCCGCCGCCGCGCCGCCGGACATCTTGGCGCGTTCCTTGAAGCCGTTGTGGTCGAGGCTGTTGCGCCTGGCCATGTCGCGCGCATGCTCATAGGCCGCGCCGCCCAAGGTCGCGCTGTAAGTGAGCGGCGGCAGTTTGTGTTCGGCGCGGAAGGCATTGAGGTCGAGCGCGACAGCGGGCGCGCTCCACCCCGTCAGCAGCGCGACAGCCGCCGCAACAAAAGCGGCCCGGGGCCAAGTGAACGCTGGATGAATGACGACGGGCAACGGCGCGCTCTCCGGTCGAACCCTCACGGCCCACCGGCGTTGTACCGCGTTGCCGTCCGACAGCACAACGCGCGAGACCAGGAGTTCGACGATGCCGCCGACCCGCCCTTCGAAACCCGACCGCAGCCGCATCTGTCTCGATGACGACGACATGGCAAGGGTGTGGAGCCGGAATCTGGGCCGCAGCCGCGAGGACATCGCCGCCGCGATCGAGAAGGTCGGCGACAATTGCGAAACCGTGCGCAAGGAACTCGGCCTGCCGCCGGTCGTTCACGCCCAACGCGACATCGAGCCGGACGACAAGAAAACGGCGTAAGCCGGCGCGTCAGCTCACGCAGACATATTGCGTGGCGGTCATGCCGAGGCGGCGCGCCGCGCCGCGCGCCAGATCGAGCCGCGCGCCCTTGGCGTAGGCGATGCCCCACGGCCCGGTGTCGTTGACGCGCACATTGAGCGAGCGGCCGTTGTGCGGATTGGTGACGGTGAGCGAGGTGCCGAGCGCCCAGGTGCGCGCCGCGGCGGTGTTGCCGTTGGCGTCGAAGCGCTCGCCGGTCGCGGTGCGTTTGCCGGTGTGATAATAGCTGGCGAGAATTTCCTGACCGTCGCATTTGCCGGTCTTCTTGACGTAGCGGTGGACGGTGCCCCATCCCGCTGCGTTCGCTGTTGGTGTGGTGGCGAGGACGGCAACAAGCACCGCCGCAAAAATTCCGATGAGCCCGGCCGCAAGGCCCAGAGTCGTCTGAAGGCGCAGTCCCAGTCCGAGATGCTTCATGGCATCGTCCTCTTTGTCGTCCCGAACCTCCCCGAGGGGAACAGGGCGGGGAAAGGGGGCGAGAATGAGGCGGGGACTTTACAGATTGACGGACTACCTCACGCGGTCATGGCCGGGCTCGGCCCGGCCATCCACGACTTGCTTTGCGTCGCCCATGTCGTGCGCATGGCTGTACGCCGCGCCGCCCAACGTCGCGCTGTAGGAGAGCGGCAGCAGCTTGGGCTTGGCGCGGAAGGAATTGAGGTCGAGTGCAAGGGCGGGGGAGGTGGATAATATCGCGGTTGCCACCAGAGCCGATCCTTTTCTCATTGTTGCAACCGCGCCTGAATGCTACTGTTTGATGTAATCTATCAAAAAACTACCAGCAGTCGAGTTGGCGAACATCTCGCTATATAGGCAGGGGGGAGGCATTTGATGACGCCATGGATCATCGATGCGAAAGATATTGAAATCAATAGTGTCACAGAATTTCGGGAATCCCTCTTCCATTCAAACGCACAGATAACTCATTTCCTCGACGACGACGCTAAGCACCAAGTGCTGGTTGTTGCCCCGAAGGGCTATGGAAAAACACTTCTCCTGAAAGTTAAACGGAAGAGCCTCGAAAAGATGGGGTATTCATTTTTTCCGGAAGATGCACTTTTAGACAAACCGATCGGAACGCCGCACATTTTTGCCTTCAGAGAATTTGAAGATTTGCTGGAAAATCCTGATTATTGGCGGCATGTTTGGCTTATTTCCATCATCCTGGCGCTCCTTAAATTGCGAGATGTGCCAGCGCATCTCAAGTCAATTCAACTCGATAGTATATATGAGAACAAAAAAATATCGTCATGCTGCGATATATTCGACCGCGTCCTTACGCTTTCGCGGAACGAATATTTTAAGGCTTATGACGATCTTCGAAACGAGTTGATACCGCTGTTTCGCAAATTGCATACGCCAATAGCAATGTTCATCGACAATGTTGATGAATATTTCGAACAGGCAATCGCTGTACAGGAACACAGAACAATTCATAACGTTCGAAAGAGCTTTTGGTACTCTGCTCAAATAGGCCTTGCGAGTGCGTCAAGAGAACTAAATGGGTTGAATAATCACGTTAAAATCTGCGTGTCTATCCGGCAAGAAGTATTTCAGGGACTCAAGTCAAATGATCCGATGGCGATGCAGATTCGCGGGTCCGCAATTGAAATCATTTATGGGCACCTCGAAAAATAGCATGCCCCTCGGCCCCGTGCGAGTCTGCTGCCCTGACGGCATGATTCTAGGAGACTGACGATGGGGCAGCTCGGATTTTTCGATGCGGATAATCGGCTGGCGGCACTATCGGCGAAAGGCGATC
>CAMBQQ010000060.1 GCA_945870035.1 Rhizobium sp. Q54 | reverse complement strand
GCATCGTTACGTGCTGCTTTACAACCAGCAGCTTCCGCAATCAGCCTTGGGCAGCAAGACACCCTTGCAGGCCATGAAGGACTGGCATAGCCTGAAACCGGAGTTGTTCAGAAAACAGCCATATCACCTACCGGGATGTGACACCTACGCGTAGCGTTCCTCCAGTAACGGTTAGTCCCGGCCATGGCCGTCTTTCAGCCGGATTCCTTCATCGTCTCCGACGTCGTGCCGTCGCCCAATGTCGACGACCGCGCCGAGGGCCGCGCGCCCGACATGATCCTGCTGCACTACACCGGCATGCAGACCGGCGAGGCCGCCTTGCAGCGCCTGTGCACGCGCGAGTCAAAGGTGTCGGCGCACTACGTCGTGTTCGAGAGCGGCCGCATCGTGCAATGCGTGCCGGAAGCCAAGCGCGCCTGGCACGCCGGCGTATCGCATTGGGCCGGCGAGACCGATATCAATTCGCGTTCCATAGGGATTGAGATCGTCAATCCCGGTCATGAATTCGGCTATCAGGACTACCCGCTGCGGCAGACCGCGGCGGTGATTTCGCTGTGCAAGTCGATCTTTACACGGCGCGGACCGATCAGCGCCGAGCGCGTACTCGGCCATTCGGACGTGGCGCCGTCACGCAAACAGGACCCGGGCGAGAAGTTTCCGTGGGAACTCTTAAGCGAATCCGGCGTCGGCCATTGGGTACGCGCGGCACCGCTCAATCTCGACGGCGTCACCATCCATCCCGGCGATCACGGCGAGGCGGTGACGCGGCTGCAACGGACGCTCCGCAACTACGGCTACGGCATCGCCGACAGCGGCAAGTATGATGACGCGACGCGCGATGTCGTGACGGCGTTCCAGCGGCATTTCCGCCCGGCCCGCGTCGATGGCATCGCCGATCCGTCGACGCTTCTGACGCTGCGCGCGCTGATCGAAACGCGGCCGGCGCCGCTGGTTTAGTTCGGCGGCGACACCTCTGGCTGCGGGATTTGCGGATTGCGCCATGACGCATGGCCGAAGCGCTCCTGCAGAAACTCAAGAAACACCGCGATGCGCGGCAGGCGCTGGCGCCCGGCCGGATAGATCGCGGCGAGCGGAAACGGCTCGACGTGATGCACGTCGGTCAACAGCGCCACCAGTTTGCCGTCGCGCAAAGGCGGCCCGACGATGACATCGGACAGCCGGACGATGCCGGCACCTTCGATCGCCAGCCGCAGCGCCGCTTCGGCGTCGTCAGTGGTGACGCGCGGCCGCACCTCGACGACGTCGATGCCGCCGCGCAGCTTGAACGGCCAGCGATTGAGGCCGGGGCCAGACACGACGATGCAATCATGGTTTTTCAGATCGGCGGCGCTGCGCGGCGTGCCATGAAGACTCAAATAGGCCGGCGCGGCGCAGATGACGCGCTGGAGATCGGCGAGCTTGCGCTGGATGAACGGTCCTTCCGGGATGTGGCCCGAGCGCACGGCGATGTCCGACTGCTCCTCGATCAGGTCGACCAGGCGGTCGGTGATCGACAGTTCGATGTCGATTTCCGGGTAGCGGGCGAGGAAATCGGCCAGCGACGGGGCGAGCTGGTGCAGGCCGAAGGCGGTGCCGGAATTGATGCGCAGTTTGCCGCGCGGCGCGCCGCGCACCCGCGCCACCTCGGCTTCGGCCTCCTCGATATCGGCGACGATTCGCCGGGCCCGGGCCAGGAAGGTCTCGCCCTCCGGCGTCAGCGCCAGGCGGCGCGTGCTGCGCTCCAGGAGCCTCGCCCCCAACCGGTCCTCCAGCCGCGAAATCAGCTTCGAAACGGCCGAGGGCGTAATCCCCAAGTCCTTGGCTGCTAATGAGAAATTTCCGCGATCCATGACGCGGACGAAGACCCTGAGGTCGGAACTCGCATCCATATTCGTTCCATCTGGTCACATATGTATCGCCATTATAGAGGATTATCATTCATAAGAAAGATAATACTATGCAGTCAACGCATGGAGACACGACGGCCACTGCCTAGGCCCCCATGTTTGGAGATGACCATGACGATCAAGACCAAGACCCCCGCGACCCTCGACAGCATCATCAGAGAAGCGCGCGCCGAGCGCGCCGCCCTGATCCGGAAGAGTGCGATCGAGATGTACGCCGCCCTGAAGCGCCTTGTTGCCGGCTTCCGCCCGATCCGCGTGCAGACGCCGCGCCGCCGCGCCGTCGCTTAAGTAACCGCACTTCGTGACTTGAACTCTGGCGCGGCTTACCTCCTCCCAAGCCGCGCCTTACTTGCCGAAACGGCACGCCCGGACTGGTCACCCTCCCGACCGTCCGGGCGTTTTTTATCCGAAACTTGACGACGTCCTCCGCCACCCCCACACCTATCCTCGTCAGTCGGCCGGACGGCCGCCGCGGCTAGGCCCGAAAGGGTGCCGGGGAGGAAAGTCCGGGCTCCATGGACGAACGGTGCCGGATAACGTCCGGCGGGGCGGCTCTACGGGGCTGTTTCAGGGAAAGTGCCACAGAAAACAGACCGCCTTGGCCGCGTTGTGTATTGGCTCGAGGTAAGGGTGAAACGGTGGGGTAAGAGCCCACCGCGCTTGTCAGCAATGACGGCGGCACGGCAAACCCCACCGGGAGCAAAACCGAATAGGAATGACGCAGGGGGCGCAAATGCCCCTAGGTCCGTCCGGGCCAGTCATTCGGGTAGGTTGCTTGAGACGCCGGGTAACCGGCGGACTAGAGGAATGGCCGTCACGTCTGCTTACGGAAGCAGGCCATACAAAACCCGGCTTACAGGCCGGCTGATAATGTTAAGGGGGCTCGGCGGGAAACCACCGGGCCCCCGCCAATTTCAGGTTACGCCTTGCCCAACAGCGCGTTGATCTTGCCGACCAGCCGTTGAATGTCGACCGGCTTGGTGTCGAAGTCGTCGCAGCCGGCGGCGCGCGCCTTGGCTTCGTCCTCCGCCATGGCGTGCGCCGTGAGCGCGATTACGGGAATGCTTGAGGTCGCCGGATTGGCCTTGACCTGCCGCGTCGCTTCCCAGCCGTCGATCACCGGCAGGCTCATGTCCATGAGGATGATCGCCGGACTTTCCGACGCCGCCATGGCGACCGCCTGCCCGCCATCGACCGCCATCACCACCTCGAAGCCGTTGCGCAACAAGCGGCGCGACAGCATGTCCCGATTCATTTCGTTGTCTTCGACCAATAATATTTTCACCGGCAACTTAACTCACTCCTTCGCTTGCGGCTTGACCGCCTGTCCGCGCCGCGCCAGCGCCGACAACGCCGCGCCGAGCGAGCCGATCGGCTGGCCGGTCTTGCTCAAGACCAATAACGTGCGCTCGGCAAGGAAGCTGCGCTCGCGCTCGCTCAGATCCTTGGCGGTCAGGACCACGGTCGGGATGTCGCTCCAGCGCTCGACCTTGCGGATTTTTTCAAGGAATTCGAAGCCATCCATCTCCGGCATCATCAGATCGAGCAGGATCAAAGCCGGCGGCGCATTGCCTTCAAGCCACTGCAGCGCGGCGCGGCCATTGCCGGCCTCGGCCGCTTTCATGCCAGCGGATTCAACCGTTCCCTTGATGACGCCGCGTACATCCGGCTCGTCATCGACGATCAGCACCGTGGCATTCTTCGTGCTCGAGGTCAGCTTGCGCAGCAGCGCGGTGAGGCGGTTGCGGTCGATCGGCTTGGTCATGAACTCGGACGCGCCGAGCGAGAAGCCGAGATTGCGGTCGTCGACGATGGTCAGCATGACCACCGGGATGTTCTGCAATTCCGGATCGGACTTCATGACGCCGAGCACCGACCAGCCATCGACCTTCGGCATCCGCACGTCGAGCGTGACGACATCGGGCGGCGTGCGCCGCATGACGGCGAGCGCCTCGGCGCCATCGCGGGCGTGCAGCAACAGATAGCCTTCGCGGCCGAGCGTTGCCGACAGCACGTCGTGCACGGCATCGTCGTCATCGACGATCAGCACGGTCACCGCCGAGGCGGCGCGCATGCCGTCATCGACATCTATGACATGGTCCTCATGCGGCGCGACGCCGGCGCGGTCTGGCAGGTCGACGGTGAAGGTCGAGCCCAGTCCGGATGTGCTCGTCACGGTGATGGTGCCGCCGAGCATCGTGACAAAGTGCCGGGTAATCGTCAGCCCCAGGCCGGTGCCGCCGAAATTCCGCGTCGTCGAGGAATCGGCCTGGGTGAAGGCCTGGAACAGGCGGCCGATCTGCTCTTCGGTCATGCCGATGCCGCTGTCGCGCACCTCGAAGACAACATGCGGCGCGTCCTCGTCATCGACATAGCGCGACAGGCGCAAGGTCACCGCGCCGCTCTTGGTGAATTTCGCCGCATTGCTCAGGAGATTGATCAGGCACTGTTTCAGCTTGGTCAGATCGGTGCGCAGCGCGCCGATATCGGCCGGGCATTCTATGACAAGCGTGTTGCCGTTCTTCTCGATCAGCGGCGACACCAGGGACCTGACTTCATCGACGGCGGCGGCGAGCGCCACCTTCTCGATGTACAGCTCCATCTTGCCGGCCTCGATTTTGGACAGATCGAGAATTTCATTGATCAGCCCGAGCAGATGACGGCCGGCAGCGCCGATCTTTTCCAGATCGGCGAGCGAGGCCGAGTCACCGCGATCGCCGGCGTCCTCGGCCAAGAGTTCGCTGTAGCCGATGATGGCGTTGAGCGGCGTGCGCAACTCGTGACTCATATTGGCGAGGAAGGCCGACTTCACCTTGCTCGCCGATTCGGCGTCTTCCTTGGCCTTGCGGATCGCCAGTTCGGCCTGCTTGCGTTCGGTGATGTCGGTATAGATGGCGATGAAGCCGCCGCCCGGCACCGGGTCGCGCCGCACTTCGAGCACCATGCCGTCGGGGCGCACACGCTCGAACGAATGCGAGGTTTCCAGCACGGCGAGACGTTTTTTGAGTTCGGTCTCGATATCGGCGTCGCCGAATTCGCCGCGCTCGCCGAGATAGCGGATGTAATCGGAAAAGGTGCGGTCGGTGCCGAGAAATTCGTCCGGCATTTCAAGGTAAATGCGGAAGCGCTCGTTCCAGGTGACCAGCCGGTGACTGGCGTCGTACATCGCCACGCCCTGCGCCATATTCTCCAGCGTCGCGCGGAGCAAGGCATGTTCCTGCGCGGCGCTCAGGTTCTGGTTTTTGGTATCGCTCACGGAGGGCTTCCTGGCATCAAGGCCGGTCAATCCTCTAGCAAGAAAAACGTCTCCATCAAACCCTTGCCTTTGACGTCGATCGGACCGCGCGCCTCGAAGCGGAAGCGGCCGTCGAGCGCGCGGCGCGTCGCGTCGGTGACGTGGATGCGGCCGGTCAGCGAATGCGATTCCATGCGGCTGGCCGTGTTCACGCTGTCGCCCCACACGTCATAGACGAATTTGTGCGTGCCGATGACGCCGGCGACCAGCGGCCCGGTGTGGATGCCGATGCGCGCCGCCAGTGTCAGGCCGGTCGCCTGCGAGACATCGCGCACCGCCTGCAACATGCGCGGCGCCAGCGACGCAATGCGGAAGGCGTGATCGGCCTGCGGCTCCGGAATGCCGGCCGCCGCCATATAGGCATCGCCGATGGTCTTGATCTTCTCGACGCCGGCCTCGGCGGCGAGCCGGTCGAAGGTGGTGAAGATGCGGCCGAGGAAATCGACCGTCTGCTCGGCCGACAGGCGGCCGCTCAGCACCGTGAAGCCGACCAGATCGCAGAACAGAATAGTCGCTTCGTTGACCGTGTCGGCGATGGCCAGTTCGCCGTCGCGCATGCGCCAGGCGATGCTTTGCGGCAGGATGTTCAGCAGCAGCGCTTCCGACTTGCGTTTCTCACGCTCGAGATCGGCAAACAATTGCTTCTCGCGGTCGCGCAGCCATTTCTTCTCCAGCGACGAATCGATGCGCGCGCGCAGCAGCACCGGATCGAACGGTTTCGGCAGATAATCGTCGGCGCCGGCCTCGATGCAGCGAATGACGCTGTCGAGTTCATCGAGCGCGGAAATGACGATAACGGGGATATGCCGGGTGCGGTCGGATGCTTTCAGCCGTTGCAGCACTTCGTAGCCACCGATTTCCGGCATGATGAGATCGAGCAGAACGAGGTCGAAGTCCTGCTCCTCACACAGCGCCAGCGCGATGGCGCCGTTCTCGGCGGTCACCACGACGTGGCCTTCGCGCGCCAGGCGGCGCTCCAGCACGTCACGGTTCGAGGCATTGTCGTCGACGACGAGAATGCGGCTTTGCCGTTCGCGCGCGGCGATGGCATGCGGCTGGAGCGGCTGCACCGTACGCAGGACATCGGCGACAAGGTTGATGTGACGGGCCAGGCCGCGGTCGTCGACCGGCTTTTCGTCACTGTGCGTCAGGGCGACCATGGCGTCGATCTGGCCGAGCAGGAAATCGCCGGACTGCTTGAGCTTGGCGAGATCGGCGCGCAACGGCGCGTCGCCGTCGCCTTCCATGTCCTCGATCAGCATTTCGCTGTAGCCGATAATGGCATTGAGCGGCGTGCGCAGATCGTGGCGCAAGCGGCGATGGAATTCGTCGAAGCCTTCGTCCTGCTTGCGGTCGGCGGCGGTGTTCTCGATGAGGCTGGCGACAAAGGCATTGAGACGGATGGCGGCGGCCTGCATGCGGTCGAGATCGGCCATGACGGCGGAAAGCTGCAGTCTTTCGGCATCGGCGATGATGGTGTCGAGAAATTCGGTGACGGCAGTTGCCGGCGCCTGCACCTGCTGGCGCAAATAGGCGGCAAACGCGCGATTGAGCCGCTCGTCCGTCTCAGTCGTCGACAAAGCGCGCTCCATCTTCTCGTGTCGGGAGGATCCCGTGATAAATCGTATGATTGCTGCGGTGCAATTGCAAAACGGTGCTCATCGCCGACACAGTTTCGCCGTAAGCTATTCAGCCGCAGTTCAGATGCGGAACGGTTATCATGCCCGCACGTTAAAGTCTGAGCGCCCGGATGTCCGGCGCGAAGGCGCGCCGTTTATCATCGCCCCGACCTCTGCCGGAGATTTTCAACATGAATTCTGCCAAATCACTTCTGCTAGCATGCACCGCCATGGCCGCCGCCCTGGCGGTCACACCGTCGCTCGCAGCCGTAGCGGATGCGCCGTTCGCCGCCGGTCAAAAGGCTGCAAAAGATACGACGCAATTGATTGCCCAGGCGCCGGCAAAGACGCCGGAACAGATCGAAGAAGAAAAGAAAAAGGCCGCGGAAGACGCCAAGAAAAAGGCCGCGCCGCCGCCGCCAGCGGCCAAGCCTGCTGCCCCGCCGCCGCCAGCCGCAAAGCCTGCGGCTCCCCCGCCGCCCGCCGCGAAGCCTGCTGCGCCGCCGCCGCCGGCTGCAAAGCCACCCACACCGCCTGCCGCGGCAGCGCCGCCGCCGCCGCCACGCCCGGCTACTCCGCCGCCGCCCGCCGCCGCGAAGCCGGCAACGCCGCCGCCACCAGCCGCTGCTCAGCAACGACCGGCCGCGCCGCCGGCCGACGCGGCCAAACCGGCAGCGCCCGCTGCTGCGCCCGCAACACCCACGCCACCGGCTTCACGCGACGCAAGCCCTGGCCGCCCTGGCCCGGGACAGCGTCCCGATGGACAACGGGGCGAACGGCCCGATGGGCAGCGCGGTCCCGGTGGTCCGGGCCGGCCCGGCACGCCGCCGCCGGCCGCGACTGCTCCAAGCACCCCACCGGCCCCAACCGCGGCACCGGCGACGCCCCCCGCTGCGCCTGCGCCAACCGCTGCACCGGCAGCACCGCCGACCGCACCTGCGCAAAGCGCCGCACCGCCGGCCGCCCGCAGTGCGCCGGCCGCAGCCGTCACGGCGGCGCCACCGCCGCCCACGACCGTGCGCAACTCAAATGAGTTTTTCCGCAGTCAACGTGGCGGCCGTCCGGGCCGTGGCATGGATGACGTGCGTCAGCAGCGGCAGGAGAGCCGCGACGGCGACCGCGTCATTATCCGCGAAGGCGACCGTACCATTGTGCGCGGCGAAAACCGCACCATCATCCAGCACAACGAATCGTCGCGCTTTGCCATCGGCGCGCGCAATATCCGCACAGAAACGCGCGGCGACCAGCGTGTCACCGTCGTCGAGCGGCCCGGCGGCGTGCGCATCGTCACCTATACCGACCGCGATGGCCGTCTGATCCGTCGGGTGCGCCGCGACCGTGGCGGCCGCGAGACGGTGCTGATCGACAATCTGTTCGCCGGCGCGATTGCCGGACTGTTCATCAGCAACCTGCGCTCTCCGGAGGTGCGGATCCCGCGCGAGCGTTACATCGTCGAAGGCTATCGCGCCAATCGCGGTGAGCTTTACGATGTGTTCATCGCGCCGCCGATCGAACGCATCGAGCGGCGCTATACGCTCGACCAAGTCCGCTACAACCAGCCGCTGCGCGAATACATGCGGCGCGTCGATCTCGACGTCAATTTCGACAGCGGCTCGTGGCAGCTGTCGCCAGAGCAAGTCAAACAACTGGCCGCCGTCGCCGACGGCCTGAACCGGGCCATCGCCAAGAACCCGCGCGAGGTCTTTTTGATCGAAGGCCATACCGATACGGTCGGCACGGACGAAGACAACCTGTCTTTGTCCGACCGCCGCGCCGAATCGGTAGCCGTCGCTTTGACCGAGCGATTCCAGGTGCCGAGCGAAAACCTGGTCACGCAAGGCTACGGCGAGGAATATCCGAAGGAGCAGGTCGATGGACCGTCGCGCGTCAACCGCCGGGTCGCGGTACGGCGCATCACGCCGCTGATCGACCAGGTCGCGCAGCAATAGCTATCGCACTGCAACAAGAGCGTGAAAAGCCCTCGGTTCGCGCCGGGGGCTTTTTTGTGGCGCAAACTGTTCAAACCTGTTCCCGGGGAGGGAACTTTAGACGCATCTCTCCGTTGTTCCGGCGCGGCGGCTAACGCCCATCGTTTCCATGCAGGGAGATTGCATCCATGTCCATTGGCACCATTATCCTGATTATTCTGGTTATCGCCCTGCTCGGCGGTTTCAGCGGCATCGGCGGCGGGCCGTTCTACGGCACCGGCTATTACGGCGGCGGCGGCCTCGGCCTCGTCATTATCGTACTGCTGATCCTGTTGCTGATGGGCCGACTCTGATCCGATTTCCCATCGACATGAGATGCGCCGGCTTTGTGCGACCGCACGAGGCCGGCGCGTTGCATTAACCAAACCGGTTCATGCTCTAACGCGCGTCCAGCATCGTCGACGGCAGCCACAGCGCGATGCCGGGGAACGTTGCCACCAGAACGACCGCCACAACCATCAGGAAGAACAGCGGCAAGGTGTAGGCGCCAATCTGGAAGATATTTCGTCCGGTCATCCCTTGCAGCACATAAAGATTGAAACCGACCGGCGGCGTGATCTGCGCCATCTCGACAACGAGGACGATGTAGATGCCGAACCAGATCAGGTCGAAGCCCGCCCTCTCGACCAGCGGAATGATGATCGACGTGGTCAGCACCACCATCGAAATGCCGTCAAGGAAGCAGCCAAGCATTATGTAGAAAATCGTCAGCGCGGAGATCAGCGCCCACGGCGGCAAACTAAAGGCGGTGATCCATTCGGCCAGTGCCACCGGAATGCCGGTGAAGCCCATCGCAGCGGTCAGATAGGCGGCGCCGGAGAGAATGAAAGCGATCATGCAACTGGTTTTGGTCGCCGCCAGCAAGGCCTCGCGGAAGCTGCCGACGTTGAGCGTGCCCGACCACCACGAGAAAACGAACGAGAGAAAGACGCCGACCACGGCGGCTTCGGTCGCCGAGGCCAGCCCGCCATAGATCGAACCGATGACACCGAGGATCAGCAGCATCACCGGGATCAGCCGGCGCGAAGCGGCGAGCTTTTGACGAAGCGGAATCGCAGGCTCAGCCGCGGGCATGCGGTCCTTGTTAAGGAGCGCCCAGACCATGATGAAGCCCATGAACAAGACCGCCAGCATGATGCCGGGGATGACGCCAGCGATAAACAAGCGTGCAATCGATTGCTCGGTGACGGTGGCGTAGATAATCAGAATGATCGACGGCGGGATCAACAGCCCCAGCGTGCCGGACCCGGCAAGCGTGCCGATCGCCATCTTTTCGTCGTAGCCCCGCTTGAGCAATTCCGGCAGCGCGATGCGCCCAATGGTGGCGCAGGTCGCGGCGGATGAGCCGGAGACTGCGGCAAAGATGGCGCAGCCGACGACGTTCACATGCAACAGGCGCCCCGGCAGCTTCTGCATCCAGGGCGCAAGGCCGGTGAACATGTCGTCGGGCAATTTGGTGCGGTAGAGAATTTCGCCCATCCAGATGAACATCGGCAGCGCCGTGAGGTCCCATGAGACCGATGCCGACCAGACCGCGGTCGCCAGCACCTGACCGGGCGGCGTCGATATGGTGGTGGCGATGGCGACGAGGCCAACGATCGACAGCGCCACAGCGATCCAGGCGCCGGAGGCCAGAATCGCAAACAGCAGCAGCAGGAGAACCAGCGAGAGCTCGACGACGCTCATGAGCTCAGTTCTCCTTGCCGACGGTAAAGGCCTCTTCCGCTTCGCGGAAGCTGGGCCGGCCGCGCGTCGCCAGCACGAACAACTCGTCGACAAGCGCTATGGTCAGCGTCAATGCACCGAACGCCATCACTGCCTGCGGATAGTACAGCGGCACGCGGATGATGCCGGTAGAGACTTCGTTGAAGCTATAGGAGACATAAGCAAACCTGGCGAGATTCCAGGCGATGTAACCGGCGGCGAGCGCCGCCACACTGAACGCGAAAAATTCGGCGGCGCGGCGCGTCTGCTCATTAAGCACACCCAGCGCCATGGTGACGCGAATATGCGTGCCGGCTTTCAAGGTTGGCGCCAAAGCCAGGAAACTGGCGGCGCCCAGCAGATAGCCAGAGATTTCGGCAAGCGAGAGAATGACAAAGTTGGTCCGCGGCAAATGCAACAGCGACAATGTGCCGTCCACCAGACGCCCTGCCAGTTGCGCCCCGACCATCGTGGCAATGGCCGCCAGACAAAACGCGGACGCCCAGAGCGCCGCTCCATAAAAGCTATCGAGAATGCGACGCATGGCGGCGGCCTTGTTTGTCCCCCTCCCCGTGATCGGGGGAGAGGGACAGGGGTTCAGACTGCGTTACTTGCGGAATGCCGCCAGCATCGCTGCGCCATCGGCGCCGGCGGACTTTTCCCACTCGGCGGTGATGACAGCGCCGACCTTGGCTAACCCGGCTTGCAATTCCGGGCTTGGCGGCAGCACCTTGATGCCGGCGTCCTTCAACGCCTTGGTCTTGATTGCCATTTCGTCGCGTGAGGCCTTCCAGCCGCGCTCTTCCGCAGCCTTCGCGGAATCAAGCAGGCCTTTCTTCTCCGCAACCGTCAACTTGTCGAACGCCGCCTTGTTGACGAACACGATATTGCGCGGCTGCCAGGCTTGCGCATCCATGTAATGCGTCAGGTAATCCTGCGCCTTGGTGTCGACGCCGGTGGATGCCGAGGTGATCATCACCTCGACGCGGCCGGTGGCGAACGCGGTCGGCAGATCCGGCACCTCGATCTGGGTCGGCACCGCGCCGACGATCGCGGCAATGCGGCCGATCATCGCATTATAGGTGCGGAATTTGACGCCCTTGAGGTCTTCGACCGACTTGATTTCCTTCTTGGCGTAGAGACCCTGCGGCGGCCACGGCACCGAGTACAGAAGCATCAAACCTTCCGAGGCAAGCTGCTTTTCCAGATACGGCTTTGAGACGTCATAGAGCTTCTTGGCCGAGTCATAACCGGTGGTCAGGAACGGCACTGAATCGAGGCCGTAGACCGGGGCTTCGTTCGACGCCAGCGACTCGAGGATTTCCCCGATCGGCGCGGTGCCCTGGCGAACCGAGCGCTTGATTTCCGGATGCTTGAACAGCGAGCCGGCCGAATGCACCTGGATCTTGAGCGAGCCGCCGGTGGCCTTGTCAACATCGGCGGCGAAGGCGATGACATTCTTGGTGTGGAAATTGCCGTCCGGATAAGGCGTCGGCATGTCCCACTTGGTCTGCGCCGATGCGCCGGTGGCAATGCCGGCTGCGAGCACAATGCCAGTCAACAAACGCGGTACCATCTTCATGTTAGTCCTCCATCGCGGATCGAACGCATCCGCATCGTTGTTAAAGTCGACACTAACAGCACTCAAGATCAGTTCAACGTCACTTCATTGGCAGTCATGGCGAAACTTTCAGCATGTTTGCCGCCGCTCTACCGGCACTTTTATGTCGGCATCGTCCTTGTTGCCTCGCCATTTCACAAGCTCGCCGCCGCGCGCGCGGCCTGATCGTAATGGCCGGACAGCGCACGCATCAAGGCGGCGATCTCGGATAATCTTGCCTCGTCGAGGCCGGCGCTTTTCACCGACTTGACCAGCAAGGCTTCGCGCACCTTGCGGTATCGTTGCACGACCTCGCCGCCTTTGGCAGTGAGGCTGACGGTTTTTTCGCTGCCGCGCCGGCCCGAGGTCAAAAGCTTGTGGGCGTCGAGTTTTTTCAAGGAATAAGTAACAAGATGCGTGTCCTCGATGTTGAGGACGAGGCAGATGTCGGCGACCCTTTTGGGCCGAGCGCGATGGGCGATGGTATGCAGCACCAGGACGTCGAGCGGCGACAGGTCCGGCACGCCGGCCGCCGCCATGCATCGCACCATCCAGCGCTCGAAGGCGTGGTCGAGCAGGATCATGCCGAACTCGAGTTCGGACAGAGCCGGCATCGCGCCCGACGCCAGATGCGCCGACGACACGATCGGCCCAAGCGCATTTTGCAGGCGCGGTTTTATGCGCGGCTTTTCAGCCATCTCAGCCCCTCGCTGATCCCCTCGCCACAAAGCGTATCCGCGGTCGATAATTTGTCAACGATTTATTGACGATTTTTTTACGCTCTGATTTAGTGGCGGCTGGCGACGGAGGGTAACATGGCGGCAAAGCGCAAGCCTGAAAAAAGCAAGTCTCGGGCGGCTTCCTGGGATTTCTGGATCGACCGCGGCGGCACCTTCACCGACGTGGTCGGCCGCGCGCCGGACGGCAAACTCACCGCGCACAAGCTTTTGTCTGAAAATCCCGAAGCCTATGCCGACGCCGCGGTGCAGGGCATCCGCGACCTGCTCGGCCTGGAAAAAGGCCAGCCGATTCCGCCGGCAAAAGTCGGCGCCGTGAAGATGGGCACCACGGTTGCGACCAATGCGCTTCTCGAGCGCAAGGGCGACCGCACGCTGCTGATGATCACCAAGGGTTTCCGCGACGCGCTCAAGATCGGCTATCAGGCGCGGCCGAAGATTTTCGCGCTCGAGATCATCAAGCCCGAACTGTTGTACGAGCGCGTCACTGAGGTGAATGAGCGCGTGCTGGCCGACGGCACGGTCGAGAGCGAACCCGATCTCGATCAGGCGCGCGCCGATCTGATGGCCGCAAAAGCCGACGGCATCGACGCCGTCGCCATTGTCTTCATGCATGCCTACCGTTTTCCCGAGCACGAGAAGCGCGTCGCCGCTCTGGCGCGCGAACTGGGCTTTGCGCAAGTGTCGGTCAGCCATGAAGTGTCGCCTTTGATCAAGCTGGTCGGCCGCGGCGACACCACCGTGGTCGATGCCTATCTGTCGCCGATCCTGAAGCGCTATGTCAGCCGGGTGACGGGAGAGATGAATGGCGGCGCGACGTTGTCCGCCGGCGACAAGATCCGCCTGATGTTCATGATGTCGTCGGGCGGATTGACCGCGGCCGATCTATTCCAGGGCAAGGACGCCATCCTCTCCGGCCCCGCCGGCGGCGTGGTCGGCATGGCGGAAACAGGCAGGCAGGCCGGCTTCGACCGGCTCATCGGCTTCGACATGGGCGGCACTTCGACCGACGTGTCGCATTTCGACGGCGAATACGAACGCGCTTTCGAGACCGAAGTCGCCGGCGTGCGCATGCGCGCGCCGATGATGCTCATTCACACGGTCGCCGCCGGCGGCGGTTCGATCCTGCATTATGATGGCGCCCGCTTCCGCGTCGGCCCCGATAGCGCCGGCGCCAATCCGGGACCGAAGTGCTACCGGCGCGGCGGGCCACTCGCCGTCACCGACGCCAATGTGATGACCGGCAAGCTCATTCCCGATTTCTTCCCGAAGATTTTCGGCCCCGCGCAAAGCGAGCCGCTGGACGCCGACGCCGTGCGCCACGCGTTCAACAATCTGGCGCAGAAGGTCGGCGACAAGTCGGCGGAGGAAATCGCCGACGGTTTCATCAAGATCGCGGTCGAGAACATGGCCAATGCGATCAAGAAGATTTCGGTGCAGCGCGGCTACGATGTGACGCGCTATGCGCTCAACTGCTTCGGCGGCGCTGGCGGCCAGCACGCCTGCCTCGTCGCCGATGCGCTCGGCATGACCAAGGTGCTGATCCATCCGTTCTCGTCGCTGCTGTCGGCTTACGGCATGGGGCTCGCCGATATCCGCGCCACACGCGAACAGGCCATCGAGCTGCCGTGGGGCGCCAAGGCGCTTGCGGTCTTGAAGAAAACCGGCGCGGCGCTCGGCAAGGATGTGAAAAACGAGGTCGCCGGGCAAGGCGTTCCGGCGGCAAAGATCAAGGTGATCCAGCGCGCGCATATCCGCTACGCCGGCACCGACACGGCGCTGGTGGTCAATGCCGGCCCGCTGCCGGCGATGCAGCGTGCCTTCGAGAAGGCGCACAAGGCCCGCTTCGGCTTCATCGATCGCAACAAGCAGCTGGTCGTTGAAGCCGTTTCAGTCGAGGCCATTGGCGGCGGCGCCAAATTCTCGGAAAAGAAGGCGCGGCGCTCCGGCGGCAAGCTGCCCGCGCCGGCCAGGCGCACGCAGTTCTATTCCAACGGCGCCTGGCACAAGGCCAATGTCTATACCCGCGACCAGCTCAAGATCGGCGCCAAGGTGAAAGGCGCGGCGATCATCATCGAGCCGCACCAGACCATCGTCGTCGAGCCGGGCTGGCAGGCTGAACTGACGGCGAAGAACCATCTGGTGCTGTCGCGGCTGAAGAAGCTGAAGCGCACTTACGCCATCGGCACCCATGCCGACCCGGTGATGCTGGAAGTGTTCAACAATCTGTTCATGTCGATCGCCGAGCAGATGGGCGTGTCGCTGCAGAACACCGCCTACTCGGTCAACATCAAGGAGCGGCTCGATTTCTCCTGCGCCGTGTTCGCGCACGACTCGACGCTCGTCGCCAATGCGCCGCACATGCCGGTGCATCTCGGCTCGATGGATCGCTCGGTCGAGACCATCATCCGCGACAACAAGGGCAAGATCGCGCCCGGCGACGTCTTCGCCATCAACGCACCCTATAACGGCGGCACGCATCTGCCGGACATCACCGTCTGCACGCCGGTGTTCGACGACAAGAAGAAGACCATCCTGTTCTGGGTGGCCTCACGCGGCCATCACGCCGACGTCGGCGGCATTTCACCCGGCTCGATGTCGCCCAACGCGACAACCATCGAGCAGGAAGGCGTCTATATGGACAACTTCAAGCTCGTGGACCGCGGCCGCTTCCGCGAGAAGGAGTTGATGGACGTCCTGCTGGGAGCGAAATATCCGGCGCGCAATCCGATCCAGAACGTCAATGATCTGAAAGCGCAGATCGCTGCCAACGAGAAAGGCGTCAGCGAACTGCGCAAGATGGTGGCGCAGTTCTCCTTGCCCGTGGTCAAGGCCTATATGGGGCACGTCCAGGACAATGCGGCGGAAAGCGTGCGCCGCGTCATCGACCGGCTGCACGATTCGGCGTTCGACCTCGAAATGGATCAGGGCACCCATATCAAGGTGAAGATCACGGTCGACAAGAAGAAGCGCGAAGCGACCGTTGACTTCACCGGCACCTCGCCGCAACAGCCGACCAATTTCAACGCGCCGGAGCCGGTGACGCGCGCCGCGGTGCTGTACGTGTTCCGCATGATGGTCGCCGATGACATTCCGATGAATGCCGGATGTTTGCGTCCGATCAACATCGTGGTGCCGCCGAAGTCGATGCTGACGCCGGAATATCCGGCGGCCGTCGTCGCCGGCAATGTCGAGACCTCGCAAGCGGTGACCAACTGCCTGTTCGGCGCGCTCGGTGCGCTGGCCTGCGCGCAGGGCACGATGAACAATCTCAACTTCGGCAACGCCAAGTATCAGTATTACGAAACCATCTGCTCCGGCTCGCCGGCCGGCCCCGGTTTCAACGGTACCGACGCCGTGCATACGCACATGACCAATACGCGGCTGACCGATCCGGAGGTACTCGAGTTCCGCTATCCGGTGGTGCTGGAAGACTTCCACATCCGCAAGGGCTCCGGCGGCAAAGGCAAATGGCACGCTGGCGACGGCATCCGCCGCACCATCCGCTTCCGCGAGAAGATGGAATGCACGCTGCTGTCCGGACATCGCCGCGTGCCGCCATTTGGACTCGCAGGTGGTGAACACGGCCAGGTCGGCGAGAACTGGGCCCGCCGCAAGGATGGCACGATGGAAAAGCTCGAAGGCTGCGACTCCACCGTCATCGACGCCGGCGAGGCCATCATCATCCAGACGCCGACGGCGGGGGGATATGGGAAGGTGTGAGACTTCTGTGCACAAGCCTGTGGATAGACTGTGCAAAAACTGGGCACGGCGCGTCGTACCGCTTTGACTCCGCTGGGAACTTCGCGCCGTTGTTTAATCAATCCTATGCGCCTGTGAATTCCCGGCATTAACGCTCCGGATTGACCGCGCGCCGGATCCGCCCCGCCGTGGTACCATCGAAGCATGATGAAACGCGCAATCGCCGCCACGCTCCTTCTCGCCGCCCTCACCGCGCCGGCCCTCGCCGGCACGTATCCGGTGTCCGGCAAATGGGGACAAAGCGCCTCGACCGACAAGAAGCCGATCGATTGCCGCACGCTGCGCGTCATCGCCTTCAACGGCGATCAGCGCACCGACAGCAAAGGCGGCGTGCCGGCCTACCGCAACCGCACGGTCGAAGCCGCCGGCAGCGGGCAGTACCGCATCGTCGATGAGTTCACGACCGGCCAGATCGGCAACGCCAAGATGAACTACACCTTGCGCGTGGTCGATGGCGATACGGTCGAGATGATGCTGGAAAAAGGCGGCACGGTTCGCTTGCGGAAGTGCAAGTAGACAAGCCGCGTCAGTTACGCGCGATGATCTCACGCTCGCCGCTGTGCACCGAGGCATCGGCTTTCAGTCGGCCGCCCTTGCGGCGCGACAGGATCGACGGCCGCCTGCGCTGCAAGCCGCTGTGACGGCGGCGGCGCGGCCGCACCTTCTCGATGCGAACGCCGCCCATGCGCGCGAACGGTTCGCGCCAGCCGCCTGCGTCATCGGACACGAGCTGCGGCACGCCGAGCACGGCGCTCCAGCTTCGCCATTCGGCAAAAGCTTCATCCGCTTCGGTCGAGACGAACAGCGGCAGCGCCAGACCTGGATCTTTATGTTCGAGCACGACGGCGACGGTCGGCAGTTCGCCGTTCTCGCCAGCACTCAGGCGGATCGCCACACCGGCGAAAGCCGACAGCGGCATGTTGAGCGCCATGTGCATGCCGCCCACCGAACGCCGGATCACCAGCCGTTCCCGGAAAAGTTCTATCTGCCGCACCCGTCCATCGGCGGCGGCGTCTCGTGCCGCGAATGCCAACGGTAGGGCGAACGGGTCGAGCCGCACTGCGCAGCTCGACCCGGCGGGACATCCGCCACTTCGCATTTGACGCCTCAAACTCTCCCTCGCCAGGCTTATGTGCCCAGTCGATACGGGAGATGATGCGCGCGCATGATCGAAAAGCGCTTAAAGTTCGCGGTTAATCGGCGTTAGCAAAGCACGCTTCGTGCGCCATGATTGACGCGGCGTTGAAATCCATGATTGACGAGGTGTTGATAAGACGGCGCAAAATGTCGGAAATGATGGTTGCGCCGGCCGCTCCGGGACGCCATTTGCTAGCAATAGCGCGCGTCTTCGATAGGATGCGCTTAGGCATCGCCTCGAATGAAAGTTTTTGCAAACCATGCTCGCACCTGTTGCCTCCCTGTTCGACCAGTCCGCCCTCACCGACCGCGCCGAGCGGCTGGTTAAGGCGGCGCTCGCCGCCGGCGCCGATACCGCCGATGCGGTCGCGGTGCGCGGCCTGTCGCAGTCAATCGAAGTGCGCGACGGCGCGGTCGAGGAGAGCGAGAGCTCGGAGGGCGACGATCTCGGCCTGCGCGTCCTCATCGGCCGCCGCCAGGCGGTGGTCTCGACCAACGACATGTCGACCGATGGCTACAAGACTCTGGCCGAACGCGCGGTAGCGATGGCCCGCGTTGCGTCGGATGACAAATATGCCGGGCTCGCCGATGCGAGCCAGTTGGCGCGCGCGTTTCCCGATCTCGATCTGATCGACCGCGATCTGCCGAGCGTGCCGCAACTGGAACAGATGGCGCGGGCCGCGGAAGAAGCCGGCCTCGCCGTCAAAGGGATAACCAAATCGGGCGGCGCATCGGCCTCCGCCGGCATTGGCGGTATGGTGCTGATCACGAGCCACGGTTTTCGCGGCGCCTATCTCGGTTCCAGCCACGGCGTGTCGATGACGGCGATCGCCGGCCAAGGCACTGGCATGGAGCGCGATTATGATTACTCCTCGGTGCGTCACGCATCCGATCTGGAGAGCCCGGAAAAAATCGGCCGCACCGCCGGCGAACGCGCCATCGAACGGCTCAACCCGCGCAAGGTGACCACGCGCAAGGTGCCGGTGGTGTTCGATCCGCGCGTCGCCAGTTCGCTGGTCGGACATCTGGCCAGCGCCGTCAACGGCGCCTCGGTCGCGCGCAAGACCAGTTTCCTGCGCGACAAGATGGGCGCCAAGTTGTTCGCCGACGGCATCCGCATCGTCGACGATCCGCATCGCCTGCGTGGCCTGCGCTCGCATCCGTTCGATGGCGAAGGCATTGCCGGCAAACGCATGGCGCTGGTCGAGGACGGCGTGCTGATGTCATGGATCCTGGATTGCGCCACCGCGCGTGAACTCGGCCTGACAACGACGGGGCATGCGTCGCGCGGCGTGTCGTCGTCGCCGTCGCCGAGCGCTTCGAATTTGCATCTCGAAGCCGGCACAATGACGCCAACCGAATTGATCGCCGACATCAAGGACGGCTTCTACGTCACCGACCTGATCGGCTCCGGCGTCAATATGGTGACCGGCGATTACAGCCGCGGCGCCTCCGGCTTCTGGATCGAAAACGGCGAGCGCACGTATGCAGTGAGCGAAGTCACCATCGCCGGACATCTCGCCGATATTTTCCGCAGCATGACGCCGGCCAACGACCTGACGTTCAAGCACGGCATCAATGCGCCGACCGTGCGGCTGGAAGGCTTGACCGTTGCCGGGCAGTAATCCCCTCACACTGCGCGACGCGCTCGAGGCGGTCATGCGCGAGGCCGGCGACCTGGCGCTGCACACGTCGCGCGGCGCGTTCAAGCGCTGGACCAAAGGCGCCGATCATTCGCCGGTGAGCGACGGCGATATCGCCGTCAACAATCTTCTGCACACGAAATTGCGCGCGCTGGTGCCGCAAGCCGGCTGGCTCTCGGAGGAAACCGAAGACGATATCGCCGGCCGCACGGTGCAATGCGCCTGGGTGGTCGATCCGATCGACGGCACGCGTGCCTACATTGCCGGCTTTCCGGACTGGACCATTTCGGTGGCTTTGGTCGAAGACGCAAGGCCGCGGCTTGCCGCGCTTTATGCGCCGGTGACCGGCGAGATGTTTCTCGCCGTCGCCGGCCAGGGCGCGACGCTTAACGGCATACCGATGGCGGCCAGCCTTGGCGTGGAACTGGCCGGCGCGAAAGCGGCCGGGCCGAAGCGGTATCTCGACCGGCTGGCCAGCCTGTCTCCCGACACTCTGCCGCAGCCGAAGGTGCATTCGCTCGCATTGCGCCTCACCCGCGTCGCACATGGCGCGCTCGACCTGGCCTTCTCCTCGCCCGGCAGCCATGACTGGGATCTTGCGGCGGCGGACCTTCTGGTGCACGAAGCCGGCGGAACGATGACCGATCTGGCGGGGCAGCCTTTGCGCTATAACCAGCCACTGACCACGCACAAAGCGCTGATTGCCGCGGGGAACGCCCGGCATGGGACGCTGATCGGCCTGATGCGGGGCCGCCTGCCCGAGTTCGCCTAGACTCGAAACGCGGTCATGCTAAACCTCGCCTCAAGTCCACCGCCGGGACTTCCACGAAGGATCGATCAATGCCCGACCAGCCTGCCAAGCAACTGCTCCATCTCGTGATCGGCGGCGAACTGACCAACCTTTCCGGCACCGAATTCAAGGACCTCGACAAGGTCGAAATGGTCGGCGTCTATCCAAACTACGCCACCGCTTACGTGGCGTGGAAATCGAAAGCGCAGCAGACCGTCGACAACGCCCATATGCGCTATTTCATCGTTCATCTGCATCGCCTGCTCGACCCGGACAGTCCGGGCGCGCGCAAGGACTAGCGCTACCCGAAAGCGGGCGGCGCTGATCTCGGGGTTCACGTCCGGACACGATATGCGTTTGCAAAAATGCCAGCCCCTGCCATTGAAACTCTCCGGACTGAAGCCGTTGCCAAGCAGGAGCCGATGTCACTATTGAAACGAATTGTCGCCTCGCCCGTCTTCCTGTCTGCCGCCGGTTCGGTGGCGGCCTGGTATTTGCGGCTGGTGTGGCACTCGAGCCGCCGCACCATCGAACCGGCGACGATCTACGATACCGTGCAGGTGCCGGCGATCATCGCCATGTGGCACGGCCAGCATTTCCTCTCGCCCTTCATCAAGAAGGCCGAAGCCAGGCTTCGCGCCAAGGTACTGATCTCGCGTCACCGCGACGGCGAACTTAACGCGCGCGCCGCCGAGAAGCTCGGCATCGGCACCATTCGCGGCTCCGGTTCGCATACCGGCGAATTCCATCGCAAGGGCGGCGCCGCCGCCTTCGGCTTGATGGTCGATGCGCTGGCGGAAGGCTACAACATGGCGCTGACCGCCGACGTGCCGAAAGTGTCGCGCGTCGCCGGCATGGGCGTCGTCAAACTGGCACAATATTCGGGCCGGCCGATCTATCCGATGGCGATAGCTTCGAGCAACCGCATCGATCTCAAGAACTGGGACCGCACCGCGATCAATCTGCCGTTCGGCCGCATCGCCTTCGTCGCGGGCGATCCGATTTATGTGGCGCGCGATGCCGATGACGCGACGCTGCAAGCAACGCGGCTGAAGGTCGAGCAGGAACTCAATCGCGTGACGGCGCGGGCTTACGCCATCGTCGACCGGAGCGGCGCGCCGTGAGCGGCAGCCTCACCCTGGTCCTGCGTGCCTACCGGCTGCTGTGGACGCCGTTGCTGCCGTTGGTACCGTTGCTGCTGGCGCGGCGCCTCAAGCGCGGCAAAGAAAACGGCGCGCGCCTCGATGAGCGGCGCGGCGGCGGCGGCAATCTTCGCCCGAACGGCGCACTGGTCTGGCTGCACGCGGCCAGCGTCGGCGAACTGGCCAGCGCCTTGCCGCTGATCGGCCGCATTGCCGCGCGCGACGTCAATGTGCTGGTGACTACGGGCACCGTGACGTCAAGCGAACTGGCCTGCGAGCGCCTGCCGGCCGGCGTCATCCACCAGTTTCTACCGCTCGATGCGCCGCGCTTCGTGCGCCGCTTTCTCGACCGCTGGCAACCCGATTTGGCGCTGTTCGTCGAATCCGATCTATGGCCGAACATGATGATCGAGACGTCGCGGCGCGGCGTGCCGATGATCCTCGTCAACGGAAGGCTGTCGGACAATTCGTTCCAGCGCTGGCGGCGCCTGCCCAAGACCATCGGCAATCTGTTGCGACGCTTCGATCTGTGTCTCGCCGGCACCGCCGCGGATGCCATGCGCCTCACTGAACTGGGCGCGCCGCGCGTTCTCATCAGCGGTAATCTGAAGCTCGACGTGCCGCCGCCGCCGGCGGACGCCAACAGTCTGCGCGCCCTGAGCGACGCCATTGCCGGCCGCCCGGTAATCGCCGCGACCTCGACGCATGCCGGCGAAGACGCGCTGATGATCGAGGCGCATAACCGGCTGCGCGGCAATTTCCCCGGCCTGCTGACCTTGATCGCGCCGCGCCACGCCGACCGCGGCGCCGATATTGCCGAGATCGCGCAGGCTGCCGGCCTCAACGTCGCCTTGCGTTCGCGCGGCGAATTGCCAAGCCGCGCGACCGACATCTATATCGCCGACACGATGGGCGAGCTCGGCTTGATCTACCGGCTGGCGCCGGTCGTCTTTGTCGGCGGTTCACTGGTTCAGCACGGTGGACAGAACCCGATCGAGCCGGCCAAACTCGGCGCCGCCATTCTGCACGGGCCGCATGTCTGGAATTTCGCCGAGATTTACGACGCGCTCGATCGGGCGCGCGGCGCCGATACCGTGCTCGACGCCGACCGGCTGACCGCCGCCTTTGGCGCCATGCTCAACGACCCGAAAGCCTGTGCGCGCAGTGCCGAAGCAGCGCGCAAGACCGTCGATGCGCTCGGCGGCGCGCTTGACCGCACGCTGCAATCGCTCGATCCTTATTTGATGCACTTGTTGCTGCCGCGACAGACCGGAGCCCATCATGCGTGACCCGGCCTTCTGGTGGCGTCCGGCGGGATTCGTCTCGCGCCTGCTGTCGCCGCTTGGCATTGTCTACGGCGCCATCGCCGCAAGCCGCATGAGCAGGCTCGGCACCAGCGCAAGCCTGCCGGTGCTGTGCGTCGGCAACTTCACCCTCGGTGGCGCGGGCAAGACACCGACCGCGATGATGCTGGCAAAGGTGCTGAAGGAGGCCGGCGAAACACCGTATTTCCTGACGCGCGGCTATGGCGGCAACGTTACAAGGCCGCGGCTGGTCAATGCCGAAACCGACGCGGCTAGCCTTGTCGGTGACGAAGCGCTGCTGCTGGCGCGGATTGCGCCGACCGTGGTGGCGCGCAACCGCGTTCTTGGCGCCGCTTTCGCCAAGGCCAAAGGAGCCAGCGTCGTCGTCATGGACGACGGCTTGCAGAACGCCTCGCTGGCCAAGGCGTTGGCCATCGCCGTGATCGACGGACGGCGCGGCATCGGCAATGCTTGCGTTTTTCCCGCAGGTCCCTTGCGCGCACCGCTGGCGGCGCAACTCAAGCGCTGCAACGCGCTGCTGGTTATCGGCGACGATGTGCAGGCGCGCGATGTCGTCGCGCAAGCCGGCGTGCTGCCGGTGTTTCATGGCCGACTGGTACCGGAAGCCGCCGCTGTTACCGCCCTGCGGACGAGCAAGGTGCTGGCTTTCGCCGGCATCGGCGATCCGGAAAAATTCTTTGCCACCGTCGAGCAGGCCGGCATCGAGATCGGCGCGCGCCGCGCCTTTGCCGATCATCACCGTTATACCGCCGAAGAAGCCGCCGACCTGGTGATGGCAGCGGAACACGACGCGCTGACCTTGCTGACGACGGAAAAGGACCGCGCCCGCATGAGCGGCGACCCGGCGCTGGCCGCGCTCGCGGCAGAGGCGAAAGTGTTGCCGGTGACGCTTGAGGTCGATGAACGCGAGGCGCTGCGAGCCCTGGTGTTGGGCCGAGCGAAAAGTTAGCTGCCCAATCTCTCTTTAGGGCACCTCGAACAATAGCGTTTTTGCTGCGTGATCGTTAGCCCGCGCGGATCGGCGGGCAATTGGCAGATGATCTGACGCCGGTGCGGCTCCGCCGTATGCACCCGGCGTCCTGTTGAGGGTGGCACAAGCTGCCTTTTCCCT
>CAMBQQ010000059.1 GCA_945870035.1 Rhizobium sp. Q54 | reverse complement strand
GCTGAAGGTGCCTGGCTGAACCAGTTTGACGACGTTAGAATTCGACAAGGCATATTACTCCTTCGGTGGAGAAGTGGAGGCTTCAACTACCCCCACGATATGCCGCCTTCCTGATCTACCCCGTCACCAACTTTCGACCATAGCTCTCGCGCTGCGCGCCGTCATGGATCTGATGCCGGCATGAGGTGCCGTCGGCTAAACTAAGGTTCGCGTCCCATAAATCACTGCCGCGCCTAGCATCAGCGCTTCATGTGCTCCGGGATATCTGAGTGCTTTAGTTCCGCCTTTTCACCAACTCTATTCCAGTCCGAATACCTCCAGGGGACAACCATTTCGAGTGTAGTGATTAGAGCCGGCGGATCAAAGTTCGGTATTAAAGGCACAACCTTTTTCAAAAGATCTTCTGGGCAAAAGACCCACACGCGAATTGTCCAGTCTTCGGGCACTTTTGCATCGCGGTGAACTGCGGCTTTTACAATTTCCCAGTTCTCGGCCCATGATCGCAGGCGATTGCCTAAAGCTCTCGGCTGTCGGGCATAGGTAACCTCGCACAAGTGAACGATTTGCTCGCGGAAGTTCACACATAAAATGTCAACATACCAATTTTGCTTCCCGTTCTCATATTTTACCGCTCTTTGAAGATAAAATTCGGGATTAATGAATGTTGCCCGATCGGCCCGTAAATAAGTTTCAACTGCTCCCTGAAAGAAATCCATTGACGCCCCCCTTGTTAATACTCATCGCCAGCACCCGCGCGACATGCAGAGCGTCGCGCTGCGCGCCGTCATGGATCTGATGCCGGCACGAGGTGCCGTCGGCGACGACGATCGTATCGTCATTGGCTTTGCGCACCGCCGGCAGCAGCGACAGCTCGCCCATCTTGAGCGAGACGTCGATGGTGGCGGTGTTGTAGCCGAACGAGCCGGCCATGCCGCAGCAGCTCGATTCAATCATTTCGACATTGAGATCGGGCACGAGTTTCAACACACTCTCGACCGCGCCCATCGCGCCGAACGATTTTTGATGGCAATGGCCGTGCAGCAGCGCTTTCTGCGTCAGCGGCTTAAGCGGCAGATCGAGACGGCCCGCTTTCTGTTCGCGGGCGAGGAATTCCTCGAACAAAAGCGCGTGAGCGGCCACCTGATCGGCGGCCTCGCCCTTGAGCAGCGCCGGCAGTTCGTCGCGCAAGGTCAGCAGACAACTCGGCTCCAGTCCGACAATCGGCACGCCACGCGCGGCGAACGGCGCCAGCGCATCAAGCGTGCGGCCCATCTCGGCACGCGCCTCCTCGACCTTGCCGACCGAGAGAAACGTCCGGCCGCAGCATAGTGGCCGCGTCGTGCCGTCACCCGGCAGCGCCGCGTGGACGCGATAGCCACCGGCCTTGAGCACATTCAAAGCGGCATCGAGGTTTTCGCGCTCGAAATAACGATTGAATGTATCGGCAAACAGCACGACCTCGCGCGAACCCGCCTCGCCTTCCGAACGGTCGCGGTAAATGTCCCGTCTCCATTGCGGCAGGCTGCGCCGCGCCGAAAAATTGGCGAACTTTTCCGAGGCCCAGCGCAGCAAAGACAGCCGGTCGCGCAGATTGAACAGCCCGGCAAAGCGCGCAGCGAACGGCGCATAGCGCGGCAGATAGCCGACCAGCCGGTTATGCAGCGACAGGCCATGTTTGGCGGCGCGCGCGGCCAGCACCTCGATCTTCATGCGCGCCATGTCGACGCCGGTCGGGCATTCGCTGCGGCAGGCTTTGCACGACACGCAGAGCGACAAGGTCTCGGCCATCTCATCCGAGGCAAGCGCATCCGGGCCCAGCTGCCCGCTGATGGCGAGGCGCAAGGTATTGGCGCGGCCGCGGGTAACGTCGCGCTCGTCGCGGGTGACGCGATAGGACGGGCACATGGCGCCGCCGGCGAGCTTGCGGCAGGCGCCGTTGTTGTTGCACATCTCGATGGCGCCTTGCAGGCCGCCGCCGACGCCCGGATAGGCCGACCAGTCCAGCTCGGTCCTGATCTCGATGCCGGCGTAATCCGGTTTGTAGCGAAGCAGCGACCGGTCATCGAATTTCGGCGCGCGCACGATCTTGCCGGGATTGTACAGGCCATCCGGATCGAAACGGTCTTTCACTTCCTCGAAAGCGCGGGCGAGACGCGACCCGAACATCGGCTCGTTGAATTCGGAGCGCACCAGGCCGTCGCCGTGCTCACCGGAGTGAGAGCCTTTGTACTCGCGCACCATGGCAAACGCCTCTTCGGCAATCGCGCGCATGGCATGCACATCTTTCTCCAGCCGCAGATTGAGCACCGGGCGGACATGCAGGCAGCCATTGCCGGCGTGCGCGTACCAGGTGCCGCGCGTGCCGTTCTTCTCGAAGATCGCGGTCAGCCGCGTTGTGTAGGAGGCCAAGTGCTCGAGCGGCACCGCGCAATCCTCGACGAAGGACACCGGCTTGCCGCTCTCCTTCATCGACATCATGATGTTGAGGCCGGAGGTGCGCACCTCGGTGATCGCCGCTTGCAGGCCACCGTCGAGGATATCGACGACCCCTCCCCACTTGGCGCCGCTGTTGGCCCATGAGAAACCGAGATCGCCGATCAGTTCGTTGAGCTGGCGCAGCCGCGCCAGATTTTCGTTCTGGTCGTCCTCGCCGAACTCGACCAAAAGAATCGCCGCCGGCAGATCGCGCACGAAGCGGTCGAGCGTCGGCTTGAACATCGCGATGGCGCCGGCCAGTTCGATCATGGTCCGGTCGATCAACTCGACCGCGATCGGCTTTAACTTGACGATATGCTGCGCGCAGTTCATCGCCTCGTAGAAGCTGCCGAAATGCACCGCGCCGACCGCGCGCTTCCCGAGCAGCGGCGACAGCTTGAGCTCGATGCGCGTCGAATAGCCGAGCGTGCCTTCCGAGCCGACCAGAATATGCGACAGGTTGATGTCGTTCCGGCCGGAGTATTTGCCCGGCACCAATGCATCGAGATTGTAGCCGCCGACGCGGCGTTGCACTTTTGGGAAACGCGCGGCGATTTCGTCGGCTTCGCGCGCGCCGATGCCCAGCAGGTCGCTCGCCAGCGGGCGGATCGCCGCCGGCACCTCGTCGATATTGCCGCCCATCGGGCCGAAATGCGCCTTGGTGCCGTCGGCGAGCAACGCGTCGATCGACAGCACGTTGTCGCGCATGGTGCCGTAGCGCAGCGAACGGCCGCCGCAGGAATTGTTGCCGGCCATGCCGCCGATGGTGGCGCGGGAGGCGGTCGAGATGTCGACCGGAAACCACAGGCCGTGGGCTTTGAGTTGCCTGTTGAGGTCGTCGAGCACGATGCCCGGCTCGACCGCGACCCGCGCATTCTTGACGTCGAGGTCGAGGATGCGAGTGAGGTATTTCGAGCCATCGACAACGAGAGATTCGCCGACGGTCTGGCCGCACTGCGAGGTGCCGCCGCCGCGGGCGAGGACGGTAACCCCCTCCTGCCGGGCAATCCGAATCGCCCGTTCGGCCTCATCGATCGTGCGCGGGGCCACCACCCCGACCGGCATGATCTGGTAATGCGAGGCATCGGTCGCATAGCGGCCGCGGGTAAAGCGGTCGAACTGGACGTCCCCGGTCAATTCGGCCTTCAGACGCCTTTCCAGACCCGGTAAAACCACCGCCAAAACGCCTATCCTCTTAAGCTTATATGGGATTATCGCATGGGCCGATTGCGGAAAACCGCTTGACCGCAATGTTGCATTCATAGTTCAACGCCACAAGCACCGCTCCCAATCAGCTTGCCGGGACGGGCTGGGGACCAACCCCACGCACATACTCATAAAGCTGCCGTCCTAGGAGCGGTTTTTACCAATGGCTCAGAATTCTTCACGCATGGCCGGGCGCCATTTCCTCCACATTCCGGGACCGACGCCGGTGCCCGACCGCGTCCTGCGCGCCATGGACACGCCGATGATCGATCATCGCGGTCCGGAATTCTCCAAGCTGGCCAAGAAGTGCCTGGACGGCATCAAGACCATCTTCAAGACCACCAACCCGGTGATCATCTATACCGCGACCGGCACCGGCGCCTGGGAAGGCGCGCTGGTCAACACTTTGTCGGCCGGCGACAAGCTGCTGATGGTCGAGACCGGCCAGTTCGCCACTTTGTGGAAGAAGATGGCCGAGAAGCTCGGCCTCGTGCCCGAACTGATCCCGACCAACTGGCGTGTCGGCACCGATCCGAAGCTGATCGAGGCCCGCCTGCGCGAAGACAAGGGCCACGAGATCAAGGCGGTGTGCGTGCTGCACAACGAGACCTCAACCGGCTGCCAGACCGACATCGCCGCGATCCGCAAGGCGATCGACGCCGCCGGCCATCCGGCGCTGCTGATGGTCGACACCATCTCGTCGCTGGCCTCGATGGATTACCGCCATGACGAATGGGGCGTCGACGTTTCCGTCGGCGGCGCGCAGAAAGGCCTGATGCTGCCACCCGGCATGTCGTTCAACGCCATCAGCGACAAGGCGCTCGCCGCCAGCAAGACCTCCAAGCTGCCCAAGTCGTTCTGGGCCTGGGACGACATGCTGACGATGAACAAGGTCGGCTTCTTCCCGTACACGCCCGGCACCCAGATGCTGCATGGCCTCGCCGAAGGCATCACCATGCTGCACGAGGAAGGCCTCGACAACGTGTTCGCGCGTCACGACCGGCTGGCGGAAGCGACCCGCCGCGCCGTCAAGGCCTGGGGCCTCGACACCGTGTGCAGCGACGCCAGGTACCAGTCGTCGACGCTGACCGCCGTGATGCTGCCGGAAGGCCACAATGCCGACGCGTTCCGCGCGCTGGCGCTGGAAACTTTCAACATCTCGTACGGCGCCAGCTTCGGTCCGTTCGCCGGCAAGTACTTCCGCATCGGTCATCTCGGCGACATCAACGACGCCATGCTGATGGGCGGCCTCGCCTCGACTGAAATGGCCCTGGCTTTGGCCGGCGTGCCGCACAAAAAAGGCGGCGTGCAGGCGGCGATAGATTATCTGGTCACCGCGCATGGCGGCGCCAAGAAGCAGGCGGCGGAATAGACAACTGTCGTCCCGGGCGAGCGCAAGCCAGGCCCGGGACCCATACGCCGTGCATTGTCGATAAGGCACAGCGTATGGGTCCCCGCCTTCGCGGGGACGACAAATGGTTACGCCAACGCTCTTTGCGCAAACTCTGAAATTTCTTTCACCGTCACCTCGCTGGCTTCGCGCTGCGGCGAGTGCTTGACGCCGGGCAGCAGCGCGACTTCGACCGGGCAGTAGCATTCACGCTCGGCGGCCTCGATCTGAGCGACGGTGCCGTATTGATCGTCTTCGCCCTGCACGATGAGGATCGGCACGCGGATATAGGCCAGCGGCTCGGTGATATCCCATTGACGAAAACCGGGATCGAGCCAGGCGCCGTTCCAGCCGTAAAAGGCGTTGTCCGGGTCTTTGTGCCAGCGGGCGAGCTTCTGTTTCAGGTCCGTGGTCTCATAAGCCGTCTTCGCTTCGGCGATGGCGGCGATGCCCATATCTTCGGTAAAGAAATGCGGCGCCATCAGCACCAGCCCCTTGAGGCGATGATCCTGGTGCGTGCCGGCATAAATGGCCGCCATCGACGCGCCGTCGCTGTGGCCGATCAGCAGGCCACGCTGGAAACCGATCTGATCGAACAAAGCCGGCACCACGTCGCGCGCCTCGTCGTGCATATAGGTCAGCGGACGCGGGAGCTTTACCGGCGACGATTGGCCATAGCCGGCGCGCGAATAGACGAAGACGCCGCAGCCGGTTGCTTGCGCCAGCCTGTCGGGAAAATCGCCCCACAGGCCGGCGCAGCCGAGACCTTCGTGCAGCAGCACGAGTGTCGGGGCTTTGTCCGGCGCCGGGCCGATGAAACGGTATTCGAGCGACTGCGCGCCGATGGAGAGGAAGCCGGAATTTTGCACCACCGCTGCACTCCCTCAGGTGTCATGCCCGCGAAGGCGGGCATCCAGTATCCACAGACGCCTGAGAACAAATCGACCACTGTGATTACTGGGTCCCCGCCTTCGCGGGGACGACAGAAGAATCCTCCGCCCTTAACTTGAACCGTTGAATCTTGCCCGTCGCCGTTTTCGGCAGCTCGGAGCGAAACTCGATCCAGCGCGGATACTTGAACGGCGCCAGTTTCTGCCGGACATGATCCTGCAAGGCAGCGGCCAGCGCATCGCTGGCCTTGTCCGGCGATTTCAACACGACGAAGGCTCGCGGCTTGACCAGCTTCTGCTCGTCGTTCCAGCCGACCACGGCGGCTTCCAGCACATCCGGATGCGAGGACAACGCCGCCTCGACCTCGAACGGCGACACATACATGCCGGACACCTTCAGCATGTCATCGGCGCGGCCGCAGCAGATATAGAAGCCGTCCGCGTCCTCGATATATTTGTCGCCGCAGCGGGTCCACTCGCCGCGGAACGTGTCGCGCGATTTCTCGCGGTTGTTCCAGTACATCAGCGCACTGGTCGGGCCGCGCACATGCAGTTCGCCCATTTCGCCCTGCGCGACGGGCTGGCCGTCCTCGCCGAGCAGCTTGATCTCGTAGCCCGGCACGCATTTGCCGGTGGTGCCGAATTTGTTGGCGCCCGGCCAGTTGGTGAGAAAGATGTGCAGCATCTCAGTGGTGCCGAGGCCATCGGAGATCTCGATGCCGTAGCGAGCAAAGAAATTCTTGGCGACTTCTTCGGGCAAGGCCTCGCCGGCCGACTGGCAGCGGCGCAATTTCAGCTCTTCCTTCTTTGGCGCGTTCGGGCTGTTCAGGAACGCGGCATAGAACGTCGGCACGCCGAAGAACACCGTGATCGGATGCTGGCGCAGCAAGGCGGAAACGCCGTCCGGCGTCGGCCGCTCGCCATTGAGCACCGTGGTTGCGCCGACGCTCAACGGAAACGTCATGGCGTTGCCGAGGCCATAGGCGAAGAACAGCTTGGCCACCGAATGAACCACGTCGGTGTCCTTCAGGCCGACGACCGGCGTGCCGTACAGATCGGCGGTGATCTTCAAACTGGCGTGGCAGTGCACCGCGCCTTTGGGCTTGCCGGTCGAGCCGGACGTATAAAGCCAGAACGCCATGTCGTCGGCGACGGTCGGCGCGGTGCAAGGCTCCGGCTCGTCGGCGCCGATGAGGTCTTCGAACAGGCGGTAACCGTGCGGCACCTCGCCGGAGACGATAACGTGATCGAGATCGGGGCTTTGTGCGATCAGATTCTCGAACTTTGGAAAAAGCACTTCCGACACGACCAGCGCCTTGGCGCGGCTGTCGGCCAGCATGAAGCGGTAGTCGTCCTCGGTCAGCAGGGTATTGACCGGCACAGCAATGATGCCGGCCTTGAGACAACCGAGAAACGCCGTCGGCCAGTCGATCGTGTCGGTCAGCGCGATTAGCACCCGCTCCTCGCGCCTGATGCCGAGGCCGCGCAGAGCCGCGGAGAAGCGCGCGACGCGGTCGGCCAGCTGCCCATAGGTCCAACTGCCGCGCGCATCGATGTAAGCGGCCTTGTCCTTGCGGCCCGCTTTCAGATTGCGGTCCAGCACGTCGGCGGCAAAGTTATAGGCGCGTGGGATATCGCCCGCCTGATTTTGGCCCGCAATATTTTGGCCGGCTGAAATCTGGCCCACATCGGCGACCGTCATTTTATTTTTCCTCCCCGCGCTTTTTCGTATTATGCCTTAAGCCGACCGACGCTGCCTAGCGCAGCATAATTCCAGATAAAAAGCCGTTTCAGGGAGCCGCTACCATGATCTTCAGCCGCGAGCGCATTCTGACCACCCATGTCGGCTCGTTGCCGCGCAACGACACTTTGTCCGACCTTTTGGTGCGCCAGGAAGCCGGCCAGCCCTTCGACGCCGCCGAAATGGCGTCCGAAATGGACAAGGCTGTCAGCCATGTCGTCGGCAAGCAGGTCGCGGCCGGCATCGACATCGGCAATGACGGCGAACAGCAGCGCGTCGGCTTCCAGACTTACGTGCCGCAGCGCATGAGCGGCTTCGGCGGCATCTCGAAGCGGCGGCGCGGCAAGGAGTTCGAGGAATTCCCCGAACTGGTAGCGAGCCTGACGCGGCGCTTCCCACATACCAGCAAGCAGCAGAACGCGCCCGAAGCGCAAGCCGAGTTGAAGTATCTCGACATCAAGCCGATCGAAAGCGAACTGGCGCGATTCAAGCGCATCGCCGGCACGCAGTTTGCCGAAACATTCATGACCGCGCCCTCGCCTGGCATTATTTCGACGACGATGCTGAATGCGTTTTACGATTCGCATGACGCCTATCTGGCGGCGCTCGCGCGCGAGATGCGCAACGAATATCTGGCGATTCACAAGGCCGGACTGGTTTTGCAGATCGATGCGCCCGATCTCGCCATGGACCGCACCATGATGTACCGCGATCTCGACGACGCCGCTTTCGTCAAGCGCGTCGAGGCGCATGTCGCGGCGATCAATGCCGGCATCGAAGGCATTCCGGCCGATCGCGTGCGCCTGCACGTTTGCTACGGCAACTGGGAAGGCCCGCACATTCACGACGTGCCGCTGGAGAAGATATTGCCGGCGATCTATCAGGCGAAGGTCGGCGCGCTGTCGATCGAGTTTTCCAATCCGCGCCATGCCCATGAATACGGCGCGCTGAAGAAGCATCCGCTGCCCAAGGACATGTTGCTGGTGCCCGGCGTGATCGAAACGACGTCGAATTTCGTCGAGCATCCCGAACTGGTGGCGCGGCGCATCGAGGAAGCGGTGCGCAGCGTCGGCGACCGCGAGCGCGTCGTCGCCTCGACCGATTGCGGCTTCGGCACCTTCACCAACCGCGAATGGGTCATCGAGCCGGCGGTGTGGCTCAAGCTCAAGGCGCTGCGCGACGGCGCCGATATTGCCTCAAGCAGGCTGTGGGGCAAGCAAGTCGCGGCGGAGTGACTTCTTATCCCTCCCCGTCTTCGGGGAGGGTGGCGAGCCATAAGCGCGTAAGCGCTTTGGCGAGCCGGGTGGGGTCCGTCGCTCATCTGGCAAAACCCCACCCGACTCCGCGCTATCGCGCGGAGCCACCCTCCCCCTGCGGGGGAGGGATAAGAAAGCGGACACGCCGCCCACACAACACCGATTCAATTTTCAAACAGCCCGGATTTATTCGAGTCGCGATTCATTGCCCGTATTGTTTAAGGCCCCGGGCAGGCCGCCTTCCCTCCCCGCCTTCGCGGGGACAAGCTTTCCGCTCCCCGGCAAGAATGCCGGGGGATGGAGCGCCGCGTGGCGCCACATCACTCGCACCTCGCGGTGCGCGCGCCCTCTGGCGAAGGACGCTGCGCCCCGCGGCGCTCCATTGCAGTGTCTTACAGCGTCCGGTCCGCGCTTCTGGCGGCTAGCCGACTTAAGGCTGCTTCGCACCATCAGCGAGCTCCTCGCAGGAGGTCCTATTGCCTCCGGGCGGGGTCCGGCGCCGCCCGGGAGCCAAGGGTTGCGTTTCCCTAAGCCCGCAGGCACCGCATCCAGTCCCGTCTTCAAGACGCCTCGCGAAGACGCCCCCGGCCGGACCAGACGAATTCAGGATAATAGAGATAGGCTTTAAGTCAATAGGACGGGATAAATATTTTTCGACTGTTTTCACCCTGTGACGCACCCGCCGCCGCCGCCAAATCCGCCGTGACCGCCGCCCGCGCGCATGTTAATGGCCTGAGAGACCGCCTATAATGCCGGAAGTCGCGAAAGCGTCGCGCCGGCTCAACAATAATCGCCGAGGAGAGACCCATGGACCAAGCCGTCCGCCAGATCAGCGCCGAGGACATCAACCCGCGTCACAATTGGGGCCGCGCGCTGCCGTCGCTCGGCATCATGGGCGTCGATTTCGAGGAGCGCGTCGATTTCCGCCGCCTGCACCGCTACCGCCTCGGCCGCGCCAAGCAGGCGCTGGAGAAGTCCGACCTCGGCGCGCTCTTGGTGTTCGACGTCAACAACATCCGCTATTTGACCTCGACCAAGATCGGCGAGTGGGAACGCGACAAGCTGGCGCGCTGGGCGCTGTTGACCCGCACCGGCGAACCGATCCTGTGGGACTTCGGCTCCGCCGCCGTGCATCACAAGCTGTACGCGCCGTGGCTCGACCCGCAGAACTGCAAGGCCGGCCTGATCGGCCTGCGCGGCACCGTGCAGCCCTCCTTCGGCCTGATGAAGAAGCACGCCGAAGAACTCGCCTCGATTCTGCGCGAGCACGGCGTCGCCGACATGCCCATCGGCATCGACATCGTCGAACCGCCGATGATGTTCGAACTGCAGAAGGCCGGCCTCAAGATCGCCGACGGCCAGCAAGTCATGCTGGAAGCCCGCGAGATCAAGTCGCAGGACGAAATCGCGCTGCTGAACCACGCCGCCTGCATGGTCGACGGCGCCTATGACCTCGTCAACCGCGAACTGAAGCCGGGCGTGCGCGAGAACGACATCGTCGCCATGGTCAACGACTTCCTTTATCGCAACGGCTCCGACGACGTCGAAGCCGTCAACGCGGTGTCGGGCGAGCGCGGCAACCCGCATCCGCACAACTTCACCGACCGCATGATCCGTCCCGGCGACATGGCCTATTTCGACATTTTGCAGGCCTTCGTCGGCTATCGCACCTGCTACTACCGCACCTTCGCCGTCGGCCGCGCCTCGCCGATGCAGCACGATGCCTACAAGCTGGCGCGCGAATGGCTGGACAATGCGATGATGCGCATCAAACCCGGCGCATCGACCGCGCATATCGCCGAAGCCTTCCCGCAGGCCGGGGAGTTCGGCTTCCCGGATGAAATGTCGGCCTTCGGCCTGCAGTTCGCGCATGGTCTCGGACTGGCGCTGCACGAGCGGCCGATCATTTCGCGCGTGATCTCGATGGATCATCCGACCGAGATCAAGGAAGGCATGGTGTTCGCCATCGAAACCTTCTGCCCGTCGGCCGACGGTTTCTCCGGCGCGCGCATCGAGGAAGAAGTCGTGGTCACCGACAAGGGCTGCAAGGTGATCTCGCTGTTCCCGGCGGAAGAACTGCCGATCTCGAACAGGTATTAGGCATTGGAGAAATGCGGCGCGGCGCAAGCCGCGTCGCTTGCATCATGGATGCCCGGGTCGAGCCCGTGCATGCCCACGAGATAAAATCATGCCAGCACCCAACGCACCCCATTACATCTCACCCAAGGAACGCGCCGAGAATCGCGCGCGCATTCGCGCCTTCATCGTCTGGGGGCTGGCTGGCCTGTCGCTTTTCGTGGGGCTGATGCTATTCGCCTACACCGACCAGGCGCCCGCGTGGCTGCGCAATCTCGCCTTTCAGATCGACGGTGCCTTCGGCTATCCGGTGCTGGCGCTGATTCGCGCCTTTGCCGGCTGAGGAAAGAAAAGACATTGCCCACTGGTACCGCTCCGTCAGCACGCTCGCGCCGCATCCTGCCTGAAGGTTTCGGCCAGGCGGTGTGGCGCGGCTTTCGCGGCCGCTGTCCCGCCTGCGGCGAGGGCCGCATGTTTCACAAGTTTCTGAAAGTCAGCGACGCCTGTCCGCATTGCGGCGAGGCGCTGCATCATCACCGCGCCGACGATTTTCCGGCCTATCTGGTGATCGCGATTGTCGGCCACATTCTGGTACCGATCATCTTGTCGGTGGAAACCCACATCGCGCCGCCGGTCGGCGTCAGCATGGCGCTGTGGCCGTCGATCGCACTGGCGATGGCGCTCGGCCTGTTGCAGCCGGTCAAAGGCGCGGTGGTCGCGATCCAGTGGTTCGGCGGCTTGCATGGGTTCGACAGCGCCAAGAAGGCGCGTCAGGCGGCGGCCGCTGCCGTTGGCGCCAGCGGAGCATAGCCTCAAACCCGCGCGGCCAGCGTTTCCTTCAGATGCGGGAAGCGTTCTGTCAGCAGCGAGCCGTGATAATAAGTCGGCGCGAAAGCCGGGTGCGCGCGGATATTGTCGAACCAGGCGACGACGCGCGGCAGATCCTGCCAGTCGGCGTAGTTGAGATCGTGCATGCGCACCAAAGCCGGCATGGCCGCGACGTCGGCAAGAGAGATGTCTTTGCCCAGCAGCCACGGGCCGCCGCTGGTTTCGATCTCGATGTCCATGCGCTCGTAGGAACGGCGCAGGCGGGCGAGCGCGGCATCCATCTCGGCCTTGGGAAATCCGGTCTGCCCCATGGTCAGCATGAACTCCTTGCGCAACGGCTTGCTCTCGGCCATGGCGACGAATTGCTCGCGGCTCATCGCCTGAAACTTCGGCAGGAAAGCGAGATTGAAGGTCGGCACGCGCACCGAGGCCGCCGGCATCTCGTCCATATAATGCATCAGCGCGCGCATGCGGGCGCGCGTCACCGGATTTTCCGGGGTGAAACCGTCCTGCGGCGCGACCTCGTCGAGATATTCGGTGATGACGGTCGAGTCGGTGACGATGGCGCCGTCATGGTCGAGCGTCGGCACCACGCCGTTCGGATTGAGCTTAAGGTAATCGGGCTTGAGCTGGTCGCCTTCGAGCAAATTGAGCTTCACTTCGTCGAAAGGCAGATTCTTGGCGTTGAGCACGAAGCGCACGCGCTGGCTGCAAGTCGACTGCGGCGCATTGTAAAGTTTGAAGGTCATTGCGGTTTCCTTTTGGGCGTTTCCTTTGGACGCTTTTTGGTTTGCGCCGAGTGTCTCATCAATCAAGCTACTTTCGCCAGCCCCTTGCGCAGTTCTTCCAGCCTTTGCAGATAGCCCTCGCCATTGCCGTAATCATCAAACAGCGCATAACGCGCATGCGTGCCGATGACGCGGCGGGCATGCTTGATCGGGCACCAGTACTGTTCGGTGCGCGCGGAAATCTCGCGCGCATAGGCGATCAGGCCATTGGCATAGGAGCAATAGGCGCAGTTCAGCTTTTCCAGCGCGTTGAGATAGGCCAGATGATGACGGTCGAACACGAAATAGTCGGCGCGCCTGACCTTGGCGATGCCGTAGATCGGAAAGCACACCGCCTGGAAGACGGAAACGAACAGATCGAGCAGCAGGAACGGCACGATGCCGGCGTAGATCACCGGCGAGGTCAGCATGATCAGCGGGTTTGCGCCGAGCACATAAGGCAGCAGCTTGCTGCGCAACTCCCGGTGGCGTCGCAGCACCTCTTCCTCGAAAGCGGCGCGGCCCTGCTCGATGCCGATGAGCAATTCGGCGCTGCGCTTGGCCAATTCGGCATCGAGTTCGCCTTCGAGCACACGAATTCTGTCGATCAGCGCGTCAATCTGCGGATTCATCTCGGCTCTCCATCGCGCCAGCGTCAATGACCAAGCATGATCCGATGCGGCGGGAATTTACAGGCAATTTACTTGTCGCGGCCGGGCGCAGCCGATTGAGTGTGCGCAGTGCGTGGCTGCCGGATTATCCCTCCCTTGGGCGACAAAGGCAGCCTTGGATCCTCCACTCCTTGCACAAAGGGCCCCTGCGAAGGGGCCCTCTTTTTCTGTTCGTGTTTTGCCTGGCCGTTATTCCAGACCGGACGGAACCTTCTTGTTTTCCGACGTCAGCTTCATGCCGGCGAGGTCGGCCATGGTTTCCGCCATCCTGGCGAAATCCTGCGCCAGAATCTCCTTGGCGTTCGGCTGCGACAGCGCCTTGCCGATGTGCTGCTGGATGACTTCGCGCGTCGCCGCGGTTACCGGCATCGGCACGTCGTATTCGCGGCCGAGATCGAGACCGAGGTCGAGATCCTTGCGCAGCAGTTCCGGCGTGAAGGTCGTGGACCAGTCGAGGTTGACCAGCGCCGACGTCTTGTAGGCGGTGAACATCGAGCCCATGACGCCGTTGTTCATGAAAGCCAGGAAAGCGTGGCGCGGCACGCCCATCTTGTTGGCGAGCAGCGTGATCTCGATGAGGTTCTCGATGACGACGCCGAGCATGACGTTGTGTGCGATCTTGCAGATGCGCGCCAATTCGCCATCGCCGACGTAAGACACGCCGCGCGGCGCGAACACTTCGATGATCGGCATCGCCGCCTTGGCCGCGGCTTCCGGTCCCGAGACGACCGACGACAGCTTGCCCGCCTTGATGACCAAGCCGTTGCCCGACACCGGCGCGCAGACGAACTCAACGTTGTGTTCCTTCAGCCGCGCGCGGATGCGCACCGAGTCATCGACCGAGATCGACGAGCAATCGACGAAGGTCTTCGGCAGTTGGCCTTTCGCATGGGTGACGATGCCGTCCTTGCCGAAATAGATTTCCTCGAGATCCTTGCCCTCCGAGACGATGGCAAACAGCATATCGACGCCGGCGAGATCGACCGGCTTGTCGACCACCTTGGCGCCAAACTGGGTGAGCGGCTCTGCCTTGGACCGGGTGCGGTTCCAGATGCTGATGTCGTAGTTCGCCTTGGCGAGGCGTTCCGCCATCTGGAAACCCATGCGGCCGACGCCGATCCAGCCAATCTTCTGCGTATTCTTCGACATCACGAAATTCTCCCCGTTACCATGCTTGCGGCCCGCCTTATGCGACCGCGACGGCGCCGTATTACGGCTGCGCTTTAGCCGTTCTGACGCGAAATCGCCAGAGGGCACGGATGCCGATCCATTATGCTTGTGGTCGGCGATCAATCGGCATTATCCTCATCGTCGCTGGCGTGCAAAGCCGGCGCAATGGCCCACCAAACGAGGCCATGCGAAAAATTCGGGAGGAGTGCCGGCCCTTGCAGGATGCGGTCACGACGATCTCCACGCGCGATGCCTCCGGCGCCCTGCCGGGCCGCGTTACCAGCCGTTTGCGCAGCGTCTAGCGCAACATCTTTCCGTTCATCGTCGTCGGCGCGCTGTGGGAGATCGTCGCCGTTTCCGGCGTGTTTCCCGCGCGGCTGTTTCCCACCATCGAGACGGTGGCGCACACCTTCTTCACGCTCACCGCCAACGGCATCCTGCCGCATCACGCCATCGAGACAGTGATACGGCTTCTATCCGGCTTTGCGCTGGCCGCCGTGTTCGGCGTCGGCATCGGCATCCTGATGGGCCGTTCGCGGCTGGCGGAAGATATCTTTCTGCCGCTGGTGTCGATCTGCGCGCCGATCCCCGGTCTCGCTTACACGCCGCTGTTTCTGTTGTGGTTCGGGCTCGGCAGTTTCTCGTCGATCCTTCTGGTCGGGTTCGTCTCGGCCTTTCCGATCATCTTCAACAGCTGGACCGGCGTGAAGGCGGTGAAGGAAATCTGGGTGCGCTCGGCGCATTCGATGGGCGCCGACGACCGCCGCATGTTCACGCATGTCATCTTGCCCGGCGCGCTGCCCTACATCCTCACCGGGCTGCGGCTCGGACTGGCGCAGGCCTGGCGCGTGCTGGTCGCGGTCGAGATGCTCGCCGCCGTGCCGTGGGGGCTCGGCTGGCTGATTTTCGGCGCCCGCAAATTCCTCAACACCGATGCGATGCTGGCCGGCATCGTCGTCATCGCCATCATCGGCTTGCTGCTGGAAAAACTGGTGTTCCAGAAGATCGAGAATTTCACCGTGGTGCGCTGGGGCATGGTGGCGGCATGACAATCCCAACAATGACCGACGCAACAATCAACACCGCCACCAAGAGCGCGAGCAAAAGCAGCGCGTCGATGAGCGACCAGAGCAAAGGCCGGCGCTCGCTGTGGCGCGCCGCGATCGTGCTCATCATAGCGGCCTGCTGCTACGAGGCGGTGGCGCGCAGCGGTGCTTTCGCGCCGGCCCTGATGCCGAAGCTGTCGGTGGTGGCGCAGACTTTCATCGCCATGCTTCTCGACGGCACCATGATCGAGCACGCCGTGTACACGCTGTACCGCGTGCTGTTCGGTTTCTTTCTCGCGGTGCTGGTCGGGTTGCCGATCGGCATCCTGATGGCGCGGTTCCGGCCGGTGGAGAGCTTCTTCCTGCCGCTAGTCTCGGCGCTGATGCCGATCCCGTCCTTCGCACTGGTGCCCTTGTTCATGCTGTGGTTCGGCATCGGCAACCTGACCACGATCCTGATCGTGTTCTATGCCGCGACCTTCCCGATGATGTTCAACACCTGGTCGGGCGTTCGTTCTGTCAATCCTCTATGGCTGCGCGCCGCCGGCGCGATGGGCGCCGACGAGAATGCGCTGTTCTGGAAGGTGATCATTCCCGGCGCCTCGCCCTTCATCATTACCGGCCTGCGCCAGGCGTTCCTGCGCGCCTGGATCGCGGTGGTCGGCGCCGAGATGATCGCCGCTTCGGACTGGGGGCTCGGCTGGGTGATCTTCGACGCCAAGGAATTCCTCAACACCGACGTCATGCTGGCGGCTTTGGTTGTGATCGGCGGCATCGGTTTCGTCTTCGAGAAACTGGTGTTCGGCTCGCTCGAGAAGCGCACCGTGCAACGCTGGGGCATGTCGCGCGTGGCCAAAGGTTAAAGACAAGAAGGCGGAAGACTTATGGTGCCGATCGCGATCGACAATGTGACGCTGGAATACGACACGCCGGCCGGCAAGGTGACCGGCGTCAAGGATGTATCGTTCGATATCGGCGCGTCGGAATTCGTCTGCATTGTCGGGCCATCCGGCTGCGGCAAGTCGACCTTGCTCAACGTCATCGCCGGATTTTTGGCGCCAGCGGCCGGTGAAATCCGCATTGCCGGCAAGACTATAACCGGACACGGCATGGACCGCGGCGTGGTGTTCCAGGATTTCGCGCAATTGTTCCCGTGGCGCACCGCGCTCGGCAACGTGTCGTTCGGGCTGGAAATGAAAGGCGTCGCCAAGGATGAGCGCGACAGAATCGCCCGCGAGCAGCTGCGGCTGGTGAAGCTGGAGAAATTCGTTGATTCGTTTCCGCACCATCTATCGGGCGGCATGCAGCAGCGCGTCGCCATCGCCCGGGCTTTGGCCTACAACCCGTCAGTGCTGCTGATGGACGAGCCGTTCGCCGCGCTCGACGCCATGACGCGCGACGACATGCAGACGCTGCTCGCCGATGTCTGGCGCGAAACCCGCAAGACCGTCATCTACGTCACGCACAATGTCGCCGAGGCGGTGTATCTCGCCGACCGCGTCATCGTCATGTCGGCGCATCCCGGCACCGTGCAGGCCGACATCCGCATCGATCTGCCGCGGCCGCGCGACCCCTTAAGCGTCGAATTTCTCGAATGCCAGAAGCAACTGATGCGGCACCTCGGCCATAAAGTGAGCGGCAACGGAGCGGCGCACTAACCAACGCAAATAAAACGAACAACAGGGAGGATCGACAATGACCAACAAAATCACCCGACGAAATACACTGGCGCTCGCAGGAGGCGGACTTCTCGCCGCCGGCCTCGGAATGCGCCCGGCCAGCGCCGCGCTCATCACCGTGCGGCAGGGCTACCAGACCAATATGTGGGGCATGCCGACTTATTATTTGCTGCGCTCCGGGCTTCTGGAAAAGCACGGCGTCAAGTTCGAGGAATTCGCGGTGCCGTCCGGCAACCTCACCATGCAGCAGCAGGTGGCCCGCCAGGTCGATCTCGGCACCTATGCCGGACCGTCGCTGTGCATCGGCCATGACAAAGGCGGGCTGGTCGCCATTGCCTATATCGAAAACGTCGGCAAGACGGCGCGCGTGATGGCGCGCAAGGAGTTAGGGCTAACCAAGGTCGAGCAGCTCAAGGGCCTCAAGGTCGCCAACCAGACCGGTTCGTCGACCGGCAACATCTTCGCCGACCAGATCGCCACCAAGGCCGGTTTGAAGAAGGGCGACTGGCAGGAAGTGCGCATGAACACCGACGACATGGCGGCGGCGCTCGCCGGCAAGACCGTCGATGCCATGGTGACGGTCGAGCCCTACAACCAGATCGCCGAGGACGACGGCATCGCCAACACGCTGGCGGAGTTCTATGACTTCGACAAATTGCCGGTGTTCATGGCGGCAACGCCCGACTTTATCCAGAAGAGCCCTGAGACGGTCGTGGCCTATCTGAAGGCCTGGATCGACGTCGCCAAGGATTTCAAGAACGAACCGGCCAAGGTCGCGGACAAGGTCTACGCCTATTACCAGTCCAAGGGCTACACGATGTCGAAGGCAACCTTCACCAAGGCGCTGGCGCGCGTCGAGGTGAACCCCGGCTCGCCGGCCGACTTCGGTCCCTATATGCAGACGCAAGCCGAGATCCTTCTCAAGGAAAAGAAGATCAAGGCGATCCCGGACTGGAAGACCGTGCTGCGCGGCGACTTCTTCAAGCAGGCGAGCGCGTAAGAGTTGTTATTGCTATCCGTCATGCCCGGCTTTATGCCGGGCATGACTTTTTATAAAATAACGGGAGACGCGAATGTCCGCCGATAAAAGCCCCCTCAATAAGAAAGCCGAACCGACAAGCTGGAATTTCAACCTGCTGTCGCAGAACAATCTCGGCGGCTTCGGCGGCATGGGCGAGGGCATCGCCATTCAACTGGCGAAAGACGGCCGCCGCATCGCCTGGCTGGCGCATGAGAGCGCGCCGAAGAATTTCACCGGCGTCGACGTCTCCGATCCGCGCAATCCGAAAGTGATCGTGCAGACCGAACTGCCGAACATGTTCATGCGCTCCAACTCGCTCGATTTGTCCGGCGATATTCTGGCGGTCGCCTACCAGACGCAGAAGACCGGCATGAAGCCGGCTGGCTTAGAGCTGTTCGACGTCTCGATGCCGGAGAAGCCGCGCTCGATCTCGTTCTTCGACTGCTCCGGCGAGCATTCGCGCGGCGTGCATCAATTGTGGTTCTGCGACGGCGAATACGTCCACATGGCGGCCGGCGCGCCGGACTTCAAGCCGAGCGATCCGAACGACGACCAGTTCTACCGCTGCATCGACGTGCGCAATCCTTCAAAGCCCGTCGAGGTCGGCCGCTGGTGGATGCCAGGCACATCGGTCACCGACAACGTCGCGCCGCCGCCGCGCCATCCGCTCGACAAAGGCTATCGCGCGCACAACACCAACGTCTATCCGCAGCGGCCGGATCGCTTATATCTCTGCTACATCGACGGCGGCCTCTTCGTCATGGACATCGCCGACAAGGCCAATCCGAAAGTCATTTCGCACTGGACCAATTCGCCGCCTTACACCGGCTTCATGCACACCGCGGTGCCGTTGTTCGACCGCAACCTGATGCTGGTCACCGACGAATCGACCGAGGACAATGCGCTCGACTGGCCGAAGCTGATCTGGATGCTGGATGCGCGCGACGAGCAGCATCTGGTGCCGATCTCGACCTGCCCGCTGCCGCCGGTCGATGCCTACAAGGACCGCGGCGGCCGCTTCGGCGCGCACAATATTCACGAGAATGTGCCGGTGCCGTCTTCGTTCCAGTCCGACCAGATCGTATTCGGCACGTTCTTCAACGGCGGCTTGCGCGCCTACGACATTTCCAACGCCTATCAGCCGAAGGAAATCGCCGCCTTCGTGCCGCCGGCGCCGGACAATTCGAGCATCGGCGCGATCCAGCTCAACGATGTCTATGTCGACGAGAACCAGATCGTTTACACGGTCGACCGGTTTTCCGGCGGGCTGTATATATTGGAGTGTGAGTTTTAGCTCTCAGGCGCGCGTGATATGATGCGCGCATGAACTCGCCCTTTCCGTCGCCAAATTCCGGCCCGTTCGGCCGCAAGCTCAAGCGCGCGCGCGGCGCCAAGGTGCCGGTCACCGTACTGACCGGCTTTCTCGGCGCCGGCAAAACCACATTGCTGAAGCGATTTCTGGAAACGCCGGACGGCGCCGGCACCGCCGTCGTCATCAACGAGTTCGGCGAGACGGGAATCGACGACGCGCTGGTACGCGCGAGCGCCGATGAGACCGTGCTGATCGGCAATGGCTGCCTGTGCTGCGTGGCGCGCACCGACTTGCAGGAGACCTTGCGCGGCCTGCTGATCGAGCGCGAGCGCGGCGAACTGCCGGACTTCAAACGCATCGTCATCGAGACATCGGGACTGGCCGATCCGTCGCCGATTTTACAGACTTTCTCGACCGACCGCGCTTTGGGCGAGGCGTTCTATCTCGAACTGGTCCTGACCGTGGCCGATGCCGCGACCGGCGTGACGACGCTGGACTGGTCGGCGGAAGCGCGCAAGCAGGCGATCCTCGCCGACCGTATCATCATCAGCAAAGGCGACATCGCCAACAGCGAGTCGCTGCGGGCGCGGCTGCGCACGCTCAACGCGAGTGCGGAGATCATCGAGGCGGTGGACGGCGCCACCGATCCGAAGAATTTCACCGAGCCGGGCGACGGCGCGCGCAACGTGTTCGTCGCCGAAGCCGAACACAGCGACGGCATATCGAGTTTCGTTTTGACGCAAGACAGACCGATGCCATGGCCGGTGTGGCTGCGCGCGATGGATACTTTAATGGCGATACGCGGCAGCGACTTGCTGCGCGTGAAAGGTTTTCTCGCTGTCGAGGGCTGCATCGGGCCGGTCGTGGTGCAGTTCGTGCAGCACCTGGCGCATCCGCCGGTCGAATTGCAGACGTGGCCCGATGGCAACAGGCAAAGCCGCGTCGTGTTCATTACGCGCGGGGTGAGCGAGCAGCAGGTGCGGGATTTATTTGCGGCGGTTGAGGCGTTAGCTTCTTCACCTCTCCCATAGGGAGAGGTCGCCCGCCAAAGCGAATAGCGACGGCGGGCGGGTGAGGGGTCATGGCCTCAATTGATTCACTTGCCCCCTCACCCCAACCCTCTCCCCCAAGGGGAGAGGGAGCGCGCCGAGCTTGAAGCCAACGCGGTAGTTCAAATATCCGCCAGCCTCTTCACTTGCGCCCTCGCCTGCACAATCACCGCCGGCACGGCGGCATCGTTGTTCGGCGCCATGATGTGCACGCCGGCGACGCCCGGGATTTCCGCCAATTCGCCGATCAGCCCGATGCAAATGGCGCGGCCTTCGGCGACAGGATCGGATGCGGCTTCCATGCGCGCGACCAGCGCATCGGAAATGATGGTGCCGAACAGCTTCTCCTTCATCCACAGCGCCGACTTGGCCGAGCGCAGCGGCGCGATGCCGATGAGGATCGACAGGTCCTTGATGCCGTGTTCGGAAAGTCGCGCCAGATAGCGCCGCACCACTTGCGTATCCATGCAGAACTGCGTCTGCACGAATTGCGCGCCGGCGGCGATCTTGCCGGCAAGGCCCTTCGGCTCCCAGCCGGCGGGCGGATCGATCGGACTGTCGGCGCCGCCGAGGAAGAATTCGGCGCGGCCGGTGACTTGTCTGCCGGTCGGCAATTCGCCTTTGTCGCGCAACGCACGCGCCGTCTCCAGCAAGCCGCGGGCGTCGAGATCGAACACCGCCTTGGCGTCGGGCTGGTCTCCGGCCGACGGATCGTCGCCGCGCAGCATCAGGAGGTTGCGCACGCCGGAGGCGGCGGCGGCGATCAGGTCGCTCTGCAAGGCGATGCGGTTGCGGTCGCGGCAGGTGAATTGCAGGATCGGCTCGATCCCTTCCTGCACGAGAATCGCCGCGGCGGTGAGCGCGGCCATATGCGGCCGCGCGCCGGCGCCATCGGTGAGGTTGACGGCGTCGGCCAGGCCTTTGAGCGGCAACGCCTTGGCGATCAGCTCGGCGCGGTCGAAAGAGACCGGCGGGGTGACTTCGGCGGTGATGACGAAACGTCCGGCGGCGAGCTTGTCTTGCAAGGTATTGGTCATGCACCGGAGGTCGCAAAATTGTGTGGACCTGGCAAGCGGAAGAGTGAGAAAACAATAAAAATGCAAGCGTGGGCAGCGCCCACCCGACGACCCAAGGAACGGCATGTCTCAAATCGCGGCGACCCTCGACGACGCGCTCGGCGCCATTACCGACGGCTGCATGCTGGTGGTGCCGCGCGAAGTGTCCGGCGTGCCGATGGACGCGACGCGCGCGCTGATCCGGCGCGGCATCCGGCGGCTGCATCTGGTGGCGCTGCCGACATCGAGCCTGCAAGCGGACTTGCTGATCGGCGCCGGCTGCGTCGAGACGCTGGAAACGAGCGCGGTCAGCCTCGGCGAATACGGCCCGGCGCCGCGTTTCAACGCCGCCATTCTCGCGCGTTCGATCAAGATGAAGGACGCCACCTGCCCGGCGCTGCACGCGGCGTTGCAGGCGACCGAGAAGGGCGTGCCATTCATGCCGCTGCGCGGGCTGATCGGCTCCGACGTTTTGAAATACCGCGACGACTGGAAGGTGATCGATTCACCGTTCGGCAACAACGATCCGATCGTGCTGCTGCCGGCGATCAAGCCGGACGTGGCGCTGTTTCACGCGGCGATGGCCGATGTCTACGGCAATGTCTGGATCGGACGGCAGCGCGAACTCGCCACCATGGCGCACGCGGCGGTCAAGACCATCGTGACGGTCGACCGCATTCATCCCGGCAATCTGCTGGAGACGCCGGTGCTGGCGGCCGGCACCCTGCCCGGCTTCTATATCGACGCCATCGCGCTGACCGAGCGCGGCGCCTGGCCGCTGCCACTGCCGGATTATTACGCCGCCGACGGCGCTCATCTGGCGGAATACGCGAAGATGGCGGCGACCGAGGAAGGCTTCGCGGCGTATCTGGAGAAGTATGTCTATGCCAAACGCGCGGCCTAGCCTTCTTTCTTATCCCTCCCCCGCAGGGGGAGGGTGGGCAGCGAAGCTGACCGGGTGGGGGCGTTCCGCGCGCGCATCGACATTAACCCCACCCGTCTCCGCGCTGTCGCGCGGATCCACCCTCCCCTTTCAGGGGAGGGATAAGAAGTGACCTTCCTTCCCGAAGAACTGCTCGCCGACCAGATCGCGCACCTCATCGGCGGCGTGCGCCATGTCGCCGTCGGCAATGCGTCGCCCATACCGGCGACCGCCGCGCTTTTGGCGCGCGAACGCGGGCGCGGCCGGCCTTATGTGTCGCTGCTCGGCTCGCCGAAGAACACGTTCTGGACCGACGGTGCGCGCGAACTGTTCGACTGCGCCGGGCAAGGCCGCATCGATGTATTCTTTCTCTCCGGCGGGCAGATCGACGGCCACGGCAATGTCAATCTGGTCGAGATCGGCGCGCACGATCATCCCAAGGTGCGCTTCCCCGGCTCGTTCGGCTCGGCCTATCTTTATTATGTGGTGCCGAAGGTCATCCTGTTTCGCACCGAGCATTCGCGCCGCACTTTGGTGCCGCAGGTCGATTACATCAGCGCGCCGGGCGCGAGCGATCCGAATGTGTTTCGCCCCGGCGGGCCGGTAGCCCTGATTACCAATCGCTGCCTGTTCTCTTTCGCCAATGGCCGCTTCACGCTGCAAAGCGTGCATCCCGGGCATACAATCGAGGAAGTGATCGAGCACACCGGTTTCGATTTCGACCGCCCTGCGAATGTCCCGGAAACGCCGGCGCCGTCGGCGGAGACCTTGACGCTGATGCGCCAGACAGTGGCGCCGCAACTGGCCGAGCTTTATCCGCAGTTCGCGGCACAGGTGTTTGGCATCAAGTTGGCAAAAGATTTGCCGCAAGAAGCGTCGGCGCCATGACGGCCATCGACGATCTGCTGACGCAAGCCATTGCCGCGTTCCAACAAGGCCAACTCGACAACGCCGAGCGGCATTTCAAGGCCGTGCTGGCGCAAGAGCCGAACCATCTCGCCGGCCTCAATCTGCTCGGCATCGTGCTGACCGCCGTCCGCAAATACGACGAGGCCGAGCGGTCGATCAGCGCGGCGATCGCCATCAACGGCAATTCGGACGCGACGCACCATAATCACGGCATGGTGCTGCAAGCGCTGAAGCGCCCCCGCGAGGCGCTGGCCGCATTCGACAAAGCCGTCGCAATCAATCCAGGCGTCGCCGACACCTGGGCCCTGCGAGGCACCACACTCAGCGAACTCAAACAGCCGCAGGAAGCGGCGGAATCATATAAGGGCACCTCGAACAATAGCGTTTTTGCTGCGTGATCGTTAGCCCGCGCGGATCGGCGGGCAATTGGCAGATGATCTGACGCCGGTGCGGCTCCGCCGTATGCACCCGGCGTCCTGTTGAGGGTGGCACAAGCTGCCTTTTC
>CAMBQQ010000058.1 GCA_945870035.1 Rhizobium sp. Q54 | reverse complement strand
GCATCGTTACGTGCTGCTTTACAACCAGCAGCTTCCGCAATCAGCCTTGGGCAGCAAGACACCCTTGCAGGCCATGAAGGACTGGCATAGCCTGAAACCGGAGTTGTTCAGAAAACAGCCATATCACCTACCGGGATGTGACACGTAGGTTGCCTTGTTGTAGGCAGTGGCGATGGAGACAGTCTGCGGCGTAACGAGATCGTCGCAAGTAGGGTCGGCGGCTCGCGCCCTCTCGGGGCTCACAGCAACAATGGCCCACAAGACCACTGCAAAATAGCCCGGTAACCCACCCTCTCGCATGACGACCCTCCCCCAAGACGAATCGCCTTAAGGTTGCATTTTTTTAACTTTCCCCGCAACAACGAAAAACGCCCGGAGGCGGATCCGGGCGTTTCTTCAGCACTCCGATGTTAAGAGAACTACACGTCCACGCTGGCGGACAGTGCGTTGTCCTGGATGAACTGCCGGCGCGGCTCGACCAGATCGCCCATCAACTGGTCGAACAGCACGTTCGCCTCGTCGACCTCCTTGATGCGCACTTGGAGCAGCGAACGGGCATTGACGTCGAGCGTGGTCTCCCAGAGCTGCTCCGGGTTCATCTCGCCAAGGCCTTTATAGCGCTGCATCGACACGCCCTTGCGGCCGGCGCCGGTGATCGCCTCGAACAGGCCGACCGGACCGTGGATCGGCCACGAATCGTCCTTGCGGCGCAGCGCGCCGGGCTTCTCGTAGACCTTCTGCAGCGACACGGCATATTCGTCGAGCTTGCGGGCGTCGGCCGAGCCGAGCAGCGCATGGTCGATGATGGCGACGCTCTGCACGCCGCGCACGGTGCGCGTGAAGATGAAGCCGGTCTCCTCGTTGAACGAGCCTTCCCAGCCGCGCTCGGTTTCTTCCGCCAGCACGTTCATGCGCTTGGCGATGAACGGCGCCGCGGCGCTGGCTTTTGCCGGATCGCCGAAGATGTCCGAATTGAGAATGCCGAGAATGGCGGCCTGTTCGACCACCTGCCGGTTATAGCGGCTGTGCAAACCATTGAGCGTGTTGCGGATGTTGCGCGCTTCCTCGACGAGCTTCTGCAAATCCTCGCCGGCGCGTTCCTCGCCGCTGGCCAGTTTCAGCACCGCTTCCTCGACGCCGGTCGAGATCAGATAATCCTCGAAGGCGCGCTCGTCCTTGAGATACTGCTCGGACTTGCCGCGATTGACTTTGTACAGCGGCGGCTGCGCGATGTAGATGTGGCCGCGCTTGATCAGCTCTTCCATCTGCCGGAAGAAGAACGTCAGCAGCAGCGTGCGGATGTGCGAGCCGTCGACGTCGGCGTCCGTCATGATGATGATCTTGTGGTAGCGCAATTTGTCCGGATTGAACTCGTCGCGGCCGATGCCGGTGCCGAGCGCCGTAATCAGCGTGCCGATTTCCTGAGAGCCGAGCATTTTGTCAAAGCGCGCGCGCTCGACGTTCAAAATCTTGCCGCGCAACGGCAGCACCGCCTGGAATTCGCGGTTGCGGCCCTGTTTGGCGGAGCCGCCGGCCGAGTCGCCCTCGACGATGAACAGTTCGGATTTGGCCGGGTCGCGTTCCTGGCAATCGGCGAGCTTGCCCGGCAGCGATGATATATCGAGCGCGCCCTTGCGCCGCGTCAGGTCGCGCGCCTTGCGCGCCGCTTCGCGGGCGGCGGCGGCTTCGACCACCTTGCCGACGATGACCTTGGCTTCGGTGGGATGAATCTCGAACCAGTCCTGCAAGGCCTGATTGACGACGTTTTCGACGACAGGCCGCACTTCCGAGGACACCAATTTGTCCTTGGTTTGCGACGAGAATTTCGGATCCGGCACTTTCACCGAGAGAACGGCGGTCAAGCCTTCACGGCAATCGTCACCGGTCAGCGCCACTTTTTCCTTGCGCGTGGTGCCGAGCTTGTCGGCGTACTGCGTCACCTGGCGCGTCAGCGCGCCGCGGAAGCCGGCGAGATGGGTGCCGCCGTCGCGCTGCGGAATGTTGTTGGTGAAGCACAGCACCGACTCATGGTAGGCGTCGTTCCACCACAGCGCGACCTCGACGGTGATGCCGTCGCGTTCCGACTTGATCATCAGCGGCTTCGGGATCAACGGCGACTTGTTGCGGTCGAGATATTTGACGAAGGCTTCGACGCCGCCTTCGTACATCATCTCTTCGCGCTTCTCGACCGCGTGGCGCATGTCGGACAGAACGATCAGCACGCCCGAATTCAGGAACGCCAATTCGCGCAAACGGTGTTCGAGCGTGGCGAAGTCGAACTCGACCATCGTGAAGGTTTCTGTCGAGGGCAGGAACGACACTTCGGTGCCGCGCTTGCCGTTCGAATCGCCGACAGTGACCAGCGGCGCCACGGCGACGCCGTCGCGGAATTCGATGAAGTGTTCGTGGCCGTCGCGCCAGATCGTCAGCTTCAGCCAGGTCGACAGCGCGTTGACGACGGAAACGCCGACGCCGTGCAGTCCGCCGGACACCTTATATGAGTTCTGGTCGAACTTGCCGCCGGCGTGCAGCTGCGTCATCACCACTTCGGGCGTCGAGACGCCTTCCGAATGCATGCCGGTCGGAATGCCGCGGCCGTTGTCGCGCACGGTGCAGGAGCCGTCCGGATTGAGCAGGACATCGACCTGCGTGGCGTGGCCGGCGAGTGCTTCGTCGATGGCGTTGTCGACCGCCTCATAGACCATGTGATGCAGGCCGGAGCCGTCATCGGTGTCGCCGATATACATGCCCGGCCGCTTGCGCACGGCGTCGAGGCCCTTGAGGACCTTGATCGACTCGGCGCCATAGTCGGTGTCGTCGGAGCGGATATCTTTGGCTGGCTCAGCCATGGACTGCACCTTCAAGGGGCCTGCAAAACGGCCACGCAAAATGAATCAGATTGAGCAGCGTGTGTGACACGAAAACTGACTCGCGTACAGCGCTAAGTCATCGTCATTAATATGTTGATTTAAAAGGCATTTTTAAAGGGTTCGAACGCGAAAAATCAGCCGTTTTGCGCACCCCTTGAGCGGCCTTTTCGGCGCTCGATTCAAGACCCGCCCGATGCGCCGTATTCTGGACTTGTGCGTTAGCACCGGCTGGCCTCTAAGCAATGCAGCCCTCGCTCCGAGCCTCTCGTTCCCATGCCCTGGTTCAACCGCAATTTCGAAGTCCCGGAGCGCTTGCGCGCGCTGGCGCGCCGCCGCGAGTCGAGCGTTATCGTGCTGGCGGCGATGGCCGGGGCCGCGGCCGGGCTGGTGGTGGCGGCGATGTCGGCCGCGGTCGAGCACATGCATCTGGCTTTGTTCGGCATTGAGCCCGGCTCGCACCTGTCGGGGCAGCTGACGCTCGACCCGCTCTATGCCTTTCTGGTGCCCTGCATCGGCGGGCTGGTGCTCGGCCTGACCACGGCTTATCTCGCCCGCTGGCGCGGCAGTGAGGTCGATCCGGTCGAAGCCAATGCGCTCCACGGCGGCCGCATGTCGCTGCGTGGCAGCTTCATCGTCGCGGCACAGACCGTGTGGTCGAGCGGCGTCGGCGCCTCGGTCGGGCTGGAAGCCGGCTACACCCAGCTCGCCAGCGGCTTTGCCTCCAAGATCGGCACGGCGTTCCGGATGCGGCGCGGCGACATGCGCACTTTGGTCGGCTGCGGCGCCGCCGGGGCCATTGCCGGCGCCTTCGGCGCTCCGCTTGGCGGGGCGTTTTACGCTTTCGAGCTGATCATCGGCAGCTATGCGGTGGCGAGCCTGGCGCCGGTCGGCATGGCGGCTCTGGTCGGCTATCTGACCGCGCAGGTCTTTACGCCGGACAAGCTTGGCATCGAGACCGGCGCGCTCGGCAATTTGGCGCTGCATGATGTGCTGATCGCCGCCGGCCTCGGCCTGATCGCCGCCGGCTTCGGCATCCTGCTGATGCGCGGCGTTGCCGCTTGCGAATTGTTGTTCACCAAGGCGCGGGTGCGGCCGAACTGGCGACCGATGCTGGGCGGCGCGCTGGTCGGGCTTCTGGCGCTGGTGTCGCCGCAGGTGATGTCATCCGGCCACGGCGCGCTGCATCTGACCGGCATTTTCAAGCTGCCGCTGATGACCATCGCCACCATTTTCGTGTTGAAAGCCCTGGCTTCGGTGATTTCGCTCGGCTCCGGCTTTCGCGGCGGGCTGTTTTTCGCTTCGCTCTTGCTCGGCGCGCTTGGCGGGCAGTTGTTCGCCGTCGGCATGAACGCACTGTGGCCGGCGCTGCAACTCAACCCCGATGCTTTCGCCATTATCGGCATGAGCGCGCTGTCTGTCTCGGTGATCGGCGGGCCGCTGACCATGACCTTTATCGCGCTGGAGACCACGGGCGACTTGTGGCTGACCACGGCGGTGCTGATCGCGGTCATCATCTCGATGCAGGTGACGCGCGAATTCTTCGGTTACTCCTTCACCACCTGGCGTTTCCATTTGCGCGGCGAAACCATTCGCGGCGCGGCCGACGTCGGCTGGATTCGCGACCTGACGGTGGCGCAGATGATGCGCCCCGATGTGCGCACCACGCCGGTCGAGGCCGACGTGTCGGCGTTCCGCCAGGCCTTTCCGCTCGGCTCGACCAATCAGGTGATCGCCGTCGATGAAGAAGGCCGCTATGCCGGCATGGTGCTGGTGGCTGAGGCGCATGCGACGGAACTTGCCGCGACCAAGCCGCTGCGCGAGATTCTGCACCACGGCGATCATGTCGTGCTGCCGCAAATGACGGCGCAGGAAGCCATTGCCGCGTTCGGCAAGTTCGAGGCGGAAGCTCTGGCGGTGGTGGATTCGGCCGAGCGGCGCCAGGTTCTCGGCCTGCTCAGCGAGGCCCACACGTTGCGGCGCTTCTCCGATGCTTCGGAACGCCAGCGCCGTGAGCTGCTCGGCGAGATGTAGTCTGGTAGCCGCTAGCGGCGGCTGTTGAGTTCCAGCGCGCTGGCGGTGACATGCCGCATGTGGCGGAAGCCCGGCTCATAGTCCGGGACTGGCGCGCTGAAAGCCGCCATCGCCGACGAAAGAAGATCGATCTTGTCGAGTTCGCTGCGGATGCGCTCGACGGCGCGATGTAATTCGCGCCTCAACCGCTCCGCTGCTGTTTCATTTTCACGAGACATAGCCCTCATCCATTCCTGATTTGCCAATGTTGGCTGGCACACCGTTCGGGAGGTTAAGCTATTGGCCGGGCTATGGTTCCTGTTTGAGGCGATTTCAAAATAACGCGATTAACGAATGGTAATGACGCGTCCGGGGAACTCGGGCGCAGCTTTAGCGCAACGGTGCGACGGTGCCATTGCGCACCTCGAACATCGCTGCGCGGCCGGCTAGGTCGCTGAAAGCGGCCGGATCGGCGCCGGTCATGAACACCTGCGCGCCAAGCGCCGCCAGCGCGTCATAGAGCGCGGCGCGGCGCACCGGATCGAGATGCGCCACCACTTCGTCGAGCAGCATCACCGGCGCAAATCCGGTCATCTCCTTGATCAGCCGCGCATGCGCCAGCACCAGCCGGATCAGCAGCGCCTTCTGCTCGCCGGTCGAGGCTTCGGCGGCGGGAATGTTCTTGCCGGCATGGCTGACGAGAAAATCCGTGCGGTGCGGGCCGTCGAGCGTGCGGCCGGCGGCGGCATCGCGTGCGCGGTTGTCGCGCAGGAGTTCGCGGTAGCGATCCTCGATTTCGCGCGCCGAATGCGCCGGCAGCATCTTCTCCATCCAGCCGTCGAGCGCGATGTCGGGCATGGCGAAGGCGGGCGCTTGATCTCGCGTCGCAGCCAGCGCGGCGGCGAGCCGGTTGACGGTTTCGCTGCGCGCAGCGGCGACTGCGACGGCGACTTCCGCGGTTTCGTGCTCGATGGCATCGAGCCAATGCGCATCGCTGCTTCGGTCTTCGAGCAGCCGGTTGCGCGACCGCAAGGATCGTTCGAGCGCGTTGACGCGGCCGGAATGCTGCGCATCGACGGCCAGCACCAGGCGATCGAGGAAACGCCGGCGCTCCGAGGCGGGGCCGTTGAACAGAGGGTCCATCGACGGCGTCAGCCATACGACGCGCAGGTGCTCGGCGAAGGCTGTGGCCGAGCCGACATTCTCGCGGTCGATGCGGCACTTGCGCGTCGTCGCGCTGTCTTCGCCGGTTGGCGGATCGATGCCGGTGCCGAGCGTCGAGAGGCCTTCCATGCCCTCGATCTCGGCTGACACTGCCCAAGAGCCGTCGCCTTCCGTGAAGGCCAGTTCGTCCATGGTGGCGCGGTGCAGGCCGCGCCCCGGCGCCAGCATCGAAATGGCTTCGATCAGATTGGTCTTGCCGGCGCCGTTGACGCCGGTGAGCACGACCGGGCCGGCGTCATCCAGCACAATTTGCGCAGCGTGATAGCTGCGGAAATTGGTCAGCGTCAGGCGGCGGATGAAGGCGGCGGTCATTGTAAGGAAGTCGCCACAAGCCGCAGTCCACCCTCTCCCCTTGTGGGAGAGGGTGGCGCGCCGTAAGCGCGTAAACGCGCGTCTTCGACGCCCAATGGCGCGCCGGGTGAGGGGTCAGCATTCGCGCAAAATGTGGGCGCATAAATCTTCAAGGACTGCGTTCGGTCGCTGAAGGACATCGTTGTTCCAGTAGCGGACAACCGTGAAGCCGTGGTCTGCAAGCGTGGCATCGCGTTTCTTATCACGTTCGGAATCGGCGTGCTGGCTGCCATCGATTTCAACGACGATCTTTTGTTCGAAGCAAACGAAGTCAAGGATGTATTGTTGAAAAGGGACTTGCCGCCTGAACTTAAACGAGGTGAGCCGCCGATTTCGCAAAAGACGCCACATTTTTGATTCGGCGTCAGTCGGCTGCTTGCGCATCCGGTTGGCAAAAGTTCTGCCTTTTGCCGATACTGGACGATGGTGAAATCCGGCTGGCACCGACCCCTCACCCGGCGCGCTGCGCGCGCCACCCTCTCCCACAAGGGGAGAGAATAAGGCAAAGCCGAATGCGCGTAAACACGTTGAGATGCTAACTTTACCGCACGAACTTCCCGACAATCTCGCGCACGATCTCGCCCGGGCTCGCGTCGATGGCAATGACAATCGACGGCTCGTCGTCGTCAGGTTCCTGCAAGGCGGCGAACTGGCTGTCGAGCAGGCCCGGCGGCATGAAATGGTTGGTGCGCGCCGCCAGCCGCTGCGCGATCAGGTCCTTGGCGCCGCGCAGATAGACAAAGCCGACGCCGTCATGGCCGTCCTCAAGGATGTCGCGGTAGCGGCGCTTGAGCGCCGAGCAGGTGACGACAACCGGGCTGTTGGTCTTCCGTGCCTGGTCGATGCGCGCGGCGATGGCTTTCAGCCAGGGCAGTCGGTCATCGTCGTCGAGCGGCATGCCTTGCGACATCTTGGCGATGTTCGCCTGCGGATGCAGGCTGTCGCCTTCGATCAGCGGGCGGCCGAGCCTCTCGGCCAATAGCGCGCCGATGGTGCTCTTGCCGGCGCCGGTGACGCCCATCACGACAATGGCGGTGCCCCAGTGGTTAGGCATCAGGATTTATTTTTGGCCTCACCGTGGCCGCCGAAACCCTTGCGCATGGCCGAGATCACCTTGTCGGCGAAATTGGTTTCGCGGCGCGAGCGGAAGCGCGCGTACAGCGCGGCGGTGAGCGTCATGACCGGTATGGCGCGCTCGATCGCGGTCTGGATGGTCCAACGGCCTTCGCCGGTGTCGTCGACGCGGCCGGAAAAATCCTTGAGGCTGGCGTCGCCTTGCAGCGCCGTGGCGGTGACGTCGAGCAGCTTCGATTCGACAATGCTGCCGTGGCGCCACACTTCAGCGATCTCGTCGATTTTCAGCGGCAGCCGCTCGGCTTCCGGCACGTTGGTATCATTGGCTTCGGCTAAAATTTGGAAGCCTTCGGCATAGGCCTGCATCAGGCCGTATTCGATGCCGTTGTGCACCATCTTGACGAAATGACCGGCGCCGTTCGGGCCGACATGCAGCCAGCCGTCCGGTGCTGTTGATCCTGTCCTGGTCGTTGCGCCGCCCGGCGACAAAGCGGCGAAGATCGGCGCGAGGCGCGCCACCACGTCCTTGTCGCCGCCCATCATCAGGCAATAGCCGGACGTCGCACCCAAGACGCCGCCGCTGGTGCCAACGTCGACATGGTGCAGGCCGCGCTCCCGCAGATCGCGGGCGCGGCGCAGATCGTCTTTCCAGAATGTATTGCCGCCGTCGATGATGGTGTCGCCGGCGTCGAGCAGGTCGGTCAGTCTGGCGATGGTCGTCTCGGTCGCCTCGCCGGCCGGCAGCATCACCCAGACCGCGCGCGGCGGTGTGAGTTGCTTGACGACGTCGGCCAGGCTTGCCGCGGGCGTTGCGCCGTCATGGGCCAGGGTCTTGACGGTGTCGGCGGACTGATCGTGCACCACGACCTGATGGCCATGCTTGATCAGGCGGCGCGACAGGTTGGCGCCCATGCGGCCAAGGCCGATCATCCCGATCTGCATACGAACATCCCGGTCGAAAAGTTGCAGAACAGAAGCGCAATCAGACCCGCATCGGCATCAGAACATACAGCGCGCCCTTGGCGTCCTTGTCCTGAACCAAAGTCGGCGAACCCGGATCGGCCAGCTTGAGCACCGCCACTTCGCCTTCGATCTGCGCCGCAATGTCGAGCAAATAGCGCGAGTTGAAGCCGATATCGAGCGGGTCGCTGTCGTACTCGACCTCGAGTTCTTCGGTGGCCGAGCCTGAGTCCGGATTGGTCACCGACAGCACCAGCCGTCCGCCGGTGATCGAGAGCTTCACGGCGCGGCCGCGCTCGCTCGACACGGTCGAGACGCGGTCGACCGCGGCCTCGAAATCCTTCTTGTCGACGATCAGGCTCTTGTCGTTGTTGGCCGGGATGACGCGGCCATAGTCCGGGAAGGTGCCGTCGATCAGTTTCGAGGTCAAAACCACATTGCCGATCGAGAAGCGGATTTTTCCGGCCGACAGTTCGATCAGGACTTCGCCTTCGCCGGTCTCGATCAGGCGCTGTACTTCGGCGACCGTCTTGCGCGGCACGATGATGCCCGGCATGCCGGTGGCGCCTTCCGGTAGCGGCAGTTCGACCTGCGCCAGGCGATGGCCGTCGGTCGCCACCGCGCGCAAGGTCGCGGCCTTGGCGCCGCCCGCGGCGTGCAGATAAATGCCGTTGAGGTAGTAGCGCGTTTCCTCGGTCGAAATGGCGAACTGGGTCTTGTCGATCAGCCGTTTCAGGTCGGCGGCCGGAACCGAGAATTTGTGGCTCATTTCGCCGGCGGCGAGATCGGGGAAATCGCTTTCCGGCAAAGTCTGCAGCGTGAAGCGCGAGCGCCCGGCGCGGATCGACAGCACGGCGCGGTCGCCGGAGCCTTCGATGACGATCTGCGAGCCTTCCGGCAGCTTGCGCACGATGTCGTAGAACATATGCGCCGGCACGGTGGTCGAGCCGCCGGGGGCGACCTCGGCCGAAATCGAGTCGGTGACCTCGAGATCGAGGTCAGTCGCCTTCATGCTGAGCTTGCCCTTGTCGGCGCGGATCAGCACGTTGGCCAGAATCGGGATGGTATTGCGCCGCTCGACCACGCGGTGGACGTTGCCCAGCGATTTCAGCAGTTCAGCACGCTCGACAGTAACTTTCATGGGAGACCCGCTTCGGCGCCTTCAAAATGAGCCCTTACACCAGGCGCGCCGGCTTGCCGCTCATGCGGAGCCGGGGGGGCAAAGGTGGCAAGAGCGGGGCATTTAAGCAAGGGCGGTGGTGGGGTGCGGCCGAATTTCCCCAGGTGTGCACAGGGCAGCTTTTATTGAGGACGCTGAGCCTGCGGCAAACTCGGCGAACCCCCTCTCCCCTGGGGGGAGAGGGTTGGGGTGAGGGGGCATGTGACTCTCGATAAGCCATAACCCCTCACCCGCCCGCCTGCGGCGGTCGACCTCTCCCTATGGGAGAGGTGAAGAAGAGGCCTACTCCTGCAACTGCCGCTTCAAAATCTCGATCTCCTCGGCCAGCGCCATGTCGTTGCCGACCAGGCCCTCAATCTTCCTCACCGCGTGCAGAACCGTGGTGTGGTCGCGGCCACCGAAACGCCGGCCGATCTCCGGCAGTGACCGCAGCGTAAGGGTCTTGGCCAGGTACATCGCGACCTGCCGCGGGCGGACGACGTTTGCCGTGCGGCGGGAGGACAGGAGGTCGGAGCGGCTGACATTGTACTGGCGCGCGACAACACGCTGGATGTCCTCGATCTTGACCCGCTTCGGCTCCTGCGGCCGGATCAGGTCGCGCACTTCGCGCTCGGCCATTTCCAAAGTCACCGACTGGCCGGTCAGCTTGTTGTGGGCGAGCAGGCGGTTGAGCGCGCCTTCGAGGTCGCGGCCGTTATGGGTCACGGTCTTGGCGATATAGGACAGGACCGGCAGCGGCACGTCGAAAGTCGGGTGATGCGAGCGGGCGCTGACGACGCGGGCCTTGAGGATTTCGAAACGCAGCTCTTCGCCGAGCGTGCCCATTTCGACCACGAGACCGCCGGCCAGCCGTGAACGAACGCGATCGTCGAGGCTTTCCAGTTCCGATGGCGGCCGGTCGGAGGCGATGACGACCTGGCGGCCGGCATCGATCAGCGCGTTGAGCGTGTGGCAGAACTCGGCTTGCGTCGACTTGCCTTGCAGGAACTGCAAATCGTCGATCACCAGCACGCCGATACCGCGCAAGGCTTCCTTGAAGGCGAGCGCGGTCTGGGTGCGCAGCGCCGAGACGAAACCGTACATGAACTTCTCGGCGGTGAGATAGAGCACCTTGCGCTCGCCACCGCCATTGCCGGCCCAGGTAATCGCCTGCAAGAGATGCGTCTTGCCCAGGCCGACGCCGGCATGGATGTAGAGCGGGTTGAACATCACCGGATCGCCGCGCCGGGCGGCGGCGACCTGGCGGGCGGCGGCCTGCGCCAAAGTATTGGAACGGCCGACGACGAAACTGTCGAAGGTCAGGCGCGCGTCGAGCGGTGAGCCGCCGAGCGCCTCGTGCACACCCGGATCGCCGACCGACATCGGCCGGCCGGCGCCGGTGCCATTGCCGAAGCCGCGGGCCCCATCGCTGGCGGGAGTCATCAATTCGATCTTGGGCTTCGGCTGCGCCGTGGTCTTGAGCACCGCGGAGCGCACGATCAGCTCGACGCGGTTGACCTGATCCTGTTCCGCCTGCCAGCAAGCGAGCACGCGCTCGGCATAATGCGACTGAATCCAGCTTTTCAGAAAGCGCGTCGGCACCGACAGACGCACCACGCCTTCGCTGTTCTGTTCCAGGTCCATGCGCGCAAACCAGCTCGAAAAAACGTCGTCGCCAACCTCGGCGCGCAGACGTGCTTTGACCCGCAACCAGCTTTCGTCATCATCGTGGGACATTTTTTTCTTCTCTGTTGGCTGAATAGCTTGGACGGACATGGGTTTCTCCGCGGCGCGAAAGCGCCGGCGCGACACAGTGGTCGACACAACAAAAATACGCGGTCGGGTCGTCTGGTGCTTCAGGATCCGGGCGGCGATTAAGCCGGCGGGTCGTCAGCGAGACGGGTCTGTTGCGCCGCTAAGTGAAGAAGGCCGGGGCGCACGGGCTCAACGCAACAAGGGACATTGGACGGATGAAAGGTGGCTCGATGGACAGTGAATCGGCGGACGGCTGCATATGACGGACGATAGCGCTGCATGGGCCGGACTTGCGCGAAGCGACCTTGCGCGCGTCAACGCATTGCGCCGAAAAACATTTTACTGTCGTCATCATGCCCCCCCGATCTCGTTTCCGGCTTTCGCCGATCTGTCCGTATAACCGTGCGTGGTTCCGTCGTTTGCAGAAAGATGCGGCCGGCTTTGTTCCCTGCGGACAATAAATAGCCGGTCTAATCTGCTGATGAGCGCAGAACCTGTCCTTGTTTCTGATCGCGTCCGGCGATTGCCGTGCGCAAGAATGAAAATACACAAGGAGATCGACGGGGCAATTTTCTTTTCAGGCGCAAACGTCCGCGTTCGCGCACGCGGACGGCGGCGCGGCATTGCGTGCCGCGCTCTATGGTTTCCAAGGTGTTGATGAGTCGGCGGGAATCAGCGAGTCGGTAGAGAGCCTTGCGGTCGGCAACACACCGGATTTTTTTTATTCAGAAATGCAAGATGTGCCTGCGCCATAGGTATTTCCGGGTCCTTGCAGTCCCTTTCATCCTAAGTTGTTCAGCGCGCGCAAAAATTTTTGCTCGAATTGGTAAGGTAACCCCCGCGCTTTTGCAGCGGTATCGTTACGTGGTGCTCGGCTTGCATTGCGATATGTCCAGCAAATTCTGCACGCGCAGAAAGCTGCAACAAGGCAATGACGGTTTTATGAATTCACGAATGCTAAGCACCCAGGGCGCGTAAACCGCGTCCCGTTCCTGGCATTGTCATACGCTTTTTGGAAAAGCGCCACGCATTTCGCGAGGCGGTGGTCTGCTATGTCGGCTAGCGGTCGAAGGAGGCGACTGAACGTACCGCCCACGCGATCGGCGAAAATTATTGCGCCGCGATCTTACTTTGCAGTGATCTTACTTGGCGGCGATCTTGGCGATGCGGAGCACCAGGCGCGACACCTTGCGGCTGGCGGTGTTCTTGTGAACGACGCCACGCTGCGCTGCACGCATGATCGCCGGTTCGGCTTCCTTGATCGCCGTCAACGCCGCGTTGCGGTCGCCGGAGGCGATCGCTTCTTCGACCTTGCGGACCGAATTGCGCAGCACGGTGCGGCGCGACTTGTTGATCTCGGTCTTGCGCGCGATCTTGCGCGTGGCTTTGCGGGCGGAACTGGTATTGGCCATTTAACTCTCTTTGTATCTCGTGCGTGTCCAGGCGACCGATAGCCGGCGGATCAGTCCGCTCAAGCGACCGGCAAGCAACCGGACTCTGTGAAAATGATGTGGGGGCAAAAAAGAAGCCTCCAGTGGCGTGGCTTATAGTCAGCCGCCGCCCGGGCGTCAACGACGGAAAATGCGTCCTTTTCGAAGGGCTTACGCCGCCCTTTTGCCCCGGATGGCGTCGTTGCCGGAGGTTATCGCCTCGCGGTCGGCGCTGGAGACGGCGAAAAGCGGCGGCCGCACCCGCGCCAGCGCCGGATCCTTGCGGATATGGGCGAGCAAGGTCTTCACGCCCGGCACCAGCGGGCGGCCCTCGAACAGATTGCGGATCGCCACGGCGGCCTCATAAGCGGCGGTGTCACCATTGGCCCAGGCGCGCTGGCACAGATCGGCATTCAGATTGGCGGTCGCCGAAATGCAGCCGGCGAACTCGCCCTTGCGGGCATCGAGCAGGCAGGCCTCGGTCGACGGGAATACGGCGAAATCTTTGCCGACGGCGGCGGCCGAGCGCGCGAAGGCCATGTCTCCGGAGGAGTCTTTCAGGCCCACGATGCGGTCCGGATGCGATTTCCTCAAGCGTTCGATCAGCGGCACATTCCAGAGAATGCCGGTGAGCTGCGGGTAGTGATAAAGATAGATCGGCAGCTTGGTCGCTTCGGTCGCTTTCACCAGCGCGGCGATATAGGCGGCCAGGCCGTCGTCGGTGACGCCTTTGTAATAGAACGGCGGCAGCACCAGCGCGCCGGCGAAACCGAGATCGGCGGCGTGCCGGGTCAGCGCGATGGCGTCGGTAACCGATGAGGCGCCAGTGCCGACCATCAGCCGGTCCATCGCCACGCCATTCTTCTTATAGGCGTCCATCACCGCCTTGCGCTCGTCGACCGAGAAAGACGTCGCCTCGCCGGTCGAGCCGAGCACGTTGAGGCCGTCGCAGCCATTGTCGAGCAGGCTTTTCGCCAGATCGGTGGCGCGCTTGAGGTCGGGCGCGCCGCTCTCGTCGATCGGGGTGGCAACGGCGGCGATGACGCCGGACAGGGTCTTGGACAAGGCGTTTCTCCAGAAGTTTTGTTGATTGCTTTTGCTAGGTCGCCGCGAGCGCGTCAACCGCTCACATTGTAAGCGGCCAGCGCCGCCATGTTGACGATCTGGGTATCCTTGGCGCCAAGCTGCACGATCTGCACCGGGCGGTCGAGACCGACCAGCAGCGGCCCTATGACCGTGGCGCCACCCAGTTCCTGCAACATCTTGGTCGAGATCGACGCCGAGTGGAACGCGGGCATCACCAAGACATTGGCCGGGCCGGACAGCCGGCAGAACGGATAGGCCGCCGCCAATTCAGGATTGAGCGCGACGTCGGCGGCCATGTCGCCGTCATACTCAAAATCGACCCGTTTGTGGTCGAGGATTTTCACTGCCTCGATAACCTTGGCCGAGCGTTCGCCAGCCGGATGGCCGAAGGTCGAAAAGGCGAGCATTGCCACGCGCGGATCGTAGCCCAGCCTTCGCGCCACGCCCGCCGCCTCGACGGCGATGTCGGCGAGATCTTCCGCCGTCGGCATCTCGGTGATCGCGGTATCGGCGACCACCACGGTGCGGCCGCGCGCCACCACCAGCGAAATGCCGATGACGCGATGGCCGGGCTTGGGATCGATCACCTTGCGTACGTCCTCAAGCGCAACCGAGAAGTTGCGGGTGACGCCGGTCACCATGGCGTCGGCATCGCCAAGCGCCACCATCAGCGAAGCGAAGTAATTGCGGTCGGTGTTCACCAGGCGCTGGCAATCGCGCAGCAGGTAGCCGTGCCGCTGCAAGCGCTCATAGAGAAAATTGAGATAGACATTGTTGCGCTTGGACAGAGCCGCATTGATGATCTCGATGCCGCCGCCCAGCGCGATGCCGGCTTCTTTGGCGGCTTCCCTGACGCGGTCCTCGCGGCCGACCAAGAGCGCGGTGCCGAGGCCTTGCGCGACGAAGCTCGCCGCGGCGCGGATCACCTGTTCCTCTTCGCCCTCGGCAAAGACGACCCGTTTCGGCGAACGGCGCAGCTTGGCATAGACCTGCACCAGGGTGCCGGCGATCGGATCGCGCCGCGCTTCAAGCTGATGCTTGTAAGCGACCATGTCGGCGATCGGTTTGCGCGCAACGCCGGTATCCATCGCGGCTTGCGCCACCGCCGGCGGCACATGTGAAATCAGGCGCGGATCGAACGGCGTCGGGATGATGTATTCCGGGCCGTATTTCGGCCGGCCGCCATAGGTCGCGGCGACTTCGTCGGGCACATCCTCGCGCGCCAAAGCGGCGAGCGCGCGGGCCGCGGCAATCTTCATTTCCATGTTGATGGTCGAGGCGCGGACGTCGAGCGCGCCGCGGAAGATGAAAGGAAAGCCGAGGACGTTGTTGACCTGGTTCGGATAATCGGAACGGCCGGTCGCCATGATGGCGTCGTCGCGCACTTCGGCGACTTCCTCGGCGGTGATTTCCGGGTCGGGATTGGCCATGGCGAAGATGATCGGCTTGGCCGCCATCGACTTGACCATGTCCTTGGTCACCGCGCCTTTGGCGGAGAGGCCATAGAACACGTCGGCGCCCTTCATGGCGTCGGCCAGGGTGCGGGCGTCGGTTTTCACCGCATAGCCCGACTTCCACTGGTTCATGCCCTCGGTGCGGCCTTGATAGATGACGCCCTTGGTGTCGCAGAGGATGAGATTTTCCGGCGTGAAGCCGATGGCTTTCAGGAGTTCGAGGCAGGCAATGCCGGCGGCGCCGGCGCCGTTGCAGACGATTTTGGTCGTCTTCATGTCGCGGCCGGTGAGATCGAGCGCGTTCAACAGGCCGGCGGTGGCGATGATCGCGGTGCCGTGCTGGTCGTCGTGGAAGACGGGGATGTCCATCAGCTCGCGCAGTTTCTGCTCGATGATGAAACACTCCGGCGCCTTGATATCTTCGAGGTTGATGCCGCCCCAGCCGGCGCCGAGAAATTTGACGCAGTTGATGAATTCGTCCGGGTCTTCGGTCGAGACTTCGAGGTCGATCGAGTCGATGTCGGCGAAGCGTTTGAACAGCACCGACTTGCCTTCCATCACCGGCTTTGCCGCCAGCGCGCCGAGATTGCCGAGTCCGAGGATCGCCGTGCCGTTGGTGATGACGGCGACGAAGTTGCCCTTCACGGTGAGGTCGTAGGCGAGGCTCGGGTCCTTGGCGATGGCCAGCACCGGCACGGCGACGCCGGGCGAATAGGCCAGCGACAAATCGCGCTGCGTCGCCATCGGCTTGGTGGCGATGACCTCGAGCTTGCCGGGTCGGCCGACGCTATGGAAATTGAGGGCTTCTTGCTCGGTAAAGGTCGGGCGGGTGCGACCGGGGCGCTTTTCGGACATTTCGACTCCATAACGCCGCCGCTTCTTCCGGCGGCGGACACTTCAACAGGCGTGCCGCCGGACCGGCGGGCCGGGACCATAGCGCACGATTAGGAAAGGTGGGAACCCGGTTTCGGACAGAATCGTTCGTATGCTCTAGAGAAGGCGTGGGCGAAGCTCAAGGCCGCCAGGGCCCCGGCAATGCAGGTCTCACATGCAAAGGTTGAACCGGAGAGCGGCGCGGGTTAATCGGGGGCCTTCGCCGTGGCCGAATTTTGCCGTGATGCATCGATAAGAAGACCCCATGATCCGCTTTTTACTCCGTGTAATCGGCCTTTTCTGCCTGGCCGCGGCCTTTATTCTGGTCATTTATGACGGCACCAAGTCGATTGCCGCCAACACTGTATTCATGACCAGCGTCCGCGACCTGTGGCAGCTCATCAATGGCGCCAGCCTGGCCAAGATGCAGCCACTGCTCCAGCCCTATGCCGGCGGCCTGTTGTGGGACCCGGGCGCGGTCGCCATCCTGAGCGCGCCGAGCTGGGCGATGCTCGGCGGTTTCGGCATTCTGTGCATCCTGCTCGGCCGCAAGCGCAAGCCGCTGATCGGCTACGCGCGCTAAGCCTCACTCCGTCCTGTCCTTTTCGTGATCGGCGGCGCCATTTCGGCGGCGAGGCCGCGTGCCTATATTGTGCCTATCGATTTGGGGAGAACCAAAATCATGTTCGGCTTCAAGAAGATTTCCCTGCCCACCAAGGATGAGGCGCTGCCTGGCCGCGCTAATGAAATCCGCACGGCGGCGGAGCATTTCGTCAGTCATCGCGCGCTGAAAGGCCCCTATCCGGAGGGTTATGAGAAAGCCATGTTCGGCCTCGGCTGTTTCTGGGGTGCCGAGAAAGCCTTCTGGTCGCTCGACGGCGTCACCGTCACCGCGGTCGGTTATGCCGGTGGTGTGACGCCAAACCCGATCTATGAGGAAGTCTGCTCGGGACGGACCGGCCACAACGAAGTGGTGCTGGTGGTCTATGATCCGAAGACAATTTCCTACGAGCAACTCTTGAAGACGTTCTGGGAAGGCCACAATCCGACGCAAGGCATGCGCCAGGGCAACGATGTCGGCACGCAGTACCGCTCCGGCATTTACACGTTTTCGGCCGAGCAGAAGCAGGCGGCCGAAGCCTCGAAGGCGATGTACGAGCAGGAACTCAAGGCCAAGCGTTACGGCGCCATCACCACCGAGATCGTCGACGCGCCGGAATTCTATTTCGCCGAGGACTATCACCAGCAGTATCTGGCCAAGAACCCGGCCGGCTATTGCGGGCTTGGCGGTACCGGGGTCTCGTGCCCGATCGGCACGGGTGTGAAGGCGACGGCGACGGCTTGATCTTTTTTCACCTCTCCCCGCGCGCGGGGAAAGGGAAAGAAGCGAAGATAGTCAGACTTTCTTAACCATATAAAGCGTTAATCGGGCGTGATTTTCAGTTCATTGCCCGGAATCGCTTGATGCGGGGAGCCCGAATTCTATTCGCCGTTGTGGCCGCCCTCGCGGTCAGCGGCTGCCTGCGCCAGCAGGCGCAGACGCAATACATTATCGATCCGCAGACCGGGCAGCCGGTGCCGGTCATCGTCCAGCAACAGCAGTTCACCCAGCCGCAATACGCGCAGACTTACGCGCCGCCCGGCATGGTGTCGCAAGGCAATTCTTATCAAGGTTTGGCACCGGCGCCGCCGGCCAGTTCGCGCGGCCTGTATTCGTCGTCGCCGGCCTATGCGCAGCAGGCCTATGCGCCGCCGCAATATGCTCAAGCCCCTTACCAGCCGCCGGCCGCCCAACCACGCAGTACGCCGAGCAGCGGTCGCGGCCTGTTCAACAATTCACGGCGCAGCGGCCCGGCCTATGGCCGGCCGCAAGTCGTCCAGCAGCCTTACGTCGCGCAATATGCGCCGCCAACAGCACGGCAGGCTTACGCCGCCGCGCCGGCGAATTATGCGCCCGACTACACGCTCGATTCCGGCGACAAGTTGCGCGTCGTCGTGTTCGGCCAGGACGGCATCACCAACAGCTACACGGTCGACGCCGGTGGCAACATCAATCTGCCTTTGATAGGTTCGGTGCCGGCGCGCGGCGCGACCACGCAAGCTCTGTCGCGCGTCATTGCCGGCAAGCTCAAGCAAGGCTTCGTGCGTGAGCCGTCGGTCAGCGTCGAGGTCGAGGCCTATCGGCCATTCTTCATCCTCGGCGAGGTGACGACGCCCGGCCAATATCCTTACGTCGCCAACATGACGGCGGAAACGGCAATCGCCATTGCCGGCGGCTTCGCGCCGCGCGCCTCGAAGGGCAAGGTGCAGGTCACGCGCAACGCGCCCGGCCAGCAGTTCAATGGTGAAGTGCCGCTCAATTTCCCGCTCCGCCCCGGCGATACCGTGGTGGTGAAGGAGCGGTGGTTTTAGGAGTCCCGCCGTCGTCCCCGCGAAAGCGGGGACCCAGTACACACCGACAACTCAGTGATTACTGGATCGTCCGCCTTCGCGGACGATGACAGCAACATATGACGCGTCGCGACGCCTATTTCATATTCTTCGCCAAAAATTCCTGCGTCCGGCTCCAGGCCAGATCGCCGGCTTCCTTGCGATAGCTGGCGCGCTCGTCGCAATAGAAACCGTGCGGCGCGCCCGGATAGACGTAAATCTCCGCCTGCTTCTGCTTGGCCTTGACCTCGTCGACGACGTTCATCGGGATGCCTTCGTCCTTTTCGCCGAAGTGCATCTGCACCGGACATTTCGGCTTCTCGTCGGCGAACTTGACGATGGTGCCGCCGTAGAAGCACACCGCCGCCGATAGGCCGGGCAGGCGGGTGGCGGCGAGAAACGCCGCGGTGCCGCCGAGACAAAATCCGATGACGCCGATCGGTCCGACGTCCTTCATGTCGGCCTGCGCCGCCGCCATGTCGTGCACCATGTGATCCCAGTTGATATTGCCCAGGTAACTCCGCGCATGGGCGATCTCGTCCGGCGTATAGCCGCTCTCGAAGTCGCGCACGAAACGGTCGAACACCGCGGGGGCCACCGCGACATAGCCGAGCGCGGCGAGCCGGTCGCAGACCGCGCGGATGTGATGATTGACGCCGAAAATTTCCTGCACCACGACGATGCCGCCCTTCGGCTTGCCTGTGGGATCGGCGCGATAGGCGCCGAGCTTGTGACTGTCGGTGGTGGTGAGTGAGAACTGCTTGCCCAAGGGAACCTCCGGTTATGCCGAATTCGCCGGCCGCGCTGTTGGCGGGTTATTACCACGGCGCGGGAGCGCGGTGAACCGGGCCAAATTTCAGGATGTGCAATGGAATAGACGCCGTTCAGACGGCGATTCCGAGCGCGATTGCCGCCACGGCATCCAACGCGGCGTCAACCGTCGGCAGATGGCGCACGCCGTCGACCTTCGCCGCGCCACACAGTCCGAATACCGGCCGGCCGAATTGCAGCCCGAGCGCGACCTCGGACAAGGTGCCGTAACTGTCGCCGATAGCGACGAGGCAAAAGCCGGCGCGCGCCACCAGCACATTGCGCGCTTCGCCGATGCCGGTGGCGAGGGGAACCGTCACATAGGGATTGGCATGCTGGGCGTCGGTCTCGGGCAACAGGCCGATGCTGATGCCGCCGGCCGATGCAACGCCGCGGCACACCGCTTCCATGATGCCCTGCCGCCCGCCGCAGACGACCGAAAAGCCGATGCCGGCGAGGCCGGCGCCGAGCGCTTCGGCGGCCGCCAATTGCTCGCTGCCGGCGTCACGCGGTCCGATCACGGCGACCGGCTGTTTCAGCGGATGTCCCGAGCGCCGCTGCATCCAGTCTGCCGCCGCGCTCAACGAGACCGGCGTGCCGCCGCGCGCGGGCGATGCGCTCCATGTGCGCGTGGCCGGATCGAAGCCCTGGCCGTTCGCCGGATTGTGGAGACGGTTCGCAGTCTCATCGAGCGTGAGCATCTTGCCTCTCGTGCCGGGCGGCGACGACTTCGCCGATCGCGATGATACAGGAACACATCGCCATCAGCAGCAGCGACAGGGCCGCCGCCGCCGGAAAGTCCGAGCCGGTCTCCGAGATCATGCTGTAAAGCTGCAGCGGCAGAATATTGACCTGGGTGCCGACCAGCGCCAGCGCGGTGCCATAGGCGCCGATCGCCACCGCGGCGATCAGGCAGAACGCGGTCACCGCGGTGGGCAGAATCTGCGGGATCAGGATATCGCGGATGATGCGGCCCCGCGTCGCGCCGAGCGACTCGGCGGCGATGAATTGCGCCTTGTCGAAATTGACGAACACCGGCAACAGCAGCATGACCACGCGCGGGATCAGATAATAGGACGCGGCGAAAGCCAGCCCCTGCGGCGAGAACAGCAGCCGCGAGAATGTCACCGGGTCGACGCCGACCATCGCCAGCATCTGCGTGATGAAACCGGCGCGGCCATAGGAGAGAATGAATCCGTAGGCCACGATCAGTCCGGAGAAGGTCAGAGGCAGCGCGATGAAGAACACCAGGATGGTCCGCGCCGCGTTGCCAATGCGCGACAGGTGCAAGGCGACGGCGAAGCCGACCACCAGCGAAAAGATCGAGGCGGTAGACGCCAGAATGAGCGAGCCGCGCAAGCCGCCCCAGAACAGGTCGTTGCTGAAAACCCGCAGGAAGGCGCCGCCGCCGTCGGTGAAGGCATCCTTGGACACGACGGCAAGTGGAATCAGGAAAAAGAAAATCAACAAGGCAGCGCCGGGGGCCGCCAGTATGAAAAACAGTCCCCGGCGCATGGCGTCGTTTCCTCTACTTGATCGTGGTCATCACTTGATCGTCGCCTTGGCCCAGCCGGTATCGATCTCGGCTTTCTTGGCGGCGGCCTTCTGCACGTCGAGCGGCTTGACCTGCGGCGCTGCCGGCAGCTTGTCGGCGACGTTGTCCGGCAACTTCACGCCCGGCACCGAGGGCCGCACGAAGCCTTGCGCGAAGATGCCCTGGCCCATGTCGGTCATGATGAAGTTGAGCCACAACTTGCCGGCGTTCGGGTTCGGTCCGTTCTTGACCAGGCTGATGCCGTAAGGCGCGGCGACCGAGCCGTCCTTCGGAATGACGACAGCGACCTGATCGCCGAGGCCGTCAGTGTATTTGGCCTTGAGGCCGTCGTTTTCGTAAGAGATCCAGACCGGGATTTCGCCTTTGACGAACTGGGCATAGGGCGTGGTGCCGACGACGCGCAGCACCGAGCCGGCGGCGTGCAACTTGCCGAGATAGTCGATGCCGGGCGTAACGTTATCGACCGAACCGCCATTGGCGTAAGCCGCGCCGAAGGTCATGACCTGGCCGACGCCGGTCGAACGCGGATCGAGATAGACAACGGAGTTCTTGTATTCAGGCTTGAGAAGGTCGGCCCAGGATTGCGGCACGTCCTTCACCAGCTTCTTGTTGACGACGAATGCGATGGTGAGCGAGTGAATGGTGAACCACTTGCCGCTCGGTTCGCGGAACACGTCCGGCAATTTGTCGAAGTTCACCGGCTTGAACGGCGCCACGACATCCTTGGCGACGGCATCGACGCCGGAGGCGGCGAAGTAATAGGCGGTGTCGGCCTGCGGCCGGTTGCGCGCCTTGTCGAGGGCGATCACGGTCGCGGCCGAGCCGAGATCATTGTACGCCATTTCGACCGCCGGATAGCGCTTCTTGAAGGCGGCGAATTGCGCCGCCCAGTTCGCCCAGGTCGGACCGGTGTCGAACGAGACCACCATGCCTTCCTTGCTGGCGGCCTCATAGAGCGCCTTTTCGCCGGGATAGAGTTCGGGCGAATCCGCCACGGTCTGGGCGTGAGCGAGCGCGGGTAACAGCGTTAGCGCGGCGACGGCGAACGATCTTTTCAAGGCTCTCATACTGTCCTCCTGTTGGTAGTCACGATTGTGCGCTGCCGGTCTCCGGCAGCAGTTGGATCGAAGTCGGCGGAATATGAATGGCGGTGATCTCGCCCATGTCGCCGGTCTCGCCGAGCAAAGTGACGCCGCCGATTTCGAAATCGAAGCGGCGGAAGCTGCCGAGAAAACGGTCGCGCGTGACGGCGCCGGTGAAACTATTGATGTCGCCGGGGCCGCGGCCAAGCAGCAGCCCTTCCGGCCGCACCAGGACGGCGACTTTGTCGCCGGTATTGCGGCCGTGCGGCAATGTCGTCAGTGTGCCGAATGGCGTGCCGACGTTGGTCGGTCCCGTGATGTGGCCGGTCCACAGATTGGCCTGGCCGATGAAATCGGCGACCTCGCGGTTGACCGGCCGCGCGTAGATGTCGCGCGGTTTGTCGACCTGGACCAGCCGTCCGTTCTGCATGACGGCGACGCGGTCGGCCATCGACAGCGCTTCTTCCTGGTCGTGGGTGATGTGCATCGTCGCAATGTGATGCATGCGCTGCAACCGCCGGATTTCATCGCGCATCTCGACCCGCAAAGCGGCGTCGAGCGCCGACAGCGGCTCGTCGAGCAGCAGCGCCTGCGGATCGAACACCAGCGCGCGCGCCAGCGCCACGCGCTGCTGCTGACCGCCGGACAATTGTGCGGGCAGATTGTCCGTTTGCGTGCCCAGGCCGACACGCCCCAGAATATCGACCGCCTTGGCGCGGCGGCTGGCCTGGTCCTGGCCGCGCAGCTTCAGCGGATAGGCGACATTTTCCCAGGCGGTCATGTGCGGAAACAAAGTGTAGGTTTGAAACACGATGCCGATGTTGCGTTGGCGGGGCGGAATGCCCGCGGCATCCTTGCCGCCGATGATGACGCGGCCGTGTGACGGCTGCACGAAACCGGCGATGATTTTCAACAAAGTCGATTTGCCGCAGCCGCTCGGCCCGATCACCGCCAGCAATTCGCCGGGGCGAATGCCGAGAGTGACGTCGTGCACGCCGATATCGGTGCCGGGATAGGTGAAGGTCACCCCTTCGAGCGCGATGGTGTATTCAGGCTCGCTCATGCGGATAATCCATGCACGCCTTGCGCGCCGCGCGCGGTGAGCGCGCCGCCGGCGGATGCGGCCAAGGCCAGAACCAGCAGCACGACAGTGGCGGCGCAAGCAAAGCCGGTGGCGCCGTAGAATGCCTGCAGCAGCACGACCGGATAGGGCCGCGTCAGGAATCCGGCGACCAGGTTGGAGAGCTGGAATTCGCCGATCGACAAAGCCGCCACCGTGATCAGCCCGGATGCGAGGCTGTGGCGCAGCGACGGCAGCACGATATCGCGGAAGCGCTGCCAGAAGCCGGCGCCGAGCGCTTCGGCGGCGAGTTCCTGCTCGGCCAGACGCAGATGCCGCATGTCGCCGATCAATGTGTGCAGCAGATAAGGCAGGGTCAGCACCAGATGGCCGCCGACCAAAATCCACAGGCTGCCGAGAAACGGCAGTTCGTCGGACGAGAAAACCAGAATGAAGCCGAAAGCCAGCACCAAAGGCGGCACTGCGATCGGCAGCAGATAGATGACGCGCGCGGCGGCGCGCACCTGCTGCGAGGCGGCGCGATAGATTGCATAAGCGAGCGGTGTGCCGATCAAGGCGCCGATGACGCAGGTCAGCGTGCAGACTTGCAGGCTGGTCCAGAAGGCGCGGCGGAAGCTGCCGTCGGTCGCAACCTGCATATACCAGTCGAGCGTGATGCCCGTGGGCAGCAGCGTGTTGAACCAGATGTGGCCGAATGAGCCGACGAAAAGCAGCACGATCGGCGTGAACAGGTAGATCAGGTAAAGAACGGTCGCGAAAGCCATAGCGGTTAACTGTCACATCCCGGTAGGTGATATGGCTGTTTTCTGAACAACTCCGGTTTCAGGCTATGCCAGTCCTTCATGGCCTGCAAGGGTGTCTTGCTGCCCAAGGCTGATTGCGGAAGCTGCTGGTTGTAAAGCAGCACGTAACGATGCAGCGT
>CAMBQQ010000057.1 GCA_945870035.1 Rhizobium sp. Q54 | reverse complement strand
CCGCCCGCACCTTCGGCGTCGTCGTTGCTTGGCTGTGAAGTTGGATCAACATGCCCGAACCCCGCTTCGAATGTCCCTCAGGATCGATCTTGCCATGAAAAAAGCAGAGCGACGAGGGTCTATGTGATCATCCGGGATGGAACAGCTACGCATGACGGCTTAACCCGGTAAGCGGTTACGTTCGCTGCCGGGAATAGGGCGCGGAAGTTAACCCGAATGCCCGCGAACACCGGCAAATTTGGCGCAGCGCGTTAATCAGACCGCTGGTGCAGCGCTAAAAGATATTTTTTTACAAGGATTTAGACAGACAACGCGAATGGCGCCGAAGGCGCATAAATTCGGCGTAGTATTTGACTCCAGTTCTGTCTCAAGGCGCGGTCGGCCCCTTAAATCGCGATCGATTGGCGGGAACTTGAAGGGGCGAGACCATAGTGCCAATGCCGCAGAAGCGTGACGCTTCAGCCTGAGGCCAGACGTTCGGGGGGGCTGTTTTTGACGCCCGTTTGGCTAAAAACGTTGCCCGGCGCAGGACTTAACGCTTGTGAACCCGAAAGGAGTGGCTATTTGACCAATGTTGGCAACGGAAATGTTCTGCTTCCGTGCGCCTGTCCCGATTAACCAGCTTGGAAAGCGGCTACCGGGGTCTTTAAGATGCCATTTGATAACGCGCTCTGGCCGCGTGACGGCAAGAGTGCGGGATGCCACGCTTCGGGAAGGTTCAATCAGTTGCTTGTTTCGGCCCAATTATGACGACGCCTGACCGCCACAATTCGACACTGTCCGATGCACCTCAGATTTCCGGGTCTGAAGTGCCGCGGATGGCGGATGACGACCGCAAGCGCAAGAGCCCGACGCCGGGCGATCCGTCCGTCGCGGTCATTACCAAGACCAAGCCGCAGACCAAGCGGCCCAATATGTATCGCGTCTTGATTCTAAATGACGACTACACGCCGATGGAGTTCGTCACCCATGTGCTGGAGCGCTTCTTCAGCAAGGATCACGAAGCCGCCACGCGAATCATGCTGCATGTGCATCATCACGGCATCGGCGAATGCGGCATCTTTACGTATGAAGTCGCCGAGACAAAAGTTACGCAGGTTATGGACTTTGCCAGAAAACATCAGCATCCTTTGCAATGCGTGATGGAAAAGAAGTGAAATTCGGGGCCGGGGAGCGCTCGATACAATTGGGAATGGAACTCTGAATGCCGACATTCTCCCGCAGCCTGGAACAGTCGCTCCACAGGGCGCTTGCGCTCGCCAATGAGCGCCACCACGAATACGCCACGCTGGAGCATCTGCTGCTGGCGATGATCGACGATCAGGACGCCTCCGCCGTGATGCGCGCCTGCAATGTCGATCTCGACAAGCTGCGCCGCAGCCTGGTCGCCTATCTCGAGTCGGAACTTGAAAATCTGATTACCGATGGCGCGGAAGACTCCAAGCCGACCGCTGGGTTCCAGCGCGTTATCCAGCGCGCCGTTATTCATGTTCAGTCCTCGGGCCGCGAGGAAGTGACCGGCGCCAATGTTCTGGTGGCGATCTTCGCCGAGCGCGAAAGCCACGCCGCTTATTTCCTGCAAGAGCAGGACATGACGCGCTACGACGCCGTCAATTATATCAGCCACGGCATCGCCAAGCGGCCTGGACTTGCCGAGCAGCGTCCGGTGCGCGGCGCCGATGAGGAAACTGACGCCAAGAGCGGTGGCGGTTCCGGCGGTGATGAGCCCAAGAAAAAGGGCGACGCGCTCGAGGCTTACTGCGTCAACCTCAACAAGAAAGCCAAGGACGGCAAGATCGATCCGCTGATCGGCCGCGACAGCGAAATCAGCCGCACCATCCAGGTGCTGTGCCGCCGTCAGAAGAACAATCCCCTGTTCGTCGGCGAGGCCGGCGTCGGCAAGACGGCGATCGCCGAAGGTCTGGCGCGCCGCATCATCCACGGTGAAGTACCGGAGGTGTTGAAAAACGCCACCGTGTTCGCGCTCGACATGGGTACTTTGCTCGCCGGCACGCGCTATCGCGGCGATTTCGAAGAGCGTCTCAAGCAGGTGATCAAGGAGATCGAGGCCTATCCGGGCGCGATCATGTTCATCGACGAGATTCACACCGTGATCGGCGCCGGCGCCACCTCCGGCGGCGCGATGGATGCGTCGAACCTGTTGAAGCCGGCGCTCGCCGGCGGCACCATCCGCTGCATCGGCTCGACGACCTACAAGGAATACCGCCAGTATTTCGAGAAGGACCGCGCGCTGGTACGGCGCTTCCAGAAGATCGACGTCAATGAGCCGTCGATCCCGGACGCCATCGAAATCCTCAAAGGCCTCAAGCCTTACTTTGAGGAATATCACAAGCTTAAATACACCAACGAAGCGATCAAGGCGGCGGTCGAACTGTCGTCGCGCTACATTCATGACCGCAAGCTGCCGGACAAGGCGATCGACGTGATCGATGAATCCGGCGCCGCGCAGATGCTGCTGCCGGAAAATCGCCGCAAGAAGACCATCGGCATCAAGGAAATCGAGAACACGATTTCAACCATGGCCCGCATTCCGGCCAAGACCGTGTCGAAGGACGATGCAGAGGTGCTCCAGCATCTCGAGCAGACGCTCAAGACGGTGGTCTATGGCCAGGACAAGGCAATCACGGCGCTGTCGGCGTCGATCAAGCTGGCGCGTGCCGGCTTGCGCGAACCGGAAAAGCCGATCGGTTGCTATCTGTTCTCCGGCCCGACCGGCGTCGGCAAGACCGAGGTCGCCAAGCAACTGGCGCTATCGCTCGGCGTCGAACTGATCCGCTTCGACATGTCGGAATACATGGAGCGGCACACGATCTCGCGTTTGATCGGCGCGCCTCCCGGCTATGTCGGTTTCGACCAGGGCGGCCTGCTGACCGATGGCGTCGATCAGCATCCGCATTGCGTGCTCCTCCTCGATGAAATCGAGAAGGCGCATCCCGACCTGTTCAACGTGCTGTTGCAGGTCATGGATCACGGCAAACTGACCGACCATAACGGCAAGCAGGTCGATTTCCGCAACGTCATTCTCATCATGACGACCAATGCCGGCGCGTCCGACATGGCCAAGGCCGCCTTCGGCTTCACCCGCGCCAAGCGGGAAGGCGAGGACACCGACGCCATCAACCGCATGTTTACGCCGGAATTCCGCAACCGTCTCGACGCGACCATTACCTTCGGTCATTTGCCGCAGGAGGTCATCGCCCAGGTGGTCGAGAAGTTCGTGCTGCAACTCGAAGCCCAACTCGGCGACCGCAATGTCACCATCGAGCTGTCCGAGGAAGCGGCGCGCTGGCTGATCGCCAGCGGCTACGACGAACTGATGGGCGCGCGGCCGATGGCGCGCGTCATCCAGGAGCACATCAAGAAGCCGCTGGCCGACGAGGTGCTGTTCGGGCACCTCAAGAACGGCGGCCATGTCCGCGTCATCGTCACCAAGGACGAGGACGGCCGCGACAAACTTGGTTTCGAGTTCCTCGATGGCCGCGTCACCCCAAAGCCGGAAAAGCTGCCGGCGGTGCGGCCGAAAGCCAAGCGCAAGTCGTCGCCCCGGGCGTCCAAGCCGAAAGGCGACGGCGGCAAGGATGGCGGTGGCGGCGGCAAGCGCGGGTCGGTGCCGAAGGTGCCGCTGCTCAAGGCGTGAGTCCAAACGCTGTCATGAAATGAAAAAGGCCGGGCCCGGGTGCCCGGCCTTTGCCGTTCGGCTATCGGCATTTCACAGGCGACGCATGCGCCGGACGCCAGTTGCGGCGCAGTCGGCTCTATGGGACATGGGCAGGCCATGCCCGGGACCGGTCCTTTGCCGATGACATTCCACTCCAAGACCGCCGCCTATCTAGGCGGCATCCGGGCGGCATGCATGTCCGTTTTTCTTGTGGTCCTGGCAGGCACCTATATCGGCCTCGGCGCGCTGGCGCATGATTTCGGCCTGAGCGCGTTCTGGCTGATGCTGTCGACCTTGCTGGTCTGGGCCGCACCCGCTCAGGTCATTTTGATTTCCGGCATCGGCACCGGTGCGGCACTCCTTGAAGTCGCGCTCGCCGTTACCCTGAGCGGCATCCGTTTGTTTCCGATGGTAGTGGCGTTGCTGCCTTTGGTGCGCGACCGCGACACGCGGTTGCGCGATTTGCTGCTGCCGACGCATTTCACCTCGGTGAGCATGTGGGTGGAGTCGCTGCGCATCCTGCCGCAACTTTCGCCGGAACACCGGCTCGCATTCTGCAATGGACTGTCCACCGGCTATATGGGCGCCGCGGTGAGTTTCGGCTTCGTCGGCTATTACCTCGCCGCCGGCCTGCCGCCGCTGCTGGCGGCGACTTTGCTGTTCCTGACGCCGTTATCGTTTTTGATTTCGACGGCGCGCAATGCCCGCATCATGATGGACAAACTGGCGCTCGGGCTTGGCCTGTCGCTCGGCGCCTTGCTTACCGTCATGAACCTGCAGTTCGACCTGATGTGGGCCGGCGTCGGCGGCGGCACGTTGGCTTACGCCATCCATCGTGTGCGCGAGGCCATGGCATGACCGCGGCACTGGCTGAGCTGTGGCCGTTTCTGGTCCTGATCACCGTCGGCTTCCTGCCGAACGAAATCTGGCGCGCCTTGGGCTTGGTGCTGGCGCGCGGCCTCAATGAAGATTCCGAGATCGTCATGTGGTCGCGGGCGGTGGCGACCGCGACTTTGGCCGGCGTCATCGCCAAGCTGTTGTTATTTTCCAACGGCTCGCTTGCGGCGATTCCCTTGAGCGTGCGGCTCGGCGCGGCGGTCATCGGTTTTATTGTTTTTCTGGTCGCCAGACGCTCGGTTTTTGCGGGTGTCGCCGCCGGCGAAGTGCTGCTGCTGGCCGGCGGTTATCTGTTCGCCAACTAGCCTTACGAGGCGCTGAGGGCGGCCGACAGCTTCTTGGCGATCTCGGCCAGCACGTCCGGCTTTTCCTTTTCGCTCGCCGGTGGCTTCATCGGCACGCCGCTTTTGCGCGGGATGACGTGAACGTGCAGGTGGAACACGACCTGTCCGCCAGGCCCTTCGTTGAACTGCTGCACGGTGATGCCGTCGGCGCCGAGCGCGGTCATGCCGGCTTTCGCCACCTTTTGCGCAACCTTGGCGACATAAGCGAGATCGTCGGCGCCGATGTCGAGCAGGTTGCGGGCAGGGGCCTTCGGCAGTACCAAAGTATGCCCCGGTGCGCGCGGCATGATGTCGAGAAAGGCGATCGCTTTGTCGTCTTCGTAGACCTTGTAGCAGGGCAATTCGCCGCGCAGGATCTTGGCGAAAATGTTGTTCGGGTCGTAAGCAGGCATGGACGTGTCCTGGCTCTTTGAGAATCCCTAGTCCTGTTCGAGCAAATCCTTGCGGAAAGGGGCGGCCGCCGCAAGCTCCTCGCCCGCCGCCTGTACATAAGCCCGCTCGCGCGCCAGATACTCGGCCACCGCCCGGCGCAGGCCTGGATTGGCGATGAAATGGGCCGAGTAGGTGGTGTGCGGCATATAGCCCCGCGCCAACTTGTGCTCGCCCTGGGCGCCAGCTTCTACACGCTTCAGTTTGTGCTGAATGGCGTAGTCGATGGCCTGGTAATAGCACAGCTCGAAATGCAGGAATGGATGGTGCTCGACCGCGCCCCAGTTGCGGCCGTAAATGGTGTCGTGGCCTAGAAAATTAATAGCGCCGGCGATCCATTGTCCCGCGCGTTTGGCCATCATCAGCAGGATGCGGTCGCCCATCTTTTCGCCGACGATGGAAAAGAACTCGCGTGTCAGATAGGGACGGCCCCATTTGCGCGAGCCGGTGTCCATGTAGAACCTGAAAAAGGCGTCCCAGATGTCCTCGGTCAGGTCCTTGCCGGTGAGCCAGTGCACCTCGATGCCGGGGGCAAGCGCTTCTTTACGTTCGCGCTTGATCGACTTGCGCTTGCGCGAGGCGAGGCGGCCGAGAAAGTCGTCGAAGGTCGCGTAGCTTTCGTTCTCCCAGTGGAATTGCTGGTCGGTGCGCAGCAGATAGCCGCGCTGGCCGAGCAGGGTCCATTCCGCCTCGGTGGCGAAAGTGACGTGCGCCGAAGATAGCTCGTTCGCCGCGGTGATCTCGGCCAGCGCATCGGCCAGCGCGCCGCGCACCTGATCGGCCACCGGGCCTGGGTGCGCGAGCAGGCGCGGCCCAGTCGCGGGGGTAAAGGGTACGGCGACTTGAAGCTTGGGGTAATAGGAACCGCCGGCGTGCTCGAAGGCTTCGGCCCAGCCGTGGTCGAAGACGTATTCGCCTTGCGAGTGCGACTTCACATAACAAGGCGCACACCCGGCCAGGGTCCCGTTGGCTGTCTCGGCCAACAGGTGGCGCGGCTGCCAGCCGGTACGGCCGCCAACGCATTTTGCCTGTTCAAGAGAGGAAAGAAAATCGTGAGATACGAAAGGGTTATCTGGATGTCCTTGTGTTGATAACTCCGGGGACAGCTTTTCCTCATGATGTAATGCTTTAATTGCGCCGCCGCGGGCGGCAGAACCGGCGCAGGCGTCCCAATCCGCCGCCGGAATCTTGGCGAGCGAGGGCTCAATGCGGATGCGGAGTTCGAGATCGGTCATAGGTCCCGAGGGCCTTGGGCGTGGCGTCCGGGTCATCCTAGTCCGAATCTAGCCAGCAGTGATTATCCGTTCGCGAAACCCAGCCCATCGACAGCGGGACAAGCCGTCTAGCGGCAGACCACGACATCAAAGCCGCTCGGCAGGCCGTCCCAGCGGTAGCCTTGCGTCGGATAGCAATTGGCCGGGATACGGTGGCAGCCTGCCGGCGTGCAGGCGATCTGACCGCCGGCGCGCGGCTGCCGCACGACGCGCTTTTTGGGGATCTTCTTCTTGGCGCTCGTTTGCGATGCGCCCGCCGAGGATTGCGCGACAGCCGGTGCCGACAGCGCGCCGAGGCCGAAAGCGGCGGCAACGATGAGAATGGCAAGGTGACGTGTCTTCATGAGCCTGGCTCCGTCTGTCTGGATCGAGAGTAACGGCCACTGCTCGACCCTTGTTCCGCCGCGCGGCCGAATTATGAAGGACGGAACCCCTCGAAGATCATCTGGTCGGCGAAGCGCGCGGCCCGCGCGCGGTCGCTCTCGCTGCGGACAGTCCAGGTTAAAAGCGGCAGGCCGAACACATGGCGCGCCAGCCATGGCGCCGGCGAAGGCAGGTCTTTGACGCCATAGGCGATAAAGTCAGGGCGGGTCCATGGGGCGTGCAGGAGATGCGCCAGCCGGAATTTCTCCGCCGCCGACAGCCGGTCCCACTCGTGATGGCTGTAGCGCCGCTCGGCGACGATGCCGCGCGGTATTTGCGGCGCGATCGTCCGAAGCGCGATAATCGGCGCCGGATCGAACGACATCAAGGCGGCCCTGCCTTGATAGGCTTTGAGGACTTCGGCGGCGCGGGCGGCGAGCCGCAAATTGCCGTCGAAGCGGCTCTTGAGTTCGATCACCAGCGGCACGCGGCCGGCTGTCAGGTCGCACAATTCGCGCAAGGTCAGGATGCGGTCGGTGGTGGCCTTGAAGCGCACCACCTTGATCGCGGCGGCATCCATGCGGGCGAGGGCGTCGCTGCCTTCGGTGAGGCGGCCGAGCGCATCGTCATGGTGCACCATGGCCTCGCCATCGGCGCTGATCTGGACGTCGGTCTCGATGGCGTAGCCGCCGGCCATGGCAGCGGTAAAAGCCGAAGCGGTATTTTCGATCACGCCGGCCGCCGTATCGTGCAGGCCGCGATGGGCGATCGGTCGTGCGGTGAGCCAGCTCAAGTCCGGCATGAAAAGTCCCGGTTCGCGTTACGCGACCTCGAACGTGGCTTCGACCTCGACCGCGGCATCGGCCGGCAATGCCGAGACGCCGACAGTGGAGCGGGCATGGCGGCCGCGGTCGCCGAACACTTCGACCATCAGATCGGACGCGCCATTCATGACTTTCGGGCCGTCGGCAAAACCGGGCGCCGAATTGATGAAGCCGCCGAGCCGCACCACACGGGTGACATTGTCGAGATCGCCGACGGCGGCCTTGACCTGCGCCAGCAGATTGACTGCGCAGGCGCGCGCCGCCTTCTGGCCGTCCTCGACCGAGACGCCGGCGCCGAGCTGGCCCTTGGCGGCGAGCTTGCCGTCGGAACCGAAGCAGAGCTGGCCGGACACGGTGACGAGATTGCCGCTGCGTACAAAGGCGACGTAATTGGCGATCGGAGCGGCCGGCGTTGGCAGCGTAATGCCGAGGTTAACCAGCGCCTTTTCAACTAAACCAGACATGAACCTCTCCGATGGCGGCTATTGCGACAGTTATATTTCTTGAGAAATGTATTGGCCGATTGGCCGCTTATCCGCAAGCGCACCCGGGCGGGCGGTTGATGGAAACCTTACCGGCGCTTATCTTCGAAACACGCGCCTCGTTCCTGCCCCGATAGGCGTGCCTAGTTCCTCAGCTGATGCTGCAACGCTGCTCGCGAGAGGCCTTGATTTCATGATTCTGCGCGTCACTGCCAAAAGCCCGATTTTGCCCTCGCTCGCCGTTCTGGCCGCAGGCCTATGGATTGCGGCCGCCGCCTTGCCGGCCCGTTCCGCGCCGGTGTCGCCGCCTTCGGCGGTGCCGGTGGCCAAAATGGAAGCGGTCGTGCTGGCGCCGCACCGCGCCATTTATGATCTCAAACTGTCGAAATCGAACGGCAGCCGCGGCCTCCAGGCGGTGCGCGGACGCATCGTCTACGATTTTTCCGGTAATGCCTGCGACGGCTACGAACTGAATTTCCGTCAGGTTTCCGAGCTGGATTCCGGCGAGGGCAAGGACGCGCTGAGCGATCTGCGCTCGACCACCTGGGAAGACGGCGAAGCAAAGAAGTTCCGCTTCAACTCGCAAAACAAGCTCAACGACAATCCGGCGGACGTGGTCGATGGCGCGGCTGAACGCCATGCGTCGGCCGTGGCGATCGAACTGAAAAAACCGAAGAGCCGCAAGTTCACCGTGCCGGTCGATGCGGTGTTTCCGACCGAGCATATGCGGCGCATCGTTCTCGCTGCGCGCGACGGCAAGACCATTCTGGAGTTTCCGGTCTATGACGGCTCGGAGACCGGCGAGAAGCTCTACAACACGCTGACCGTTATCGGCCGCGCCATCGAGCCGGGCCAGAAGCCGGTCACCGATGCGGCGGCGGAAATGCCGGAAATGGCGGCGCTCAGGCGCTGGCCGGTGACAATCAGCTATTTCGAGAAGAAAGACGAGAAGGCCGAGCAGTCCGGCGAACAGACGCCGGTCTATGCCATCTCTTTCGAATTGTATGAAAACGGCATCTCGCGCGCGCTCATTCTCGACTACAACGATTTTACCATAACCGGCGAGATGTCGTCGCTGGAGATGAAGAAAGAGAAGCCGTGCAAGTGAGAGCTTCCACGCGCAGGGGCGAGTGGACTTGATTGCGGCGACGTGACCTTCAGGTGCGCGTCGCACTAAACCGACAGGCGTCATGACCACTCAAATTCCAGGGTTTTTCGAAGGGACGGGAATGCCTGATCCCGGTTGGTGGGAGGCCTTGTGGCCCGATCCTGCCGGAGTGTTGAGCGATGTTGGGGTCAAAGCCGGCAGTGACGTTGTCGACTTATGCTGTGGCGATGGGTGGTTCACGGTCCCGCTTTCCAAGCTTGCACGCAGCGTGGTGGCCATCGACATCGATGCAGCGCTGTTGGATATGGCAAAGGTGCGAATGGCTGAACGAAGCGGCGCGCCTAATTGCGCATTTGTCGAGGCCGATGCCTATAAGATTGCGGCGCTCCTGAAGGAACCGGTGGACTATGTTTTCCTGGCCAATGCCTTTCACGGCGTTCCAGATCGAGCGCGTCTCGCACAAGCTGTTCACGATGTGCTCACGCCCGGCGGACTATTCGGCATCGTGAATTGGTATGCAAGGCCGCGTGAGCAAACGCCGGTGCTGGGCGAGCCCCGTGGCCCGGCGACAGAACTCCGGATGACATTGGAACAAACGGTCGCCAGCGTTGAACCCGGCGGGCTCAAATTTAGAAACCATATCGATGTGTTGCCATATCATTATGGCGCAGTCTTTGAGCGTCTCAGGTAAACATGCCACCATTGCTAGACAACAAAAATTCAGCATCCCCTTCCGTGTTTCGTCCGGCAGCGCTGCTGCGCGAGGCGCGCCGTCAGAAGGGATTGCAGACCGTCGATGTGCCGGCGGTCTGCATTCTTGATCCGGACGGGGACATGGTGCGGCGCTTGCGTAAAGAGCAGCGGTCCAAGCCCTTCGCAGAGTGGCCTTGCTATCACACCCAATTGGACGCCTTCGACCTTGCAGGGCAAACGGTTGGCATCGTGGGTTGCGCCGTCGGCGCGCCTTTCGCCGTATTGGTGGCGGAGGAATTGTTCGAGTCCGGTTGCCGTCTGTTGCTGAGTGTGACGTCGTCCGGCCAAATCGTTCCAGCCGGGCCCACTCCCTATTTTATTATCATTGACCGCGCCTTGCGTGACGAAGGGACCAGTTATCACTACGCTGCGGCTTCCGAATACGGCGATGCCAATGCCGACCTGGTAGCAATGGCTGATGCTGCTCTCAAAGCCGCGGGCCTGCGCGCTATCGTCGGTTCGACATGGACCACGGACGCGCCGTTTCGCGAAACCGCTGAAGCGATAGAGGCCGCAAAGAAGCGCGGCATACTTGCCGTCGAGATGGAAGCGGCTGCGCTTTACACTTTCGCCAAAGCGCGCCAAGTCGACGTTTTATGCATCGCACATGTGACCAACACAATGGGGAATGCCGCCCAGGATTTTGAAAAAGGTGCGGCTGATGGAACGGACGATGCTTTGCAGATTCTTGAAGCCATCGTGCGAGCGAGGAAATTCTGAAGACTTTGTCTCAGGCCGCTGCGACCCTCGCGCGGCGGCGGGCGCGTCTGTTGATCTGACGGCGGACCTATAGCCACAGGCCCGTGACCAGCAAGCCGATCATGGCGAACGACGTCACGACGTTCATCAAGGCCGACCAGCGGCCGGCGAAATTACCTTCGTGCCACAGACGTGGCCAGTTGCGCGGCGTTTGCGTCGCGCCCGCTCGCGTCACCGCGTAAACGGCATATTCCTGGCCCTCGACGATGCGAGCCAGGACCCGGCCGCCTTGGGGCCTGAGCCAGACCAGCGCCGACAGGTCGTGATCCTTGCCGACGATCTGCACGGCCTCGGCAAGTGTCAGCGGCGGCGTGCTTTGGGACGTGCCCGACGGCGAGGGTGTGAACGTAATGCCGAAAGACAGAAACAGACCGGTGAGCGGCGAGAGCACAACAAGCGGCAACAGTCCCCACGCCATGGCCTTGTGCCAGCCCGACACCGAATTGGCGAAACGCGGCAGCCCCATCAGCACACCGAGCAGAACGAGCATCAGCATGGCGATCGTCGAACCGATGACGGCCCAGCCGGCATCGATGAGCAATGTTTCGTGCAGGCGTCGTGTCGTCGAAAGCGTTGTCGCCAAGGCCGACGGTCCGGCCAGCTTTTGCCCGGTGCTGACGTCCACCACGGTGCCGCCGCCGCGTCCGGCGCTGATCGTGAGCGTCTTGTCGTAGCTGCGGTAGACGAGGCTGCGCGCCTTGCCGCCCGCATCGTGCTGGTTCAACAGCGCCTGAACATTGGCCGGCGAGAGTGTGCCGGGCTCGATGGCGCGGACGACGAGCCACGGCTCTATGGACAGAAACAGACCGCTGACGAGAAGGATGGCGAGCGGCAGCGCAAAGACGAGGGCGATCCAGCGGTGGAATTTCAATAGCCAAAATTTCATGGAAACTCCGAAAGCCCAGCCGTCGCGCCCGATTTGTTATGCGTCCTGCCGGTGCAGGGGCTGTTGATCCGGATCAATTCCGGCGGAAGAGGCGGCTACTCGCCGTTAATCGTCTTCCAGCGCCAGGCCCTTCACCACGGCGTCCTTGCCGAATTTCGAGCGTAATTTGTCGATGGCGTGTTCGGCCTGCGCGCCGCGCCGGTCGATCAAGTCGGAGAGGTCGTCGCCGGTGGCGTCCTGCAAATGGCTGACGCCGATGCCGATCAGCCGGAAGCGCGTCTGGCCTACTTCATGGCGCAGCAAGTCGCGGCCGGCGTCGAAGATGCGCGCCGCCAGTTGCGTCGGATTGCCGAGCGAGCGGGCTCGCGTGCGCAGCTTGAAATCGCTGGTCTTGAGCTTGAGAGTCACCGTCGAGCCGGCGAGTTGCGCTTTTTTCAACCGCGCCGATACCCGCTCGGTCAGGTCCCATAGATGCTGCTCGAGCGGCCGCAGGTCGCCGATGTTCTCGTTGAAGGTCGTTTCCGCCGAGACGCTCTTTGTGTCGCGCACCGGATCGACGCGGCGCAGGTCGATGCCGCGCGCCAGATGCCAGAGCCTGACGCCTTCCTCGCCATAGCGGCGCATCAGGTCGGTCTTGTCGGCGCGTTGCAGGTCGGCGATCAGGCGATAGCCGTCGGTGGCGAGTTTGGCCGCGCTGACCGCGCCGACGCCATAGATGAAACCGACCGGCCTTGTGCTGAGGAAGGCAATGGCATCCGCCTGTCCGATCACGGCAAAGCCGCGCGGCTTGTCCAGATCGGAGGCGATCTTGGCGAGAAACTTGTTAGCCGAGAGCCCCACCGACACGGTGATGCCAAGGTCGCGTTCGACTTGCGCGGCGAAGCGCGCCAGCGCCTTGGCCGCGCTCATGCCGTGCAGCCGTTCGGTGCCGGTGAGATCGAGAAACGCCTCGTCGATCGACAAGGGCTCGACCAGAGGCGTCAGCGCCAGCATGCGCTCGCGCACCGCGCGACCGACCTCGACATATTTCGACATGTTCGGCTTGACCACGGCGGCCTGCGGGCACAGCTCCAGCGCCTTAAACATCGGCATCGCCGAGCGCACGCCATAGGTGCGCGCGACATAGCAGCAGGTCGAGACCACGCCGCGCTTGCCGCCGCCGACGATGACAGGCCGGTCGATGAGGGCAGGGTCGTCGCGCTTTTCAATGGTGGCGTAGAAGGCGTCGCAGTCGACATGGGCAATGGTCAAGGTCGCCAGTTCCGGATGACGCACAAGGCGCGGGGAGCCGCAGGCCGGGCAGCGATTCGCCGCACCGGACGTATCAATCAAGCAATCGCGGCAGAACGCCGTCACGGAATCGCGCGCTCCCAGGGTTCGCCGCCGAGCGCGTGATGCGCGCGGGCGATGTCGGACACGCCGCACCCGGATTCGGCGACAAATGCGGCGGCCAGTTGCTCGTCCGAGGCGAGGTAGGCCAACACCCCGGCCAGAAATCCCGGCTCGCCGGCAGCGGCGCGAATCTCGTCGGGCCCGAGGCCGGTGACGGAAAGGAAGCGGCCGAGCCGCTCCGGTTCCCCGGCGATATAGCCAAGTGCTTGAACGGCAAGCGTTTCTGCCGCTTCGGGTGGCATGGTGCGGGGCGGCTTGATCAAGTTTCGTTTGCCTTTCTTAAACAAATCGGGACTACCGTTGTTACTCAATCATGCCCGAGCGCTGCTGGCCTGGCGACGCCCGGGGCGCGCCGAGCGGGCGCCTTGGGGAAAAGTGGGGCGGCAAATGGCGAAGACCGTCCTGATCGTGGAGGACAACGAGCTTAACATGAAGCTCTTCCACGATCTTTTGGAAGCACATGGCTACGATATTGTCGGCACGCGCAGCGGCATTGAGGCGCTCGATCTGGCGCGCCAGCATCGTCCCGATCTGATCCTGATGGACATCCAGCTGCCGGAAGTGTCCGGCCTCGAAGTCACCAAATGGCTCAAGGACGACCCGGACCTCAAGCATATCCCGGTTGTCGCCGTCACCGGCTTCGCCATGAAGGGCGACGAGGAACGCATCCGCGAAGGTGGCTGCGAGGCCTATCTGTCCAAGCCGATCTCGGTGGGGAAATTCATCGAGACGATTCGTCATTTTTTAGGCCCGGCCTGATGGTGCATTCATGACCGCCCGCGTTCTCGTCGTCGATGACATTCCGGCCAATGTGAAGCTGCTCGAAGCGCGGCTGTCGGCCGAGTATTTCGACGTCTCGACGGCTTATAATGGCGCCGAGGCGCTGACGATCGCCGAGCGTGCCGAATGCGACATCATTCTGCTCGACGTCATGATGCCGGACATGGATGGCTTCGAAGTCTGCCGCAGGCTCAAGGCCAATCCGGTCACGCATCATATTCCGGTGGTGATGGTCACCGCGCTCGATCAGCCGTCCGACCGCATCCGCGGCCTGGAGGCCGGCGCCGACGATTTTCTCACCAAACCAGTCACCGACGTGGCGTTGATCTCGCGCGTGCGCTCGCTGGCGCGGCTCAAGATGGTCACCGATGAACTCCGCATGCGCGCTTTGACCACCAAGGAAATCGGCATCCAGAACCCGGAGCGGGAGGCGGTCACCGAGACCGGCCGCAACGGCCGCATTCTCATCGTCGATGACCGGCAGTCGTCCTATGAGCGTATCGTGCAGACATTGCAGACCGAGCATACGGTCGAAGTGCAGGCCAATCCGGCGGATGCTTTGTTCAACGTCGCCGAGGGCGACTACGAACTGGTGATCGTCTCGCTCGGCCTCAAGGATCATGACGGCCTGCGGCTGTGCAGCCAGATCCGTTCGCTCGAGCGCACCCGCAACATGCCGATCCTGGCCATCGCCGAAGCCGACAACAATGCGCGCCTGGTGCGTGGCTTGGAAATCGGCGTCAACGATTACCTGATCCGGCCGATCGACAAGAACGAGATGTTGGCGCGCGTGCGCACCCAGATCAAGAAGAAGCGCTACACCGAACGGCTGCGCGACAATGTGCAGGCCTCGATCGAAATGGCGATCACCGACGCGCTGACCAGCCTGTATAACCGCCGCTACATGGAAACCCATCTGGCGGCCTTGACCGAGCAGGCGGCGTCGCGCGGCAAGCCTTTGTCGGTGCTGATCCTCGATATCGACTTCTTCAAGTCGATTAATGACGGCCACGGCCACGACGCCGGCGACGATGTGCTGCGCGAATTCGCGGTGCGCATCCGCAAGGCGATCCGCAATATCGATCTGGCCTGCCGTTATGGCGGCGAGGAATTCGTCATCGTCATGCCGGAAACCGACATGACGGTGGCCGGGATGGTCGCCGAGCGCATTCGCCGGCGCATCGCCACCGAGCCGTTCCCTATCCAGCAGGGCGCCAAGAACCTCGACGTGACGATTTCGATCGGCATCGCCTCGCTTGGCGAGGCGGGCGACACCGCCGCCGCCATGCTCAAGCGCGCCGACACCGCGCTCTATCGCGCCAAGCGCGACGGCCGCAACCGCGTCGTCCAGGACGCGGCTTAAGCCCGCAAGTAGGGCGCCAGCCGCTTGAGCCGGAACGGCTCGAGATCGACATGAGCCGCGCGCCCCTGCGTCATTTGCTGCGCCAGAGCCTCGCCGATCGCCACCGAATGCTTGAAGCCGTGGCCCGAACAGGCTGAAACGAAGTTGATGCGCGGGTCGCGCGGATCGGCGTCGATGATAAAGCGCGAGCGGTCGACGCGGGTGTACAGGCAGGTCTCGGTGCGCAGGCAGCGCGGCCCGAGATCGGGCAAGAATGGCGCGACATAGCTGCGATAGACCCGGTCGATTTCATCTTGCGGGGTTGCGGCGTGATCGACGGTATCGGGATCGACGGCGCCGCCGTTTTCCTCGTGGCTGACTTTCACGCCGGAAGAGGGGTTCCCGTCGAGGGGAAAGCCGTAGAGGTCGCTGTGCACGTCGGCGCTCTGCGGCACCTGCCAGATGAAGACCGGGCAATTCTCGGGCAGGAAGCGTTCAGGATTGGTCTTGATTTCGAACCAATACAGCGCCTGACGCGTGACCGTGAAGTGGCGCGCTATTTCAGCAGCGGCGAAACGCGGCAGCCACGGGCCGGCTGCAATCACGACGCGGGCGGCGATGAAGCGTTGGCCGTCGGCGGTCGCGACCTCTACACCGCCGGCCGTGGGCGTGATGGCGGCGACTTGCGTATCGCGCTTCAGTGTGGCGCCGGCGCGTTCCGCCAGTTGCAATTGCGCGGCGACGCAGGCCTCCGGAAACAGAGTGCCGGCTTCCTCGTCGAGGATGGCGTGGTCGCCGGCCTTGACCGCAAATTGCGGATAGCGGGCGCGGATTGCCTCCGGCGTATCGAACGTCTTGTGCGGAATGTTGTAGCGCCGCGCCGCTTCGCCAATATTGGCGAAGAAGTCATCGACATCGTGCATGACGACTGCATCGGTGCCGGAAATGCTTAGGCAGCCATTGCGCCGGAATAGCGTTTTGCCGGTTTGCGCCTCGATGTCACGCCACAGTGCATGTGAGCGCAGCGCCAGTTGCGAATATTCGATGCCTTCGCCAATGGCCGCGCGCGTGACGCGGCTGTCGCCATGCGACGAGCCGAATTTGTGCGGCGGCGAAAATTGATCGAGCCCTAGAACCCTGGCGCCGGCGTTGGCCAGTTGATACGTGGTGGCGCTGCCCATGGCGCCCAGGCCGACGACGATGCAATCGTATTTTGTCATCGCGTGCGGCCGCTTATGGACGGACGATGGTCCAGCCCTTTTCGTTCAGTTCGATCAGGGTGACAACGCCGGCGGTGACGCGCGCGGCGTTCTCGACCAAAGGCGGCTCTTTGCCTTCGGTCCGGGTCATTGTGTCGAGCGTGTTCTCGCAGGCGATGAAGGCGACATTCGGCATGCCCTGCTTGAATGACTTGAGGCGTTCGAGCACCGGCGATTTGTCGGCGCGTAGCATGTTCAGCCCCGCATTGAAGGCGACGATCTGGATTTCGACCTCGTCGCCTTTCTCCGAATAAAACTTCGATACATTGGCGGCGACGTTGAGCACTGCGTTCATCTTGGCTGGATCGCTGTCGCTGATCTGCAACGCCAGTTTATGCTCGGCCGCGGCTGCGCCGGTAAGGGAGAGTGTCAGAGCGACGAGGGCGGCATACAACGGGCGCAGGGCGGTCGGCATCGCATTCTCCCAAAACCAGAATTCCAGCGTAGCAACGGCCGTTCGGCATGCGCAAATGCAAAGGGCGCCCGTCGGGGCGCCCTCACATGTAGTTCCGATAGCCGGGCCTACTTGATCTTCGATTCCTTGTACTCGACGTGCTTCTTGGCAATCGGGTCATACTTCTTCTTGACCAGCTTGTCGGTCTGCGTGCGCGAGTTCTTCTTGGTGACGTAGTAGTGGCCGGTGTCGGCGCTCGACACGAGCTTGATCTTGAGGCTGACGGCTTTTGCCATTGTGACTGTCCTTGAAAACCTGAATGGGGGAGGCAAACGGTGCCTGCGGCGCGGACCCTAGCGTCCAAAGCCCAAATGTCAAGAAAGGCGGGCTTTCTACCGATTTGGGGCCAATTTCAGGCCATTTATAGTAGTTCCCGGAAGAACGTGCCGTCCTGCTGATAGTAAAACGGCACCGGCAGCGCATGCGCCATGCCGGCTTCGACCCGGGCCGCCAGTTCCTCCAGAATCACACTGGTGATGGTCGGCATGTCGATCGTGGCGGCCTGGTCGATCGGCATCCACACCAATTCGACCAGTTCCGAGTCCGGCCCGACCACGCCCTCGATGGTGTGCGCAATGCCGGTGGCGTCCGCGGTGAAGAAGCGGGTATCGAAACGCCTCGGCCGTCCCTGCGGGGTAATGGCGCGGGCGATGAAATGCACCTGCCCAAGGTCCGGGTGCACCTTGGCCTTGGCGAACTCATGCCAGATTTCGCCGGGCGAGGCCGGCGCTGTCTCGCCTTTGGAACCAAGCAATAGCCCGGTCTCCTCGGCCAGTTCGCGCACCGCGGCGAGCGCAAAGCCGCGCGCCATGGCCGGGCTCGGATCGGCGACGCGCTCCAGCAGCTTGGCCTGCGTGTCGGGATGCAGTTCGCTGATGGCCGACATCGCACGGTCGAGCGCCTCGATGCGGCCGCCGGGAAAGACGAACTTGCCGGGCATGAATTTGTGGCCGTGATGGCGGCGGCCGAGCAGGACTTTTGCGATCGGCTCGGCGCGGTCGATCAGCATCACGGTGGCGGCGTCGCGCGGCTCGCTCGCCGGCGAGGTCTGGTCGCGTTCCGACCGCGTCATGCGGTCGGTTAGTCTTTGGCCGAGATCGCTCATCGTCGGGACTTCCGTTTCTGCTTGCCGGGATGCCGCTTCGCAGCCGGGCCGCGCATCGGCCGCCTCGGCGGATTGGGCGTGTGACTCTTTTTGCCGGGGCGCTTGCCGCTGCCGGGGGATAAAAGCTCGAAACGCAGCGCGCCGGCAACAGGCGCGGCCTCGACCAGCTTGACGGTGACGCTATCTCCCAGGCGATAGGTTTCACCGGAACGCTGCCCGACCATGGCGTGATTGGCCTCGTCGAAACTGAAATACTCGTCGCCGATGGTGCGCGCCGGCACGAAGCCGTCGGCGCCGGTCTCGCTGAGTTTCACGAACAGGCCGGCGCGATGTACGCCGGAAACGCGGCCGTCGAAACTGGCGCCGATACGGTCGGCAAGGAAATGCGCGATCAGCCGGTCCTTGGTCTCGCGTTCTGCCAGCATGGCGCGGCGCTCGGTAGCGGAAATCTCGGCGCCGATCTCGGCCAGCACCGGCACGTCGAAACTGTCGGGCAGGCCATCGGGGCCGAGCTTGAGCGCGCGGATCAGGCCGCGGTGCACGATCAGGTCGGCATAGCGGCGGATGGGCGAGGTAAAGTGCGCGTAGCGGCGCAAATTGAGGCCGAAGTGTCCGTAATTCTCGGCGGCGTATTCGGCCTGCGCCTGCGAGCGCAGCACCACGTCGTTGATGAGCTGTTCGCGCTCGCCGCCCTTGGCCTGGCGGAGAATGGTGTTGAAGGTCGCCGGCCGCAGCGCGCCCGATTTCGCCAGCGGAATTTGCATCGAGGCGAGGAATTCGCGCAGCGCATTGATCTTCTCGATGCCGGGCTCGTCGTGGACGCGATAGACCAAAGGCACGCGGGCTTTCTCCAGCGTCTCGGCGGCGGCGACATTGGCGAGGATCATCATTTCCTCGATCAGCTTGTTGGCGTCCTGGCGCTCCGGCACGACGACGCGGTCGACGGTGCCGTCGGCTTTGAGCAGGATCTTGCGTTCGGGGATATCGAGATCAAGCGGCTGGCGTTCGTCGCGCGCGCGCACCAAAGCCTCATAGGCGGCAAAGAGCGGCTTGATGATCGGCTCGAGCAGCGGCCCGGTGGTGTCGTCGAGACGTCCGTTGATGGCGAACTGCGCCTGCTCGTAAGCCAGCTTCGCCGCCGAGCGCATCATGATGCGGTGGAAGGTGTGCGACAGCTTGCGGCCATTGGCATTGATGATCATGCGCACGGCGAGCGCGGCGCGGTCTTCATGCGGTCGCAGCGAGCACAGGTCGTTGGAAATGCGCTCCGGCAGCATCGGCACGACCCGGTCGGGGAAATAGACCGAGTTGCCGCGCACCAGAGCTTCGCGGTCGAGCGCCGAGCCGGGCGTCACGTAATGCGCGACGTCGGCAATGGCGACGGTGACGATGAAACCGCCTTTGTTGGCCGGGTCGTCATCCGGCTCGGCATGGACGGCGTCGTCATGATCCTTGGCGTCGGGCGGATCGATGGTGATCACCGGCAGTTTCCGCCAATCCTCGCGGTGCGCCATGGTCGCGGGCCGGGCGGCTTCCGCCTCGCGCAAGGTCTCGCTGCGGAATACGCTCGGAATGGAATGCGCGTGAATGGCGATCAGGCTGACCGCCTTTTCGCTGGCCAGCGAGCCGAGACGCTCGACGACGCGGCCTTGCGGCAGGCCGAAGCGTGACGGCCGCGAGGTTTCGACCGCGACCAGGTCGCCTTCTTCGGCATCTCCTGTGGCGCCCTGCGGGATGCTTATTTCCTTGCCGAGCATCTTCTTGTCGACCGGCTCCAGCCGGCCACCGCCATTCGGCGTTTTATGAAAGATGCCGAGCACGCGGTGCTTGGGCCGGTCGACGATCTTGATGACGCGGCCGGCATAGCGAACGTCCTTGTCGCCGGTTTCCTCGACCTTGACGAGGATCTTGTCGCCGATGCCGGCGGCTTCGCCCGGCTTCATCCGGCGCGGCGTGTGAATGCGGATTTTCGGCGCGGCGCCGTGGGCTTCCTCGTCCCATTCGTCGGGAATGGCGATCATGTCGCCGTCGCGGTCGCGCGACATCACATCGGCGAGCACGGTGGAGGGCAGGGAGCCTGGGTGGTGCAGTTTCTTGCCTTTGCGCTCGACCGCGCCTTCGTCGGCGAGATCGCGCAGCACGCGCTTCAACTCGGCGCGCATGTCGTTCTTGAGATTGAAGGCGCGGGCGATTTCGCGGGTGCCGACCTTGCCGGGCGTACGGGCGATGAAGGCGAGAATGTCGGCCTTCGAGGGCAGCGTGGACGTGTATTTGGGAGATTTGGTCAAAGTGAGTTCCTGCGCCGAAACGGCGCGTGTGAGATGTAATGTAAGGGGTGCGGACGCGCCGCGCCAGTTCGGGCCAAGGCCCGAATCCTGATCTCGTGGCGTGTGAACGCGGACGTGTTATTCCGCCGCCGTCGCTTTGGTCGTCTTGCCGCCGGGCTTCTTGGCGGCAGGCTTCTTCGCCTTCGCCGCCGGCTTCTTGCGGGCGCTGGCCGGTTTGGCGGCGGCCTTGGCGGCCTTAAGGGCGCCGGCTTCGTCGCCGATTTCGGGCGTGTCGTCGATGATCTTCTTGGCTTTGCCTTTGGCCACCTTCGGCGCGGGCGTTTTCTTCGCCGGTTTTTTGCCGCGCGGCGAATTGCCGACCGCGGCCGCGCGGGCCTCAAGCAGCACGATGGCCTCGTCGAGCGTGATGGTCTCCGGCGTCTTGTCGGACGGCAGCGTGGCGTTGATGCCGTTATTGCTGACATAGGCGCCGAAGCGGCCGTTCTTGACCACGATCGGTCCGCCTTTTTCCGGGTGATCGCCGAGTGTCTTGCCGGCGGACGCGCCAAAGCGGCGGCCCTGTTTCGGGTTGGCGATCTTGTCGGCGATCAGATGCATGGCGCGGTTGAGGCCGACGGTCAGAACATCGTCGCCTTCTTCCAGGCTCGCATAGACCTTGCCGTGTTTTACGTAAGGACCGAAGCGGCCGACGCCGGCCAGGATCGGTTCATTGTCTTCCGGCGAAATACCGACCGTGCGCGGCAGCGACAGCAAAGCCAGCGCCTTGTCGAGATCGATGTCGTCCGGCTGCACGCCTTTCGGCAGGCTGGCGCGTTTCGGTTTTTCCGGCGGCGGCGACTTGGGGCCTTTGGAGCCCTTCGGCCGCTTTTCCACCTTGGCCTGTTCGCCGAGTTGCAAGTAAGTGCCGAAGCGGCCGCCGCGCAACGTGACGTCGAGGCCGGTTTCGGGATCGGTGCCGAGCACCTTGGTGGTCTGCTGGCCGGCGGCGCCCGGCGTCATCTGCCGCGTATAGGTGCATTCCGGGTAATTCGAGCAGCCGATGAAGGCGCCGAAGCGGCCAACCTTGAGCGATAATTTACCGGTGCCGCAGGTTGGGCACTGGCGCACGTCGCCGCCGTCTTCGCGGGCCGGGAAGATGTGCGCGCCAAGAAGTTCGTTGAGCGCGTCGAGCACCTGCGTGATGCGCAGTTCCTTGATCTCGTTGACCGCGCCGATGAAGTCGATCCAGAAGTTCTGAAGGACCGTCTTCCAGTTCAGCTCGTTGTTCGACACCTTGTCGAGCTGTTCTTCCAGCGCGGCGGTGAAGTCGTATTCGACATATTTCTGGAAGAAGCTCTCCAGGAAGCCGACGACGACGCGGCCTTTGTCTTCCGGGATCAGACGCTTCTTGTCGATGCGGACATAGCCGCGGTCCTGCAAGACCTGAAGGATCGAAGCATAGGTTGACGGCCGGCCGATGCCGAGTTCTTCCATGCGCTTGACCAAAGCCGCTTCGGAAAAGCGCGGCGGCGGTTCGGTGAAATGCTGCGCGGCTTCGATCGACTGCTTGGCGAGAATTTCGCTTTCCGACATCGCGGGCAGGCGCTTCGACTCGTCGTCTTCCGACGCTTCGTCCTGGCCTTCCTGATAGAGCGTGAGAAAGCCGTCGAATTTCACCACCTGGCCGCTGGCGCGCAGATCGATGGTGCGTCCACCATTCTTCGCCACGATATCGACCGTGGTGCGTTCGAGCTCGGCAGATTCCATCTGACTCGCGACTGCGCGATTCCAGATCAACTCGTAAAGGCGCGCCTGGTCACGGTCGACATACTTTGCGACTTCGGCCGGCGTGCGGCTTGGGTTGGTTGGTCGAACCGCTTCGTGCGCTTCCTGCGCATTCTTCGATTTATTCTGATACGTCCGCGGCGTGCCCGGCACATACTCCTTGCCGAAGTTGCGGCCGATCATCGAACGGATGTCGGCGATCGCTTCCGGGGCCATGTCGATGCCGTCGGTGCGCATATAGGTAATGAGACCGGTGGTCTCGCCGTCGATCTCGACGCCTTCGTACAGCCGCTGCGCCAGCCGCATGGCGATCGCCGGGGCGAAACCGAGCTTGCGCGACGCTTCCTGCTGCATTGTCGAGGTGGTGAACGGTGGTGGCGGGTTACGGCGCGCCGGTTTGGCCTCGACCGAGGCGACTTTGAACGTCGCGCCTTCGAGCGCCTGCTTGATATCCTCGGCCTGCGGTCCGGTACTTATGTCCAGACGCTGCATCTTTGTCCCGTCGACGGCGGTCAATCGGGCGTCGAATTCGTCGCCGCGCGGCGTCTTGAGCCTGGCGACGATCGACCAGTACTCGCGGGCGATGAACTTCTCGATGTCGAGCTCGCGGTCGCAGACGAGCCGCAAGGCCACCGACTGGACGCGGCCGGCCGAGCGGGCGCCCGGCAGCTTGCGCCACAGCACCGGCGACAGCGTGAAGCCGACGAGATAATCGAGTGCGCGGCGGGCGAGGTAGGCGTCGACCAGCGCGCCGTCGATAGCGCGCGGATGCTTCATCGCCTCGGTCACCGACTGCTTGGTGATGGCATTGAAGACGACGCGCTCGATCTTCTGGCTCTTGATCGCGTTCTTTTCGTTGAGCGCTTCCAGGACGTGCCAGGAGATGGCTTCGCCTTCGCGGTCAGGGTCGGTTGCGAGAATGAGGGTGTCGGCGCCCTTCAGCGCGCGCGCAATGTCGTTGACCCGCTTTTGCGACTGCGGGTCGACCTCCCAGAGCATCTTGAAATCGGCGTCCGGATCGACCGAGCCATCCTTGGCCGGCAGGTCGCGGATATGCCCAAACGAGGCCAGAACCTCGTACCCGGGACCAAGATACTTGTTGATCGTCTTCGCCTTGGAGGGCGATTCGACAACGACAACTTTCATGAGATTCCAATAGGTTAGACGCCCGAACCGAAGCGGAGCGGGTCGGAATCGTGGCTTCGTGTTGCCGGGAACATGGGGAAGGCGTCCCGTGCTGTCAAATCCGGGCCCCGGACGCGCCTGCCGCGGCAGACGTTGAGCCCGCCAAAAGCGGCCTAAAGACGACATTCCTGCGGGTTACACACGGACACAACCGAGAGATGTATTTTATGATTAACACTATTATAGGGGGCATATTATACTTGACGTACCCACCCGGATTAGATAGACTGTTTTCATTGGAGCAAAGCCATGAAATCGGTCATCTCAGACAAGCACTTTCACGACGAAGCCGCCGCCTACCGCTGGGTTGAAGCCCGCGTCTGGCCGGAAGGCCCCGTATGCCCCCATTGCGGCGGCGTGGACCGCATTAGCCCGATGAAGGGCAAGAGCACCCGCCTAGGCGTCTATAAGTGCTACCAGTGCCGCAAGCCCTTTACCGTGAAGATCGGGACCATTTTCGAGTCCAGCCATGTGCATCTTCGCTTGTGGCTTCAAGCCATCTTCCTGATTTCGTCCAGCAAAAAGGGCATCAGCGCAAATCAGCTTCACCGCACCTTGGGCGTCACTCTGAAAACCGCGTGGTTCATGGGGCATCGCATCCGTGAAGCCATGCGCGGCGGCGCGCTCACTCCGATGGGTGGCGAGGGCAAGGTTGTCGAAGCCGATGAAACCTATTTCGGTGATATTCCTGAGGAAGATCGCCCGCAGTTCACCAGCACCGGACGCCCCGTGTCGAAAGACCCGCGCGGTAGCCCGTCCCGTCGCAAGCGCACTATCGTTTCGCTTGTCGAGCGCGGCGGCAGCGTTCGCTCGTTTCATGTTCCGGTTGCCCAGCCCGGCAGCGTCGTGAACGTGGTTCGTGAAAACATCGCCCGCGAAAGCCGTCTGCATACTGACGAAAGCCGCCTCTATATCGGCGTTGGCAAAGAGTTTGTCGCCCACGAAACCGTCAATCACTCGGCAGAAGAATATGTCCGCGGCGACGTGACCACTAACACCGTCGAGGGCTACTTTTCGGGAGCTATGGTCGAAAGTTGGTGACGGGGTAGATCAGGAAGGCGGCATATCGTGGGGGTAGTTGAAGCCTCCACTTCTCCACCGAAGGAGTAATATGCCTTGTCGAATTCTAACGTCGTCAAACTGGTTCAGCCAGGCACCTTCAG
>CAMBQQ010000056.1 GCA_945870035.1 Rhizobium sp. Q54 | reverse complement strand
CATCGGCATCATCGCCAATGCCGGCGTCATCGTGAACAACAACATCGTCTTGATCGACACCTACGACCGCTTGCGCCGCGAGGGGCAGGGCGCTTACGAAGCGATCATGGAAACCTGCCGCGAGCGCGCGCGGCCGGTGGTGCTCACCGCCGTCACCGCCATTCTCGGCGTGTTGCCGATCGCCTTCGGCATCAACCTCGACTTCGTCGGCCGTGAGATCACGCATGGCGCGCCGGCGACGCAGTGGTGGATCAGCCTGTCGACCGCGATCGTGTTCGGCCTCGGCTTCGCCACCATCCTGACCTTGATTGTCACGCCGGCGGCCTTGATGGGCATCGCCAATCTGGCCGAGCGCCGCGACCGCTGGCGGGAACGCCGCGCCGCGCGGCGGCAGGCGGCGATGCCGGCTGAGTAAGCCGTCGCCTTTAAAGCAATTGTTTTTGGCAAGTCCGCGGAGCGCCGGCGGTGCCCAGCGGCCGGGCGGCTTTTTCCTAAGAGACTGATATCAAGACGTAATATCTGTCTCTGCTGAAAAACGAGGCAGCTTTCCCCCGATTGTGTGCATTGGCACACGACTTGCTCGGAACTGGCTGGACGTCGGCTACCGCGCGGCTTCGCGCCAGTCGAGAGGAAAGCCAGTGATGATCCAGCTAGTCGCCGAGCCGGCACCGATCGGGATCGATCTGGCGCGCACCGCGCTCATCATCATCGACATGCAGCGCGACTTCCTCGAGCCCGGCGGCTTCGGCGAAACGCTCGGCAACGATGTCAGCCTGCTCAAGGCGGCGGTCGAGCCGTGCCGTCAGGTGCTCGCCGCGGCGCGCAAGGCCGGCATGCTGGTCATCCATACGCGCGAAGGCCACAGCCCCGACATGCACGACGCGCCGCCGGCCAAGGTCGCGCGCGGTGCGCCGTCGAAGCGCATCGGCGATGTCGGACCGATGGGCCGCATTCTGATTCAGGGCGAGCCGGGCCACGACATCATCCCCGAACTTTATCCGATCGCCGGTGAGCCGGTGATCGACAAGCCCGGTAAGGGCGCGTTCTACGCCACCAATCTCGGACTGATCCTGGCCAACCGCAGCATCGAGAATCTTCTGGTCTGCGGCGTCACCACGGAAGTCTGCGTCAACACCACGGTGCGCGAAGGCAACGATCGCGGCTTCCGCTGCATCGTGCTGTCCGACTGCTGCGGTTCGTATTTTCCGGAATTTCACGAAACGGGTCTGGCGATGATCAAGGCGCAAGGCGGCATCTTCGGCTGGGTCACTGGGTCAAAGAAACTGCTTTCCGCTATGGCGGCGTAAAGCTGACACAACGCGCTAAATGGGGGAGTTAATCAGATGGCGACGTCGACAACGACATTCAAGCCGACATTATGGACGCCGGGCGACTGGAACGCCTTCTTCGGCTTCGGCACCAACATCCTGGTCAACATGCTGGTGCTCACCGGCCTGTTGCGCTTCGTCATCAAGATGCCGGACTCAATCGTGTTCGGTCGCATCCTGCCGGCGCTCGGCCTGATGATGTGCTTGTCGACGATGTACTACGCTTATCTGGCTTACGATCTCGCCAGGAAGACCGGCCGTGACGATGTCTGCGCGCTGCCTTCGGGCGTCAGCGTGCCGCATATGTTCATCGTCACCTTCGTCATCATGCTTCCGATCTCGCTGACCACCGGCGACCCGATCAAGGGCTGGGAGGCGGGCCTCGTCTGGGTGTTCTTCCAGAGCTTCATCCTGATGATCGGCGGCTTCATTGCGCCGTTCATCCGCAAGGTGACGCCGCGCGCCGCGCTGCTCGGTACTTTGGCCGGCGTATCGATCACCTTCATCGCCATGCGGCCGGCGCTGGAAATGTTCATGACGCCGGTGATCGGTATCACCTGCTTCGCCATCATCATGGTGAGCTGGTTCGGCGGTTATAAATACCCGAAGAACATTCCGGCCGGCCTTGTCGCCATCGCCGCCGGCATGCTGATCGCCTGGGGCTCGACATTGTTCGGTCCCGGCATCGGCGGCGTCAGCGCCGCCGGCGTCAAATCGGCGTTCTCGAACTTCGGCTTCTCGGTGCCGCTGCCGGCTTTCGGCCACGTCTTCTCTGGCTTCGACTATCTCGGCGTCATTCTGGTTACCGCCATTCCTTACGGCATCTACGATCTGGTCGAGGCCATGGACAATGTCGAATCGGCGGAAGCCGCCGGCGATCATTATCCGACCACGCGGGTTCTCTCCGCCGACGGCGTCGTCTCGCTGATCGGCTGCCTGATGGGTAATCCTTTCATCAACGCCGTCTATATCGGCCATCCCGGCTGGAAGGCGATGGGCGGCCGCATAGGCTACTCGGCCGCGACCGGCTTGATGGTGATCGTACTGTCCTGGTTCGGCGTCATCTCGCTGCTGCTGGCGATCGTGCCGGTGGTGGCGATCTCGCCGATCCTCTTGTACATCGGCATGCTGATCTGCGCGCAGGCGTTCCAGGCGGTGCCGCGCGAGCATGCGCCGGCCGTTGCGCTGGCGCTGACGCCGCATGCGGCGGCCTGGGCCACGGTACTGATCAGCGGCGCACTCGGCGCTGCCGGCATGAATTTCGGCGCCGTGCACGCGCCGGAGTTCACCGCCAAGATGGCGCAGAACGGCGTGCTGTTCCACGGCCTCGAAATCATGGGCGGCGGCTCGATCCTGGTCGGGCTGGTGCTCGGCGCGATCGCCGTGTTCGTCATCGAGCGCAAGTTTATCAACGCCTCCGCCTTCTCTTTGGCCGGCGCGGTGCTGACTTACTTCGGCTTCATGCATGGTGAAGCGGTCGGCATCGGCAATGGCCTCGGCGTCACGCCATCGGTGACGCTCGCTTACCTGATCGTCGCCGGCTTCCTGTTCGCCATCGCCAAACAACCGGCCTTCGCCGGCATGCCATCCAAGACGGCGGTGCCTGCGGAGTAATTGTTTCGTCAAGACCCCGCTGAAGCTGCAAACTTTGGCCGCCGTCCTGTGCAAGGCCGGCGGCCATCTTTTTACTCGCGCGGCGCGCGCTTATCGCGAAGCCCCGGGCGGGCTATAGTCACCGGCGCAACTTGAATCGCCGGGTCTCATTGAACAAACCTCATCCTCCACGCCACCGCCGGCGCGCCTTCGACTGGTCGACGGCGGTCATCGCGCTGTTGTCCGGCGCGGCCGCCTTGACCGTTTACTGGCGCGACGGGCCGGCGCAGTTCCTTGCCGTGCTCGACAGCGATCTCTGGCTATTCGCCGGCATGGTGCCCAAGGTTCTCGCCGGCTGCCTGATCGGCGGCTACGTCGCTTTACTGTTGCCGCGCGAACAGGTGGCGCGCTGGGTCGGCCATGAATCCGGCATGACCGGCCTGTTGATCGCCATGGCCTTCGGTTTCATTCTGCCGGGCGGCCCATTCACCATCTATCCGATCGCCGGCGCGTTTTTGTTGTTCGGCGCCGATGCGGGAACGGTGGTCGCTTTCATCGTCAGTTGGACCTTGATCGGCTACACCCGCGCGCTGGTGTGGGAATTGCCGTTCTTCGGCGCCGACTTCGTGCTGTGGCGCATCGCGCTGGCGCTGCCGCTGCCGATATTGGCCGGCATCCTGGCGCGCATTGCGGTGCGCGCCGGTTTTCCCGTCAAGGAGCCGGACAAAGAACCGGACTTGGCGACGGGCAAAGAGCCATGATGCTCGCCATCGATCTCATGCTGTGGCTGTTTGTCGGTGCGCTGGCGCTGGCGGCAGGGATGCGCGGCAGGGTGCTGTTGACGGAAGGCGCACGCACCGGCGTCACTGACTTTGTCCATCTGCTGCCGCGCATCGGCATCGGCGTGATCGGCGCCGGTTTTCTCGCCGAGATTTTGCCGAAGGCGCTGATCGCGCCATGGCTCGGCGCCGAATCGGGATTCACCGGCATTCTCATTGCGACGATCGGCGGCGCGCTGACGCCGGGCGGCCCGGTGGTCGGTTTCGCCGTCGGCGCTGCGGCGTTGAAAGGCGGCGCCGGCGCGCCGCAGGTGATCGCCTATTCGACGGCGTGGGCCTTGTTCGCCGTGCATCGGCTGGTTCTGTACGAAGTGCCGATGATGCCGCCGCGCATGGTCTGGCTGCGCGCTCTGGTCTGCGTGCCGCTGCCGTTCATCGCGGCTGCTGCTGCGATGTTGGTAGGCAAGCCCTAAACTTTCGCGCTGGCCAACAGTTCATCGGCGATTTCGCCGTTCATCGCCGCTTCGAGCTTTTGCAAAGCGCGCGCGGCGACGATGCCGTCATAGATGCGGTGGTCCCAGTGCAGCAGGATTTCCATGGTGGAGTCCGGCTTGAGCAGGCCATAGGTCATCATGCTCGGTCCCGGCGAATTGAGCACCACGGTTTCCGCACCGAGCGTCGCCAGGGACGTGATGGCAAAGGTGCCGAAATTATTGGCCCTTTGCCGCCCCACATTGAGGCCAAAGCTCCAGAACGCCCGGCGCAACGGCATCGGCAGTTTTGCGATGCGCATGAGGCGGTCGAGCGCCGGCACTTCCTTGACCGGCGCGTTCTTGCCGCTTTGCAGGATGGCCTCGACTGTGGCGATCGGCATTTCGTCGGCGGAGCCGATTTTCAAGAGGATCGGCACTTCGGTGTCGAAGCTGTCGCGAATGATCGCGGCCATGGCGACGCTGCGCGGCACCTCGTAAAAGTGCGGCCACGGCCATTTCATGTAGAAGGTGCGCAGCCAAGGCTCGTCGCGCGCCACGATGCAGAACGCCTTGACGATGATCGGCGTCCAGCCCGGCCGCACCGTCAATTGCGCCCGCACTTGCGCCAGCCGGTCCAGCTTCAGCGTCTTGCGGACGACCACCAGCGGCACCGAAACGTGCATCAGGTCGATCACCAGGCGTCGCGCCAGACTGATCGATTTGTATGTGCCGCGCATGCTTCGTCTGCCGCCCCGTGCGATAATCGCGGGCGCAGGTTTATTGAAATTGCACAATAAGTAAACGGCTTGGCGGAATTAGTGCACCGCCGCGCCGGCGCGCGGCACGATGGCGCCGCGATGGCGGATAACCTGGCCGGCGAGGCGATGCGCCGCCTGTGCCGCTTCCGCCATGTTGCGCCCGGCAAGCCGCGCGGCGAGATAGCCGGCATTGAAACCGTCGCCGGCGGCGCTCGCGTCCACCGGCGTGACGATCTCCGGCACCGGCACAGCCTCGCGGTGGCCGGCGCTGGCGACGGTCGCGCCATTGGCGCCGTTCTTGACGATGATCTCGCCGATGCCGAAGGCCTGCAATCGCTCGATCGTCGCTTGCGGCGAGGCATCGCCCCACAGCAGCGCTTCATCGTCATAGGACGGCAGCGCGATATCGACGCGTTTGAGTGCTTCCGCATAAACCGCCCGGGCGCGGCCGATATCGCCGCGCCAGCCATCGGGACGGAAATTGCCGTCGAAGGCGACACGAACACCGGCCGTGCGCGCCAGTTCGACGGCGGCGAGAAAGCGCCCGAGCCCGACATTGGAGTAAAGCGACAAGGTAATGCCGGAGAAATAAATAAGCCGCGCCGCTGTCAGCGCAGCTGCGGTCAGGCTCCACTGCGGCAATTCGAACAGATCGCGCGACGGCTGCGCGTCGTTCCATAGATGCGTGCGGGAGGCGCCAGACGGGCCGGCCTCGGCGAGGGCAAGCGCCGGCAGGCGGCCCGGCACGCGCGCGATCAGGTCGGTGCCGACGCCTTCGGCGGCGGCGAGCGCCACGATCGCGTCGGAATAGGGATCGTCGCCGAGCGCCGTCGCTAACGCCGCCGGCTGACCGGCGCGCGCCAGATAGATCGCCGTGTTGAACGTATCGCCCGAACTGGCCAGCGCGAAACGGCCGTCGCCGCCGCGCGCCAGTTCGATGGTGGCGTCGCCGACGCAGATCGCCCGTTTTGCCGCATCGTTCATGGCTCTGCCTATCATGACTGAATGTCGGCCGTCACGGGTGGCCCGGTTCCATCGTCATTCGTGCGTCGTACAGTCGACAAACCGGTTAAAATCGGGCACGGAAGTGGCGTCCACCGGCGGGGGCCCGGGACCAAGGCGATAAAAACGGCCAGGCAGACAAAGCCTGTCAGGCGCGCAGCGCCGGCGGGGCCACGGGGGGAAGATGTCGAGCGACGTTAAACTGGATTCCGATTCCGAGATTTCCGCGGACGCGCTGCGCAGGGCGGAAGAGTACGTTCAGCAGGAAGAGGGCGCCGGCAACAAGTTTGGCGGCTGGCAGGCCATCGTCGTCACCGGCATTGCCGTGGCGATGACGCTGTTTCACCTTTATGCCGCCTACGACATCGTCCCCACCCAGGCGCTGCGCTACACCCATCTCGCTTTCGTGCTGGTGCTGAGTTTCCTGCTATTCCCAGTCGCAGCCGGTTTCCGCAACCGCATTCAATGGTTCGACGTTATCGCCGGCCTCATGGCGATCGGCATCATGGGTTATGCGCTGCTCGGCGGCGATGATTTCACCGACCGCGCCGCGGTGCCGGAAAAATGGGACGTCATCCTCGGCATTGCGCTGATCGTGCTGGTGCTGGAAGCGTCGCGCCGCACCACCGGTCCCATCATGCCGATCGTCGCCATTTTGTTCATCCTCTATGCGCTGTTCGGCGAATATCTGCCGCCGCCGTGGACGCATCGCAGCTACGACGTCGCGCGCCTGATCGGCCATATGTTCATCACGCTCGAAGGAATCTTCGGCGTTGCGCTCGATGTGTCGGCGACCTTGATCGTGATGTTCACGATCTATGGCGCCATCCTCCAGCATTCCGGCGCCGGAAAATTCTTCATCGACTTTTCGCTCGCCGTCATGGGCAACAAGCCGTCGAGTGCCGGCCGCGCGGTCGTCGCGTCGTCCTTTTTGCTTGGCGGTCCGTCTGGCTCCGGCGTCGCCACCACGGTGATGATCGGCACGGTGGCCTGGCCGATGCTGAAAAAAGCGGGTTTCGAGCGCAACGCCGCCGGCGGATTGCTGGCGGCTGGCGGCCTCGGCGCGATCATTTCGCCGCCGGTGCTGGGCGCCGCCGCGTTCCTGATCGCCGAGTTTCTCAAGATCAGCTATCTCGATGTCATCTGGATGGCGGTGATCCCGACCTGTCTCTACTACATGTCGCTCCTGTTCATGGTCGAACTCGACGCCTGGCGCTTCGGCGCGCGCGAAGTCGTGTTCAAGCAGGACATGCCTTTGGGGCAAATGGTGAAGCGCTACGGCTTCCATTTTGTCTCGCTGGTCGGCGTCGTGCTCTTCATGATCGTCGGCTTTTCGCCGATGCTCTCGGTGTTCTATTCGACCATGCTGGCCTTCGTTATGAGCGCGCTGGCGCCGGAGACGAGCCTCGGCCCGCGCAAGCTTTTGATCCCGCTTTTGGTGCTCGGCACGATTGCCGCGGTCGGTGCGACCATTCCGGGAATCGAGACGCCTTTGTTCTCGACGATCTTCAACGATTACTTCCCGGCCTTTGTGCTGATGACGATCGCGGTGTTCTCCATCGTCGGTCTTTCGCCCGTCGGGCAGCGCGCGGTACCGACGTCGACCAAGCTGACGGCGGCGATGGCCGATGGCTCGATCAGTGTGCTCGGCGCCGCCACCACCTGCGCCGCGGCGGGCCTCATTGTCGGCGTCGTGACGCTGACCGGGCTCGGGCTGAAGTTCTCGTCCATCGTCATCGATTATGCCGGCGGCAGCCTGCTTTTGACCGCGATCTATACCGGCCTGATCGTCTGGATCATCGGCCTCGCCGTGCCGGTCACCGCGTCCTACATCATCTGCGCGGTGATTGCGGCGCCGGCCTTGACCAAGCTCGGCGTGCCGGATTTCGCCGCGCATATGTTCATCTTCTATTACGCGGTATTGTCCGAAGTGTCGCCGCCGACCGCGCTGTCGCCGTTCGCCGCCGCGGCGATCACCGGCGGCGATCCGTACAAGACGACCTTGTACGCCTGGAAATACACGCTGCCGGCCTTCCTGGTGCCGTTCGTTTTCGTGCTCGATCCGCAAGGGCTCGGCCTGTTGATGAAGATTCCGAAGGGCGGCTCGGTCTACGACATTCTTTACATCACCGCGGTCACCGGCATCGGATTGGCCGCGCTGGCGGCGGCCGCGCAAGGGTGGGCCATTCGCCGCACCGCGTCCTATGAGCGTGTCCTGTTCGGATTATCCGGCCTTCTGCTGGTGTTTCCGGGCCTGCTGGAGGCGCTCACGGAGACGATTACCGGTTTTGACATTCCCTATCCGGCCCCATTTGGGGTAGCGTTGGGGTTGGCATTGCTGCTCTGGCAATGGAAGGGTCCGGTCCCGTCGGGGCTTAAAGCAACGGGCCGATAGAAAAACATGGAGGAACGACGCATGAAGCAAGGGTTCAAAATTGCGCTCGGCGCGGCGGCCGCGGTGGCGGTGCTGTTCGGCGTGGCGCAAGCGCAGCAGAAAACGATTTCGATCGGCACCGGCGGCACCGGTGGCGTCTATTATCCGATGGGTGGCGGCCTCGCCAACGTGCTGACCAAGTCGATCCCCGGCCTCCAGGCGACCGCCGAAGTGACCGGCGGCTCGGTCGACAATCTCAAGCTGATCGGCGCCGGCCGCAGCGAACTCGCCTTCTCGATGGTCGATGCCGCGCTCGACGCGGAAAAGGGCCAGGAAAAGTTCAAGGGCAATCCGATTCCGGTGCGCACCCTGATGGTGCTCTATCCGAACCAGATGCATGTCGTGACCATCGAAGGCACCGGCATCGAGAAATTCGCCGACCTCAAGGGCAAGCGCGTCTCCACCGGTTCGGGCGGCAGCGCCACCGAAGTGATGGCGTTCCGCGTCATCGAGGCCGCCGGTCTCGACAAGGACAAGGACATGAAGCGTGAGCGTCTCGGCGTCGCCGAGTCGGTCAATGCGCTCAAGGACAAGAAGATCGACGCCTTCTTCTGGGTCGGCGGCCTGCCGACCGCGGCGGTCACCGATCTCGGCGCCACCCCGGGCGTCAAGATCAAGCTGATCGATCACGGCGATCTGGCGACCAAGATGAATGCCAAATACGGCAATCTGTACGCCTCGAGCACCATCAAGAAGGGCACCTATCCGGGACAGGCCACGGACAACGTCAACACCGTGGTGTGGAACATCCTCGTGTCCAATGCCAACATGACCGACCAGATGGCCTATGACATCGTCAAGACCGTCATCGACAAGAAGGCCGACCTCGTCGCCGTGCATGGCGAGGCCAAGAACTTCTCGGTCGAGAACCAGGTGAAGGATTACTCGCCGATCCCGTGGCATCCGGGCGCGATCAAGTACTTCAAGGAAAAAGGCGCCAAGTTCTAAGGCGCCAAGTTCTAAAGCGCCAAGTTTTAAAGCGCCAAGTTCTAGGCGCTGTCGATGAAGACAACGGCCCCGCCACAAGCGAGGCCGTTTTTTTTGATTAATGAGAGTGCGAATGTGCGTGTTGCACCGGCGCGCGCGGCACCGCCAGTGCCGCGAAATAGACCAGCGCGCTCAAGGCCGCGATGCAGAAACTGACCGGCCAGTCGGTATGATAGGCGATGACGATGCCGAGCCAGGCCTCGATCAGCGCCAGCGCCGCAGACAGCATCAACCCGCTCCACAATCCCTTGGTTAACCGCTGCGCCGCCGCCGCCGGTCCGACCATCAAGGTGAAGACCAGCAAGACGCCGACGATCTGCGCGCAGGCCGACACCGCCAGCGCGACAATGGCGAGGAACGCCGTCGAGATGAAGCGCATCGGCACGCCTTTGGCTTCGGCCAGTTCCGGCTGCAGGCTGGCGAAGATCAGCGGCCGCATGATCGCGGCGAGCGCGGCCAAAGTCACCGCGCCGAGCGCGGCCAAGGTCGCGATCATGGCGTGATCGACCGCCAGTACATTGCCGAACAAAAGCGCTGCCGCCTGTGTCGCGAATGACGTGTAGTAATGCATGAACAACAGGCCGAAGCCGAGCGCCAGCGACAGCACCACGCCGATGGCGACGTCGCGGTTGCTGATGCGCTCGCTCAACAGGCCCATGATAATGCCGGCCGCCAGCGTGAAGCCGACCAGTCCCCACAAAGGCGCGAGTCCGATAAGGCCGGCGCCGGTCGCGCCGGCGAATCCGATATGCGACAGCGCGTGGCCGGCGAAGGTCTGCCCGCGCATGACCAGGAAATAGCCGACCACGCCGGACACCACCGCGACGATTCCGGCGGCGGCGAAAGCATTGGTCATGAATTCGTATTCAAACATTAGTGCGCGTGTCCGTGATGCCCATGATCGTGGTCGTGATTATGCGCGTCGCGCTCGACGTCGCGGCCGCGCGACAGCACGAAAATATGGCCGCCGGCGCGCAGCACCTCGATCTCGGTGCCGAACAGCCGCGACAGCACCGGCGCGGTGACGACCTCGTCGACGGTGCCGAGTTCGGCCTGGCCGTTGCCGAGATAGAGCACGCGGTCGATGGCGCCGAGCAACTGGTTGAGTTCATGCGCCGAGAACAGCACGGTGATCTTGCGCTCGCGGCAAACATTCTTGATGACGTCGATGACGACTTCCTGGTGCCGCGCGTCGAGACTGATCAAAGGCTCGTCGAGCAGCAGCAGCTTCGGATCTCCCATCAAGGCTTGCGCCAACAAAAGCCGCTGCCGTTCTCCGCCGGACATATCGGACAGCGCGCGGGCGGCGAGATCGCGCGCGCCGATATCGTCGAGCGTTGCCTCGATCGCCTTGCGGTCGGCAGCGGCAAGCGACGGCAGGCCCCAGCGTTCGCCATGCAGCGAACTGGCGATGTAATCGAGACCGCGCACGCGCAGGTCCGGCAGCACCGTGCGCAGTTGCGGCAGATAGCCGATCGCGGCATCGCCGCGCTGCGGGCTCCTGCCGAACACGGTGATGCGGCCGGCGGCCGGCGGCAGCAGACCGAGGATGGCGCGCATCAAGGTTGTCTTGCCGGCGCCATTGGGGCCGAGCACGCCGATGAATTCGCCGGGTTGGATAGCGAAGCTGACATCCTTGAGGACGGCGCGGCCGCCGATCTGCAACGTCGCGCGGTCGAGTTCGACGATGTTGTTTGTCATTCCGGGGCTCCCGCGAAGCGGGAGAACCCGGAATCCAGCATCACGCACAGAAAGTGTTTCTGGATTCCGGGCCGGGTCCTTCGGACCGTCCCGGAATGACGGAAAAATAATCTGTTCACGAATTCGGCCCGGTCAGCGCCTTGTCGAGCGCATCGAGTTCGCCCAGCATCCAGTCGTGAAACGCGACGCCCGCCGGCTGCGTCTCGGTGACGGGGACAACCGGCACCTTGGACGCGCGGGCGATGGTCAGCAGCCGGTCGGCCAGTTTCTCCGACACCTGCTTGTTGTAGATCAGCGCCTTGACCTTGCCGGTCTTGAGATCGCTCTCGAAAGCGGCGATGTCGCGCGCGCTCGGCTCGGTCTCGTTCATCAAAGCGCGCTGGAAACTCTGGTTGCGCATGGTCAGGCCGAGCGCGTCGGCCATCAGGCCGAACACCGGTTCGGTGGCGGCGACCGGCTTGCCCGCGTGCGTGGCGCGCATTTCAGCGACGCGCTTTGCGACGCGGTCGAGATCGGCCAGCGTCTCACCGAGCCGGTGCGCATACTCCGCGGCATTGGCGCTGTCGGCCTTGCTGAAGGCGGCGGCGATACTTTTGGCGACGGCGGGCATTGTCGCCGGCGCGTACCACAGATGCGGGTTGCCGCCGTGCTTGGCGTTGGCGATCTTCGCCGCATTGATGACGACCCGCTTCGGCCGCGGCGCCGCCTTGAGCAGCTTTTCCATCCATTCGTCGTAGTGGCCGCCGTTGTGAATAACGATCTGCGCGTCGGCGACATCGCGCACCTGGCTCGGCGTCGCCTCGAACAGATGCGGGTCCTGATCCGGATTGGACATGATGTTGATGACGTTGACGTGCTCGCCGCCGATGCGGCGGGCGACGTCGCCATAGAAATTCTGCGCCGCCACGACCGTGATCTTCACGGGGACGGGGGGCGTCTGGGCCAGTGCGCCGGTGGTGAAGGCAAGGGTAGCGATAAGCAGCGGGGCGAGCAGGCGCATCGGGGACTAATCCTTGCAGCAGGAGACGGCCCTAATATGTTATATTATAACATTCGAAGCAAGGCCTGGGCGGAAAAAGATTAGGCCCGCTTGTTGGCCAGATAGACGGTCTGGGTGAAGGGCCGGTCCTGCAGCGGATTGTGAAACGTCACCGGTTCGGCGCGGGCATCGGCGAAAACCTCGGCAAGCCGGGAAGTAAAGGCAGGATCCGGCCCGTCGTTCGACCACAGGCCGAAGACGCCGCCGGGCTTGAGGTGAGCGGCGAGGTGCCGGAAGCCGTCGGCGCTGTAAAAGGCGGCATTGCCTTCATCGAGAAAAGCCTCCGGCGAATGGTCGATATCGACCAGCACGGCGTCGAAGACGCGGCCGGGCGCCTGCGGATCGAAGCCTTCGTCGGACGCGGCGAGGGCGAAGAAATCGCCCTGCACGAAGCGGCAGCGCGGATCGGCGCTGAGTTCATGACCGAGCGGCACCAGCCCTTTACGATGCCAGTCGATGACGGCCTCGAGATAGTCGACGACAACGAGCGAGCCGACATTGCCGTGCGCCAGCACCGCCTTGGCGGTGTGGCCGAGGCCCAGCCCGCCGACCACCACATTCAATTTGTCGCCGGCAAGACCGGCAAGGCCGAGATCGGCCAGTGCGACCTCGGAGGCGGTGAACAGGCTCGACATCAGGAACTCGTCGCCGAGCTTGATCTCGAACACATCGACGCCGAGCTTGAGCTCGCGCCGCCGCCGCAGGCTGAGCCCGCCGATCGGCGTGTCGCGGTAGTCCAGTTCTTCAAACATCGCGGCCATGATCGCCCTCGTCATCGGGGACTTCTATCCACGATATGGGCACGCTATCACGGTCTGCCGCGCTGCCAATAAGAGAGAGACGACCGATGCTGACCCGCGCCGTGCTGAAGGACTATCTGGCCGAGATGCCGCGCGGCCATATCTTCGATCTGACCTATGCGCTGTTTGCCGATGCTTTCCCGCCCGGCGAGCCCGATCCGATTGCGCGCGCCGCCTTGCAGGCTTTCGCCAAGGAATGCAATTGCGACCTCAGGAACAACGTGCTGGAAGGCCGCTACGAACTGACGCGGCGATGACACGACGCTATCACGTCTGATCGCCCCAGCGCTCGAACACGGCTTCGGCGATGTAGGCCTTGCGGCCCTGCCGTCCGGTATTGACCGCATGCGCGGCGCACCAGTCGGTAAACTCTTTGGGCCTGATGCGCACCCGCATCACCGGATGGCCATAGGCCTTCAGTCCGGTTTCCATCTCGATCGCCATCTTCTGCCACTCCGCCCAGCCCGGCGGCATGGCAGCGCCATCCTCGAAGGCGGCGACGACATCGGCATAGTCGGCTTCATCGATCCAATAGACGCCGACGCCGCGCAGCGGTTTGTCATCCCGATCTGTCATGACAACGATATAGCACGGCGCCGCGCATTCGCGGACGCCGAATCGGCCGGGCGAATCAGAACCGGCGGCTGACCAGAACGTCGCGCCGCACGCGATGGATCTCGTCTTGCAGACGCTTCACTTCGCGCGTGAGTTCGGTCATCGCCTTCAGATAGCTGTCGTTGATGTCCTTTTGCGAAACCTGTTCGCGTGAATTTCGCAGGAAATTTTCAGCGGCCGCTAAAGACATGGCTCGATCCTAAACAAATTGTGACCCGGGGGCGGCGATTTGCCGCCGGGCGGCCGGGCGCCCGAAAACAAGGCTAGGCCGGAGAAGTGAATTTTTCTGAAAAATCGACGATAAAACGCAAGGCAAAACGCCGGCGTGGATGCGCTAAAAATGCCGAATAAAGCGAGGCAGCTGGATGTTTGACCACCCAACTGCCTCTCACCCGGACAAACGGCATCACTAATCTGTCCTAGGGCTGGGACCTTTTTATCAGGTCGCGCGTGTTCCGCGGTCGCAGCTTGGCCGGGTAGTTAACCCGCGTGGTGAATCCGGCGTGGCGCGGATGTGGGTTTTTGTTAATAGACGGTTGCGCGGAGCGGCGTTGGTCAGCAATATGAAATCTTAACAGCAGAGAGAATTATGACTGATACACCCGCCGAGAAGCCTGTTCGCACCGATTTGTCCGTCATTTCCCGGCGCGCCTTTGTTATCGGGCTGCCGCTGATCGCGGCCGGTTGCAACACCGCAGGCTACGGCGTCGTTCACGACGGCGGCCATATGATTTCCGCGGTCGACGTGACGAGCCTCGATTCGAGCCTGATGCGGCAGGAGGTCGCGTGGAGCGGCAAGGAGAAGCCCGGCAGCATCGTTGTTAATGTTCCGCAGCGCCGGCTCTATCTGGTGCAGGGCGGTGGCCGCGCCATCCGCTACGGCGTCGGCGTCGGCCGCACCGAAGGCATGACGTTCCGCGGCACTGCGACCGTCGGCCGCAAGGAGAAGTGGCCGCGCTGGACTCCGACCGCCAACATGATGGCGGCGACGCCGATGTATCGCTCCTATGCCGGCGGCATGGCGGGCGGCACCGACAATCCGCTCGGGCCGCGCGCGCTCTATCTCTACCGCGGCGGTAAAGACACGTACTTCCGCCTGCACGGCACCATTGAGCCTGAGACCATCGGCACGGCCGTCTCCAGCGGCTGCATCCGGCTGTTCAATCAGGACATCATCGATCTGTACGATCGCGTCCCGATCGGAACGCAAGTGAAGGTGATCTAGACGGAAAAAGCCCGGCCATGAGTGATGGCCGGGATTGGGCTCTCCGGCGCCATTGGGGATGTGGCGTCCCAGGGATTTGATGCCCGCTTGAAAGTCAGCACAAAATCGGTTTTCGACGTTTGATGTACGTCAACGACTCGTCCTGTCCGGGCTGAAAGATTGCACTGTGGAATTCAGCACGGCATTTTGGGAGAGTTCAGATGTTGAAATTATTTGCGGTGGCCGCATTGGCCTTGACGCTGGCGGGCTGTGAAACGGCCCGGCAGGATCGGCAACTCGGCGGCGCCCTGATCGGTGGCGGCTCCGGCGCATTGATCGGCGGATTGGCGACGCGGTCGGCCGGCGGCGCCGTTGCAGGCGGCCTGATTGGCGCGGCTGCCGGCGCCATTATCGCGGATTCGACCCGGCCCGGCCGTTGCTATCGCATCGACCGCTACGGCAATCGCCGTTACGTGCGCTGCCGGTAGGCCGTGGGGCACGCCATGGCGTTGAATCGTAACGTACTCTATCTCGTCATCGGCGTGCTCGCGGTCGCCGCGGCGGTCTTCGGCTATCAGCTCTACCAGGAGCGGCAGAAGACCACCGGTATTGAGATCAATGTCGGTAAAATCGGCATTACGATCGAAAAGAAATAGCCAAGTGCAACGATTGTGGATGCCGCGAATGTCAGGCGGCATCCACCCGGTGGTTTGTTGCCCGCGGTGCCAAACCCGATCTTTCGGCCGCTATAGACAAAGGAAGCAAGTCCATGTCACTCGGCACCATCCTGGTCATCGTTCTCATCATTTTCCTGCTCGGCGGCTTCAGCGGCCGCTTTGGCGGTTACGGTTACGGCTTCGGTCATGGCGGCGTCGGTGTCTTGGGCGCCGTCCTGATCATCGTTCTTATTCTGATGCTGCTCGGACGGATATGAGATGACGGACTGAAACGCGGATGAGCCGGCTTCGCCTGCATCGGGAAAATCACTTCGTCGACCGCATCGGCTGGCTGCGTGCCGCGGTGCTCGGCGCCAATGACGGCATCATCTCGACCGCAAGTTTGATTGTCGGTGTGGCCGCGGCCGAGGCGACGCGGGGCGATGTCCTGATCGCCGGTGTCGCCGGACTGGTTGCTGGCGCCATGTCGATGGCGGCTGGCGAGTACGTATCGGTCAGTTCGCAGTCCGATACCGAACGCGCCGATCTTGCGCGCGAGCGCAAGGAACTGGCCGAAAGCCCCGGGCTTGAGCTTGAAGAACTTGCCGATATCTACGTTAAGCGCGGCGTCGACCAAGCGGTTGCGCGGCAAGTCGCAGAGCAATTGACGGCAAAGGATGCGCTGACTGCGCATGCGCGCGATGAGCTTGGCATTTCGGAAATAACTGCCGCGCGCCCTGTGCAGGCGGCGCTAACGTCGGCGGCGACATTTTCCGCAGGTGCGGCCATGCCCCTGCTCATGGTCGTCGTGGCGCCGGTCAGTACGCTGGTCCCCATTGTCTCCGTTGCGTCATTGGCCTTCCTCGCCGTTCTGGGTGCGATCGGCGCAAGAGCCGGCGGCTCAAACATCCTTCGCGCCACAATTCGGGTAACTTTCTGGGGCGCCTTGGCGATGGCGCTGACCGCCGGTATCGGCAAGCTATTCGGGACGGTCGTCTGAGCGGCAGGCCGCTCGTTAAATTATTCGAGGTTTGTCGATTGCGTTCGCTGGCCCCGACACCAGCAGCGACACGGCCGCGAACGCGCGTATTTCGGGTATCACAGAGCCTGCCTTACGCTGAACCGACAGCCTCAATGAGCCATCGAGTAATATGCCCAGTTCCGCGGGAACCCAAATGCGCGTGTGTCGTTAGACACATAGGGCGCGCGCCGCATTTCCGCCCCTTACGCGGCACAATTGGACATCAGGGAGAAAACGGATGAAAAAGTTTATCGTGGTAGCCGTGATGGCCTTGGCCCTCGCGGGCTGTCAAACTGCACGTCAGGACCGGCAGCTTGGTGGCGCCTTGATTGGCGGCGGTACCGGCGCCCTGATTGGCGGCGTGGCGACGAATTCCGCTGGCGGCGCGGTTGCGGGCGGCCTGCTCGGCGCTGCTGCCGGCGCTCTCATTGCCGATTCGACCCGGCCCGGCCGCTGCTACTACTACACCCGCTCCGGCCATCGCCGTTATACTCGCTGCTAAGGCGCGGCAAAAACGCATAACCGCAGAAAGGCCGCCCCCGGGCGGCCTTTTTTATTCGAGGCCGGAAGTCGAGATCATGACGCCCGCCAAAAACCCGGTGTCCCCGGCACGGATACGACGTCTGCCGCGCGGTGAGCGAGCAACAGGAATTCCCGGCCTAAAGCGGCGTAACGCTCGACTTCCGCTTGCCCGGTCGCCTTGCCCGCGAGGCTGAATGATTTGCGGGCATCGTCCAGAAAGCCTTGTGAATTGTTGATGGCGTAGCCTCGTGGGGTTGCTCATTATGTCGGATTACATAGACAACCCGCTCGGCAACCAATAGTTGCTTTTGTGAGGGGTAAAACTTTTCGGCGAGGTTAATCGCCTCAAATGGGTTCTAAATCGGCCGAACCGGGCCCTTTTGCATGGCGGCCGGGGACCTCCTATATGTCTGGCCCAAGGAGCCAGCCCCGCCATGACCGCCGCCCCCTCGACCGAAAAAATCCCCGTCACCGTGCTCACCGGCTATCTCGGCGCCGGCAAGACGACCTTGCTGAACCGCATTCTGTCGGAGCCGCACGGCAAGAAATACGCCGTCATCGTCAATGAGTTCGGCGAAATCGGCATCGACAATGAGCTGGTCGTGAACGCCGACGAGGAAGTGTTCGAGATGAACAACGGCTGCATCTGCTGCACCGTCCGCGGCGATCTGGTGCGGATCATCGACGGCCTGATGCGGCGCAAGGGCAAATTTGACGCCATCATCGTCGAAACGACGGGCCTGGCCGATCCCGCACCGGTGGCGCAAACCTTCTTCATGGACGAAAACGTCGGCGCCAAGACGCGTCTCGATGCCGTCGTCACGGTCGCCGATGCCAAATGGCTGAAGGACCGGCTCAAGGACGCGCCCGAGGCCAAGAACCAGATCGCCTTTGCCGACGTCATCCTTCTGAACAAGACCGATCTGGTGACGCCCGGCGAACTAGCCGAAGTCGAGGCGCGCATCCGCGCCATCAATCCTTACGCCAAGCTGCACCGCACCGAGCGCTCCAACATCGCGCTGAACGAGGTGCTCGGCCGCAACGCCTTCGATCTCGACCGCATTCTCGACATCGAGCCGGAATTCCTCACCGCCGATGGCGGCCACGATCATCATCACGACCATGATCATGGTCACGATCATGGCCACGATCACAACCATCACGGCGGGCTGAAGCACTATCACGACGAAGACATGCAATCGATTTCGCTCAATACTGCCAAGCCCCTCGATGCCGACAAGTTTTTCCCGTGGGTGCAGGATCTAGTGGCGACCGAGGGCAAGGACATCCTGCGCTCCAAGGGCATCCTGTCGTTCAAGGACGACCCGGAGCGATTCGTGTTTCAGGGCGTGCACATGATCCTCGACGGCGACCATCAGCGGAAATGGAAAGAGGGCGAGGAGCGCACCAGCCGCATCGTCTTCATCGGCCGCCATTTGCCGGAAGAAAAAATCCGCAAGGGTTTTGAGAGCTGTATTGCGTAATACTTGTCGTCCCCGCCCCGACATCGGGTATACCCGATGTCGGCATATTTAGTGCTCAAGTCGGCTATAGCCGACTTGAGATGGCGGGGCCCCTTTACCCACTGATCGCGCCGTGATTACTGGATGCCCGCCTACGCGGGCATGACAGTGTGATGATGAGACTGCATATATGTCCGACCTCGCCGCCCCGCTTCCCTCGCTCGCCGATCGCGCCCGCTCCGTTGCCGCGGAGGGCACCATCGTCGGCGTCCATTTTCTCCGGCAGGTGCCGGTCTTTGTGCTCGGCGAGGAAGCGCTGCTGTTTGCCGCGGCCGAAGGCAAGAAGCTCGTCGCTATTCACGGCGGCGGCATTCTCACCAGCGCCGCCGACGGATTGCGCATCGTCACCGGCGGCGATGACGGCAAGCTCGTCGCCACGAACCGCGACGGCGAACACGAGGTGCTCGCCACCGACGACAAGAAGCGCTGGATCGATCAGGTCGCGCTCGGTCCCGACGGCGCGGTGGCGTGGGCCGCCGGCAAGGTCGCGCGAGTCCTTGCTAAAGGAGGGCGCACCGGCAAGGGCGAGCAGCGCGATCTTGAAGTGCCGTCCACGGTCGCTGGCCTGGCGTTCTTCCCGAAAGGCTTTCGCCTCGCCATCGCGCATTACAATGGCGCCACGCTCTGGTTTCCCAATGCGGCGGCCAAGCCCGACGTGCTGGAATGGAAGGGCTCGCATCTCGGCGTCACCGTGTCGCCGGACGGCAAATTCCTCATCACGACGATGCAGGAACAGACCTTGCACGGCTGGCGCATCGTCGATGCCAAGCACATGCGCATGTCGGGCTATTCGGCGCGCGTGCGTTCGCTGTCATGGACGCATGACGGCAAGGCGCTGGCCACGTCCGGCTCCGAGCAACTCATTCTCTGGCCGTTCGAAGGCAAGGACGGACCGATGGGCAAGCAGCCGCGGATGCTGGCGCCGTCGCCGTCGCGCTGTTCGGCGGTGGCCTGTCATCCGCGCCAGCCGGTCGCGGCGGCCGGCTTTGCCGACGGCTCGGTCGTGCTGGTGCGGCTCGACGACGGTGCGTTGATTTTGGCGCGGGAGGCGGATGGCGATCCCGTCAGTGCGCTCGGCTGGAGCGCCGAGGGCCAGGTGCTGGCGATGGGCACCGAAGGCGGCAAAGGCAGTGTGCTGACGCTGTAAACAAAACGGGCGGCCCTGAGGCCGCCCGTTTGTGCATTCAATGGGTGGGGCTTATCGCACCAACACATTCTTGAACTGCCACGGATCGCTGGTGTCGAGGTCCTCGGGGAACAGCCCGGGGCGGCCGTCGAGCGGCGTCCAGTCGGTGTAGTAGCCCTTCACCGGCCCGAGATACGGCAACTGGATTTCCAAGAGGCGATGGAAATCCATTTCGTCGGCCTCGACGATGCCTTCGGTCGGATGCTCCAGCGCCCAGACCATGCCGCCGATGATGGCGGACGTGACCTGCAAAGCGGTGGCGTTCTGGTAGGGCGCCAGCTCGCGCGTCTCCTCGATGGAAAGCTGCGAGCCGAACCAGTAGGCGTTCTTGCCGTGGCCGTAGAGCAGCACGCCGAGTTCGTCGATGCCGTCGACGATCTCGTCCTCCTCGAGAATGTGATGCTTCGTCTGCATCTTGCCCGAGCCGAACAGCTCGTGCAGCGACAGCACCGCGTCGTCGGCCGGGTGATAGGCGTAATGACAGGTCGGCCGGTACACCGCCTTGCCCGATGCGTCATAGGCGGTGAAATAGTCGGCGATCGAGATCGACTCGTTGTGGGTGACGAGAAATCCGTATTGCGCGCCGCGCGTCGGGCACCAGGTGCGCACACGCGTGTTGGCGCCGGGCTGCATCAGATAGATGCCGGCGCCGCAGCCGGTGTCGTGGCCATGCGCGTTTTCCGGCATCCACTTTTCGTGCGTGCCCCAGCCGAGTTCGGCCGGCTGCATGCCTTCCGACAGGAAGCCCTCGACCGACCAGGTGTTGACGAACACTTCCGGCGGCTTCGGCGACTTGGAACGCTGGGTGTCGCGCTCGGCGATGTGGATGCCCTTGATGCCGGCCTGGCGCATCAAATCGGCCCATTCCGCCTTGGTCTTCGGCTCGGGCACGTTGAGCTTGAGGTCGGCGGCGACATTGAGCAGCGCCTGCTTGGCGAAGAACGACACCATGCCGGGATTGGCGCCGCAGCAAGACACAGCCGTGGTCGAACCGGGCTTGCGCGCCTTCTTGGCGGCCAGCGTAGTTTCGCGCAGCGCATAGTTCGAGCGCGCGGCGGCGCCCTTCGACTTGTCGAAATAGAAGCCGAGCCACGGTTCGTTGACGGTGTCGATGTAGAGCGCGCCGAGCTCGTTGCACAGCTCCATGATGTCGACCGAGCCGGTGTCGACCGACAGGTTGACGCAGAAGCCCTGGCCGCCGCCTTCGGTCAGCAAGGGCGTGAGAATCTCACGGTAGTTGTCGCGGGTCAGGCCCTTCTGGATGAACTTGACGTTGTGCTTGTCGCAGAGCGCCTTGCGGCCCTCGTCCTTGGGATCGAGCACGGTGATGCGAGACTTGTCATAGTCGAGGTGCCGCTCGAGCAGCGGCAGCGTGCCTTTGCCGATGGAGCCGAAGCCGACCATGACAATGGGGCCGGTGATCTTCGCGTAAACGGGCCAATCGGTCATTGCTCAAGTCTCCAAATGAATTTGTCGTATGCCGGGGTCATATCCGCCGCCTGTGACGAACGGAAGGGTGGACGCCGCGTTTTGCCCGCGGCGTCCACGATTTTCAAGGTTTCAGGGCTTTTTAAGCCGCGCGCGCCATCGAGGCTGCCTGCTTTCAGCTCGCGGCCGAGCAGGCGGTGCCGCTCGAACGGCCCCGGCATCCACAGCGCGCCGGTCTTCTCGCCCGAGAAGCCGAAGCGGCTGTAGTATTCCGGGTCGCCGACCAGGATCACCGCGCCATGGCCGAGCTTTCGCGCTTGCTGGATCGCGCGGCGCACCAAGGCGCCGCCGAGCCCGCGCGAGCGGCAGTCTTCCGCCACCGCCACCGGGCCGAGCAGCAGCGCCGCCTTGCCGTTACCGACCGAGACGTCCCACAGCCGCGCCGTACCGATGACGCGGCGTCCCTCGGAGGCGATGAAGGACAGGCCTTCGGCCGGCAGGCGGTCCTCGCGCAGCCGTTCCGACGACTTGCGATAGCGCGTCTCGCCGAAAGCGTTGTCGAGCAGCGCTTCGCGCGCATCAAAGTCGGCGAGCCGTTCGTGGCGGATCTGGATCATGTTGCGGGTCATTGGCGCAGTCCTTCCCCGCTTGATCGGCGCGCGCGAACGCGCGCAGCCAAGCGCCGTGAATTCTAAAGGTGAGGAAAGGGGGAGGCGGCGCACCGCCTCCCTTAACCGTCAGATGTGATACGTCTTCAACGGCGGGAAGCCGTTGAACGCCACCGCCGAGTAGGTCGACGTGTAGGCGCCGGTGCCTTCGATCAGCACCCGGTCCCCGATCTCCAGGCTGACCGGGAGCGGGTAGGGCTGCTTCTCGTACAGCACGTCAGCCGAGTCACAGGTCGGACCGGCGAGCACGCACGGCGCCATCGCATCGCCATCGCGCGTCGTCTTGATCGGGTACCGGATCGACTCGTCCATCGTCTCGGCCAGACCGCCGAACTTGCCGATGTCCAGGTAGACCCAGCGCACGTCGTCTTCCTCGCTCTTCTTGGAGACGAGGACGACTTCGCTCTCGATCACGCCGGCATTGCCGACCATACCGCGGCCCGGTTCGATGATCGTTTCCGGGATGCGGTTGCCGAAGTGCTTCCGCAGCGCCTTGAAGATGGCGTTGCCGTAGGTCTTCACCGTCGGCACGTTCTTCAGGTACTTGGTCGGAAAGCCGCCGCCCAGGTTGACCATCGACAGGTTCATGCCGCGTTCGCCGCATTCCTTGAACACCGACGCCGCCGAGGCGAGCGCACGGTCCCAGGCATGCTGGTTACGCTGCTGCGAACCGACATGGAACGACACGCCGTAGGGCTCGAGGCCCGCCTTGAGCGCGTGCTCCAGCACATCGACCGCCATGCCCGGCTCGCAGCCGAACTTGCGCGACAACGGCCATTCGGCGCCGGCGCAATCCGACAGGATGCGGCAGAACACCTTGGAACCGGGCGCCGCGCGGGCGATCTTGTCGACCTCGGCCTGGCAATCGACCGCGAAGAGGCGGATGCCGAGCGCGTAGGCGCGCGCGACGTCACGTTCCTTCTTGATCGTGTTGCCGAACGAGATGCGGTCGGGCGTGGCGCCGGCCGTCAACGCCATCTCGATCTCCTGGACCGAGGCGGTGTCGAAGCAGGAACCCAGCTTGGCGAGCAACGCCAGCACTTCCGGCGACGGGTTGGCCTTCACGGCGTAGAATACGCGCGTGTCCGGCAACGCCTTCGCGAAGGTGTTGTAGTTGTCCTTGACCACGTCGAGGTCGACGACCAGGACGGGGCCTTCATCGACGCCGCGCTCGCGGCGGTCGCGCAGAAATTCACGGATGCGCTCGGTCATCGAACACACTCCCAACTCAAGGAACGGCTCTAGCCGTTCGATTTCGAGGTTCGAGGGCCCGCAGCCCGGTGCGCGATGGATACGCAGCCGTGCCTTAAGCTCTTAAACCGCAAATACTGCCTTGGCTTGGAAGGGGAGACCCCCGCCGCACTGCTGGCAAAGATGGACAAGCCTCGTCGGTGACCCGTCGCTGGCGGTGGAAGGCCAGCAGAGACCAAAGAAGCCCGCTCCGTCGTTGCTTTAAGTCGCGTCCCCTGCGGAGAGCAGAGTGCGCCGGTTTCGCCTCCGGCTGCCAATCAGAAGACTTGAGGCTACTTACTTTTCCCGTAGGAGAAGCTCGCTTACCTCAGGCGGCTGGCGGGCCTCTTGTCCCGCTACCTACCGATTGACACACGACCACAGGCACGTGCGAAATTGGGCAAAGCTGAAATAACATTTTTTTCGCCGAGTGCAAGAGAATTTCTTCTCCGCACCGCAAAACTTCCTTAACAAGTCGAGAGATGGCGGTGCGCGTCGCCTCAGGCGCGCGCGGTGAACGGCTCGATGCGGTGCGCGTAGCGCACGAACTGCACCATGACGACGATGCCGAACAGCACGAAGATGGCGTCGAGGACGTGCTGGCCGGTCGAGCCGAGATCGAACAAGGTCGCCAGCGCCCACGAGCCGGCGAAGGCCGCGCCGAACACTTCGGCGCCGATCAGGATAGCGACGCTGATGACGGTGCTGACATTCGTCCAGTTGATGCGGCGGCCTTGGAGCATGGCGATGTCCTCTAAAGGTGGCCGCAATCAACCTGAATTTGGCTCATGAATCAAGTGCGTAGAAGCCGCCGGACAATTGATCTGGCGCAGGACGCACGGCGTTTTTAGGCGGATTATGGCTGCATGACGGCACAGCGCGCACACAGTCTTATCCGCCAGCTCCTCGCCGGGCTGGTCGCTTTGGGTTTGGCGGCAGGCCTTGCCTTCAAGCTGGTCGGCCTTGGCGCGTGGTCCGGCACGATCTTCACGGCGGTGGTGGTGCCGGTGCTGGTGGTGCTGGTGGTCGAGATCGTCACCAGCCTGCGGCGGGGCGACGTTGGCCTCGACATCGTCGCGGCCCTGTCGATGACCGCTGCGCTGACGTTCGGCGAGAGCCTGGCGGCGGCGATCGTGGCGTTAATGTATGCCGGCGGCCAGTTCCTCGAAGCCTATGCCGAGCGTCAGGCGCGCCGCGAGATGACCGCGCTGCTGTCGCGGGTGCCACGCACGGCGCTGCGGCACCGGGATGGCCGGCTTGAGGAGGTGGCGCTCGACCTCATTCTGCCCGGCGACCTCTTGCTGATCCGGCAGGGCGACGTGGTGCCGGTGGACGGCGCCGTCGCGTCAGGCGTGGCGGTGCTGGATCAGTCGTCGCTGACCGGGGAATCGATGCCGGTGACGCTCTTTGCCGGAAAATCGGCGCTGAGCGGTTCGACCAATACCGGCGATGCCTTCGATCTGAAGGCCGAGCGGCTGGCGGCGGATAGCACCTTTGCCGGCGTCGTCCGGCTGGTCGAAGCGGCGCAGCATTCGCGCGCGCCGATGGCGCGGATGGCCGACCGCTTCGCCCTTGTCTTCCTGGCGGTGACAGTTGCGCTTGCCACCGCTGCCTGGTGGTTGAGCGGCGATCCGATCCGCGCGGTCGCGGTGCTGGTGGTGGCGACGCCGTGCCCGCTCATTCTGGCGGTGCCGGTCGCGCTGGTGTCGGGGCTGTCGCGCGCTGCCAAGCTCGGCATCCTGATCA
>CAMBQQ010000055.1 GCA_945870035.1 Rhizobium sp. Q54 | reverse complement strand
TCGCCGCCCGCACCTTCGGCGTCGTCGTTGCTTGGCTGTGAAGTTGGATCAACATGCCCGAACCCCGCTTCGAATGTCCCTCAGGATCGATCTTGCCATGAAAAAAGCAGAGCGACGAGGGTCTATGTGATCATCCGGGATGGAACAGCTGGAAGCCGGCGCGCACGTCATCTGCGTCGATAATTTCTTTACCGGCACCCATCTCAATGTCGGCCATCTGCATGGCCATCGGCATTTCGAGCTGATCCGCCACGACGTCTGTTTGCCGCTCTATATAGAGGTCGACGAGATTTATAATCTCGCCTGCCCGGCCTCGCCGATCCATTACCAGCGCGACCCGGTGCAGACCACCAAGACGAGCGTGCTCGGCGCCATCAACATGCTCGGCCTCGCCAAGCGCTGCAAAGCGAAAATCTTCCAAGCCTCGACCTCCGAAGTGTATGGCGACCCGGCGGTGCATCCGCAAACCGAAGAATACTGGGGTAACGTCAATCCGATCGGAGCGCGCTCCTGTTACGACGAAGGCAAACGCTGCGCCGAGACCCTGTTCTTCGACTATCGCCGCCAGCACGGCATGCCAATCAAGGTCGGCCGCATCTTCAACACCTACGGCCCGCGCATGCACCCCAATGACGGGCGCGTGGTGTCCACTTTCATCGTGCAGGCGCTGACCCGGCAGGACATCACTTTGTTCGGCGATGGCTTGCAGACGCGAGCCTTCTGCTATGTCGATGACATGGTCGACGGCTTTATCCGCCTGATGGCGACCTACGAGACGGTCACCGGGCCGATCAATCTCGGCAACCCGGATGAGTTCACCATGGCCGAGCTTGCGGCCAGGATCATCGAGATGACCGGCTCGCCGTCGCGTATCGTGCACCGTGCACTGCCGCAGGACGACCCCAAGCAGCGCCGGCCCGACATTTCGCGCGCCAACGAGCAGCTTGGCTGGTCGCCGACAGTCCGCCTCGAAGAGGGTCTGGCCAAGACCATCGCCTATTTCGAGCAGCTCTTGAGCACGAAAGACGCGCAGTCGCTGATGAGTCGCAACGGCTGATCGCGCGCCATGCGTGCCGACGCTATGTGCCTTGCATCCGATCGTTCGGCAATCCGGCCGGTCCTGGTGTAGGGTCACGCTCCCGCTCTCCGTTCCGGAGTGAGCGAACGCAGAGCCATTGATCCGCATGCCCGAACGTTTGAGCTACCGCGACTTTACCGACCCGGCCCAGATTCCGCTCGGCGTCCCGATCGAGGTCATGCCCGGCGTGATGTGGATCAGGCTGGCGCTGCCCTTCGCGCTCAATCACGTCAACATCTACCTGATCGACGACGGCAATGGCTGGGCGGTGCTCGATACCGGGCTGGGCGATCTCGCCACGCAAGAAGTCTGGCAGGCGATGCTGGACAAGCATATCGACCGGCCGCTGACGCGGCTGATCGTCACGCATTTCCATCCCGACCATATCGGCATGGCCGGATGGCTCGCCGAGAAATATCGCCTGCCGGTTTACATGAGCCAGACCGAATATCTGCTCAGCCGCAACATCCATCTCGATCCGGGCGGCCTCGACGCCGCGCATTACCGTGAGTTCTATCAACGGCACGGTCTCAGCGAACAGGCAACGCAGCGCGTCGTCTCGCAAGGCCACGCCTATCTGCGGCTGGTCACCGGCCTGCCGCCGACATTCGAGCGGCTGGTTCACGATGACAGGCTCGTCATCGGCGGCCGCGATTTCCAGGTCATCACCGGCGGCGGCCATTCGCCGGAGCAAGTCGTGCTTTATTGCGCCGCCGACAATATCTTCTTTTCGGCCGATCAGGTGCTCAGCAGGATCTCGCCGAATGTCAGCGTCACCGCGATCGATCCGAACGGCGATCCCCTCGCCTACTATCTGCGCTCGCTGGCCGCGCTGGCCAATGTCATTCCACAGGACGCCCTGGTGCTGCCGGGACACGGCCTGCCGTTCCACAACGCGCCGTCGCGCATCGCCGAACTCATGGCGCATCATGACGCGCGCTGCACCCAGATCGGCGAGGCCTGCGCGGCCGAGCCGCGGTCGGTCGCCGAACTGGTGCCGCTTTTGTTTCACCGGCCGCTCGATCCGCAGCAGACCAGCTTTGCCTTCAGCGAAATTCTCGCGCATGTGAATTACATGCTGCGCAGGGGCCGCCTCGAAATCGCCGACACGGCCGCTCACTTCGTCCGCTTTGTTCCCGGCAAGAACCGGCACTGATTTTCGCCAGCGGAAAGCCGGCGTCCTTCCGGTCGCGGCGCGCCTCGGCTAGTGTGCCGGCTTATTATAGAGTGGGAATCAAGACGTGAAGACAGTGGAAGTGGGTTGCATCGGGGTCGGCTGGATCGGCGGCCTGCGCGCGGAAACATTGGCCCGCACCGCTTTGGTCGACAAACTGCATCTGTGCGACATCAAGCCGGATCGGCTGGCCGAGGTGAAGGCGAAATACAAGCCCGCCACCGCGACGCTCGATTACAACGACATCATCAACAACCCGAACATCTCGGTGGTCTATGTCTCGACCACGCCGGAGACAAACCACTATCCGATCGCGCGCGACTGCCTGAAGGCCGGCAAGAACGTGATGCTGGAAAAGCCGATCGCGCTCGAGCTTTGGGAAGCCGACGAGCTGATCATGCTGTCGAAGCGCAACAATCTCAAATTCACCATCGGCTATTCGCAGCGCTTCAATCCCAAGATCGCCTTCGCCAAGAAAAAGATCGTCGATGGCACGCTGGGTAATGTCGTTTCCGTTCTGGTCAGCCGCCATTTATCGCGCGACCTCGGCAAGAAGATCGCCGGCCGGGTGCGGCTATCGCCGGTCGTCATGGAATCGACGCACGACCTCGACTTCGTTTTCTGGCTGCTGGAGCCGGCCAGGCCCGTGAAGGTCTACAGCCAAGGCGCCTATGGCTACATGAAGGACGTCAACGGCTCGCACGACGTAATGTTCACCACCGTCACCATGGACAATGGCGTCGTGGTGATGATCGGCGGCGGTTGGAATTTCCCGCCAAGCTATCCGAATTACTGCTCGACCTGGATCGAGATCACCGGTGTCGACGGCGCTCTGGTGCTCGACGACACGCAGCGCGACAACTGGCTCAACACTGAAAAGCGCGGCCAGGAATTCCCGATGTCGACCATGCCGGGCGAGATGGTCGATCATGTCTTTGCCGGCGGCATCGGCCCGGAGACGATCTATTTCCTCGAAGCCTGCATCCGCGACACGCCGGTCATGGTGACGCCGGAATCGGCGCGCCGGGTGATGGAGACCTACAGCGCCGCCGATCTGTCGGCCGACCGCGGCGAGCCGATCGACCTGCCGCTGACCAACGAGACCATCAACGGCATCGCCGAATTGAAGGCGAAGAACCGTGCCGGCCTCAATCCGGGAACGCAGAAATGAAGCAAACCCGTTGACTAAAGGGCGGCCTCACGCGGTATGGGCAAATCCCATTGCCGCCAATTTTTCAGCGCTGGCGATGACATCGCGGTCGGCATCGCGCGAAATGATTTCCAGCATCGGGCGGCGCGTATAACCGACCGCCGCTAAGGCCGCCGGCACCTGCGCGAAGGGCACGGTGCCGAGACCGACCGCATCGTGGCGAAATATCTTCTGGCCGGTATCGGACAGGTGCACCAGTTCAAGCCGCTCACGGCACAGTTTCAAGCCTTCGGCGAAATCCTCGTCGATGAAATGCGCGTTGGCGATATCATAGATGATCCGCACCGCATCGTTTCCGTAGCGGCCGAGGCTCGCCATCAATCCGGCAATCGTCGGAATCCATGTGGTCGGCACATTCTCAAGCCACAGCGCCGTGCCGCACTCGGCCGCGATCGGCGCCAGCCGATCCAGGGCGGCAAAGAAATATCCGGTGAGTTCGTCCTCGCCGGCCGGAAACAACGGACTGGCTTTGCCGGGACTCATGATGACGCCGCGCGCGCCGAGTTCACCGGCGAGACACACGGTCTCGGCCAGATGATCGGTCGAATAGCGGCGCATATCCGGCACGGTGCTGGCGATGTTGATATCGATATTCGGCAGATTGAGCGCCGTCAATTCCAGCTGGCGCTGCTCGATCAGGCTGCGCAGCGCACGGCGCTTGTCCGCCGAAAGTTCGGCCGGCCAGACATGGCCGGGATGAATCATCAGCTCGAATTCACGGAAGCCCACATCGGCGAGCCGCGCCATCGTGGCTTCGGCCCTCTCCGACATCATGTAGGTGTATGTATTGCAGCCGAAGCCGGAAACGCTGGCGTTCATCTCCCGCACCACTTCTTGACTCGCCGTTGCACACAGCTTTCCGGCGGCGAATAACACCCATCATGACCACGCCGGTCGAGTCAATACGGACGCAAATTGCCATTTGTCATTCGCGGCACGGCGCGCACAATGCCGGCATTGACATCGCCGCGGCCGGCGGCAAGCCCTATCCGAACAACGTCGTTATCATCAACGCCGGGTGAGGCCGCAATTGGTGGCGGACGCAGTCTTTTCGGACCCTAAGGCGAGCCAGATTGACAATCCGCCACCGACAACTATTCTACCTAACTAGATAGTTAAGGACGGTCACTCCATGATCACCGGCACGACCCGCCTGTACTCCATTATCGGCGACCCTATTGCGCACGTTAGAACGCCGACGGCGTTCAACGATTATTTCGCCGCTCGAAATATCGACGCGATTTGCGTGCCGATCCTTATCGGTCGCGACGACCTGCCGAGGGGCTGGGCTGGACTTAAGGCCATCGCCAATCTGGACGGATTCATCGTCACCGCGCCGCACAAGGCAGAAGCGGCGCGGCTTTGCGACCGGCTCGAGGGCGACGGCGTCCATACCAAAGTCGTCAACACGGTGCGACGCGAAGCCGACGGCAGCTACAGCGGCACCCTGCTGGATGGACGTGGTTTCGTGAGAGGGCTGCAATCGCACGGCCACGAGGTTAAAGGCCGACGCTTTTATCTGGCAGGCGCCGGCGGCGCCGCCACTGCGCTGGCTTTTGCGCTGGCACATAGCGGCGCGGCAGCCCTGACCATCTACAACCGCACCACGTCAAAAGCCGAGAGTCTCGCGGACGCGGTCGCCAAGGCTTATCCGGCCTGCGACGTGAAGGTCGGCACGGCCAATGCCGCCGGCCACGACATCGCTGTCAACGCGACCTCGCTGGGCCTCAAACCCACAGACGGCCATGCTTTCGAACTCGCCAGCGCCGATCCATCCACGCTCATCGCCGAGGTGGTGATGAAGCCCGACATGACGCCGCTGTTGATCGCGGCGAAAGACCGAGGGCACGCCATCCATTTCGGCATCCATATGCTCAACAGCCAGCTCGAACTGATGATGCAATTTCTCGGCGTCAGCGCCCCCCGGCCTAAGTAAAATTATTCCGTGAGGCCGCAACGATGACCTATGTCGTCACCGAAAACTGCATCAAGTGCAAATACATGGATTGCGTCGAAGTCTGCCCGGTCGACTGTTTCTATGAGGGCGAGAACATGCTCGTCATTCACCCCGACGAATGCATCGACTGCGGCGTCTGCGTGCCCGAATGCGGGGCCAATGCGATCCAGGCCGACACCGATCCCGGCCTCGACAAGTGGCTTATGCTCAACGCCGAGTATGCCGTGAAGTGGCCGAACATAACGGAATACAGCGAACCGCCGGCCGACGCGAAAGAGTTCGACGGCAAACCGGACAAGTTCGAAAAGTACTTCAGCCCGAACCCGGGCAGCGGGTCTTAACACATGAACTTGAATGACCTTACGGATGAACTCGCGCGCGCGCGCGCCGAGCCGCGCCTTCTCGACGCCAACGTCTGGCGCAACGTCGTCACCAGTGTCGAGGACGGCTATGCCGCGCAAACGCTGCTCGCCGCGCGCGCCGGCAATGACGTGCGCGGCTGGAAAGTCACCGCGCTCAGCCCGGAACAACAGCGCCTCTATCTGGCTGACCGGCCGGTCGGCGGCGCCCTGCTCTCGCCCTTCGTGCGCGCCGCGCCGGCCACCCTTTCGGTCAATAGCTTCCTGACGCCTTTGCTCGAATGCGAGGTCTCGTTCCTGCTGGGCGCCGATCTGCCCGCGCGCGATGGGCCCTATACGCGCGCGGACATCGAGGGCGCGATCGCGGCCGTGGTGCCGGCGATGGAGATTGCCGACTGCCGCTGGCCCGATGACGCACCGGGCCTGCTGAAGCTCGCGGATTCTATGGGCAATGGCGCCTTCATCAGCGGCAAACCGGTGGCGAATTGGCGCCAACTCGATCTCACCGCGATCAACGTCACGCTGTCGCATGACGGCAAGGTCAGCGAACGCGGCAGCAGCGCGCGCATTCTCGGCAATCCGTTGCTGGCGGTGATTGAGCTTGCCAATGCTCAATCCTTGGCGCGGCCGCTGCCGGCCGGCGGCCTCAAACGCGGTCAGATCGTCACTACCGGCACCTGCACGACGCCGATCCCGCTCTTGCCTGGCCGCTATACCGGCGATTACGGCGCGCTCGGCACCGTGCAGATCGATATCGTTGCCTGATCGACCGCTCAAAACCTGGCGTCGCGCTTTTCCTGGAACGCCTTGATACCCTCGATGCGGCCTTTGTCAGACATGCACAAGACGTGGAGTTCGTTCTCGTAACGAAGTCCCGCTTCGAGCGGCACCGACAGCGCGGCGCGCACGGCGGCCTTGATCGTCTGTGTGGCCACCGGGCTGAACGAAGCGATCTTGCCCGCGACATCCATGACCCGCGCGGAAAGCTTATCGTCGTCGACCACTTCCTCGACGAGACCAATGCGCAAGGCGGTCTCGGCATCGACCGGATCGCCGGTCAGCAGCATCCGCATGGTTTGGCCGGCGCCAATCAGGCGCGGCAACATCTGCGATGCACCGCCGCCGCCGATCCAGCCGCGCGTGACCTCCGGCCCGCCGATCTTCGCGCTGCGGCCGGCAATACGGATATCGGCAGCGATTGCGATTTCCATGCCGCCGCCGAGCACCCAGCCCTTCAAAGCCGCGATCACCGGCTTCTTGATATCGCGTACCAGCGCCGCATATTCGACGCGGTCGCGGAATGCCATGATGTCGGTGAGATCGGCCAGCGCGTTGAGGTCGCTGCCGGCTGAGAAAGCGCGCTCGCCGGCGCCGGCAATGACGGCGACGCGAACGGCACGGTCCTCGTCGACGGCGCGGCAGACGCGCTGGAGTTCGCGCGTCATCTCCGGCGTGATCGCGTTCATCTTGTCCGGGCGGTCGAGCACAATATGCCCGATGCCGTCCTGAATGGTGAGCCCGATACGGCCGGTCATGACGGTCTCCCCGTTTCGCCGCCGGAGCGCCGTTCGACCTCTTTAAGAATGCCGGCGACGTCCAGGCCGGGGCCGAACTTATCGATCATGTCGCCGAACATGCCGACCAGGCAATCGAGCAGCGTGAAATGCAAGCCGCCTTTCGCCGCCAGCGCCTGCGCCGTGCGCATGTCTTTGAGCTGATATTCAGCCGGCCCGCCGGGCACAAAATTGCGCTCGATCATGCGCTCGCCGTGGATATTGAGGATCTTTGAATCGGCAAAGCCGCCCATCAGCGCCTTGCGCGCGGCCGCCGGATCGGCGCCGCCTTCTTTGAGAAAATGCAACGCCTCGGCAACCGCCACCATGGTGGCGCCGACGATGATTTGGTTGGCGAGCTTGGTCATCTGGCCGGTGCCGACCGGGCCGATATGGGTGACGCGGCCCAAGGCCGAAAAAACATCCGCGAGCCTCGCGATGACCTTGACGTCGCCGCCGGCCATGATCGCAAGCGTGCCATCGCGTGCACCTGGCTCGCCGCCAGACACCGGCGCATCGATATAGTCAACGCCGCGCGCGCCAAGCCGCGGCGCCTGCGCCTGACAGGTCTCCACCGGGATCGAACTCATCACCACCAGTACCGAGCCGGCTTTAAGCACCTCGGCCGGAACCTGGCCGCTACTGTCCCGCGTAAACAGCACCTCCTCGACCACCGGCCCATTGCTCAACATGATGATCGTGGCATCGGCATTGGCGCAGGCCGCCGACGGGCTGGCTGCGACGGCCACGCCATATTCCTTCAGCCTGGCGGCCTTGTCGGCGCTGCGGTTCCACACCGTCACGGCAAAGCCGGCCTGCGCCAGCCGGCGCGCCATGTGAGCGCCCATGATGCCGGCGCCGATTAGCGCAATCCGGCGATCCGTATGTGTCGCCATGGACGTTTCCACCTTATCCGACTTGAGCTTTTTTGACGGCGGCGAGTTGCTTGAATTCCGGCGACTTCTTGTAGTGCGCGTCGAGCGGATAGCAGCCCGACACGATGCCGTTGCGCGGCGCGGTGGTGCAATCGCTAAAGGTGCGGCAGTTACGCTTTTTCTGCTGGCCTCTACCGGACAGAATGTCGATCGGCAGTTCCGGATAGGCGAGCACCATACGGCCGAGGCCGACCAGATCGACCCAGCCCATGCGCACGACCGCTTGCGCCACGTTCGGGAAAAACTCCTGCAAATAAGTATAGCCCGAGCCCATCAGACAGAAATCCGGGAACGCCGCCTTGAGGTCGCGCACCACCGCGATCTGCCGCATCACGCCGATGAACGGATCCTCCGGCGGATAGTAGCCATCGGACGGCGGATAGAGCGCCGGGCGGATGAGATGCGGATTATAGTAAGGGCTCGCCGCCGTAACGTTGACGAAACGCACGCCCATCTTGCGCATGATTTCGAACAGTGCCTTGGTTTCGGTGAGATCGTATTCGAGCGGATTGTCCGGATTGCCGCCAAACGCATAAGGGTAAGGCAGCTTGAAATCGTCCGGCACGCCAGGACCGAGCGCACCCGGCACCGAACGCGCCGGGTCCGGTTTGAACGGCACGGAATCGAATGAACTGAGCCGCACACCGATTTTCAGACGCGGGGCTTCCGCTCTGATGCCCTCGATGATCTCGCGCATGAAGCGCGTCCGGTTTTCCAGCGACCCGCCATAGGGGCCCGGCCGATCCACCGCGCTAAGGAATTCGTGGCCGAGATAGCCGTGGCAATGTTTGATGTCGACGAAATCGTAACCGCAGGCTTCGGCGCGTTTCGCGGCAATGACATAGTCCCCGACCAGCCGCTTGATTTCATCGTCGCTGATCACCGGCCGCTCTTTCGGGTAGCCGAATTTGCGGTCGAGCAAAGGGTGGTTATAGGCGATGATCGATTCGAATTTTGTGTTGTCGTTCGGTTTGCAGAAACGCCCAGAATGGGTGAGCTGGAGCCCGATCACCAAACCATCGTCGGTGCCGACGGCTTCCTTGTGCGCGGCAATCGCAATGTCCCGCAAATTCGCTATGTCGCCCTGACTCTCGGCGGTCATTGTCAGTTGCTTGGGATTAGCGCGCCCGTCCGGGCGCACCGCGCAAGCCTCGCCGCCCCATAATAGTTTACCGCCGCTGAGACCAAAGCGGCGCCAGCGCCGCTTGGTGTTTTCCGACGGGCGGCCGTCACGCTCGCAGTCCCAGCCTTCCATCGGATGAATGGCCAACCGGTTGCCGATCTTCATGCCGTCGATTTCGATCGGCTGGGCGAGCGGGGAGGTCGGCCCGCTGGCGACGATATCGTCGCAGGGCATGTCGTGCCCAAGTTCCTTCATGTAATTGCGAAATCCGGTGATGCCATCGAGCGAACCGGCTTTGGGATAATCACCGAATTTCATTTAACACTGACCTTTTACTTAATGGGCGCACCGCCTGATGCGGTCATTTCGCCGTGACGTAGGACATGATGACATCAACGCAATGCGCGCGCCGCAGCTTCTGCTCGGCCGCGCTCACCAGCGGCCGATCGAACGCCGTCGACAGCGTCGCCGAGTTGGAGAAGTAAAAGTAGCTCAGCGCCGACATCGAGATGTAAAGGTGCAGTGGATCGATGCCGGGGCGGAAATCGCCATTCTTCTCGCCGGCGTCCAGCACTGCGCGAAGCGAGTCGACCAGCGACAGGTTCATGTCGCGCAGCCGCTTCGAGCGCTTGAGATGCTTGGCGCCGAGCATGTTCTCGCCCGCCAGCAGCGCAATAATCTGCTTGTGGGCCTGGCAATAGTCGAATTTGAATTCGACCAGTGTGCGGATCGCATCCAGCGGATCGAGATGCGTGAGATTGAGCCCGCGCTCGGTCTCGCGCATGGCGCCATAAGCGCGCTCGAGTACCGCGAGATAGAGATCTTCCTTCGAGCCGAAATAGTAATAAAGCATTCGCTTGTTGGCGGCTGCCTGCTCGGCGATGACATCGACGCGCGCGCCGGCGAGACCCTTGGTGGAGAATTCCACTTCCGCGGCTGCGAGCAGCGCCTGCCGCGTGCGCTCGGCATCGCGGATCGGTTCAGCCGCCGGCCCGGCTTTCGCCGACGCCGCGGGCTTCTTCAACTTGGTCGTCGCCCCAGCCATTACGTCACCGCCCCTGTCAAAAACCGCTCCAACCGCTGCGACCGAATCGGTCCACGGTTGGCGGCGATTATAGCGGCAAGGCCCATGACTTCGGGGCGGAAAATGCGGGCGTCCATTTCGCGCAACGACGGTGAAACGGCCGGACGAAACTGCATATTGGCGAAGATATCGCGCTCCAGCTCAATGCCCGGAGCGACCTCAATCAATTCCAGTTTGCCCGCCTCATTGCGGCGGAAGACCGCGCGCTCGGTAACATAAAGCGCGCGTTGGCCATTCTGGGCGGCGAGCGCGCCCGAATAGGTCACTTGGTGGAGCTTGCCGACGAATTTCTGTTCGGCGCCTTCGCGGGCGATCTTCGTGGCGCCACCCGCCCAGGAGATGTCGAGGCCGCCGGCGGTGAAGGTGCCGCTGAAGATCATCGTCTTGGCGTTCTGACTGATATTGATGAAGCCGCCGGGACCGACAATCTTGTCGCCGAAGCGGCTGACATTGACATTGCAGTTCTCATCGACCTCGGCGAAGGACAGAAACGCTAGATCGAGACCGCCGCCGTCGTAGAAATCGAACTGATAGGGCTGGTCGACCATGGCTTGGTAATTGCGTCCGGCGCCGGGCTCGTTGCCGGTAGCTGGCGCGCCGCCGATCAGGCCCTGCTCGTTGGTGAGCACCACGTCGTCGATGCATTTTTCTTCCGCCGCCAGCGAAGCGATGCCGGTCGAAATGCCAGAGCCGAGATTGCAGATCGCGCCATTGAACAATTCAAGTGCGGCGCGGCGCGCCACCACCTTGCGCGGCGAGAACGGCAGCGGCGCGATATTGGTGAGCGGCACCTTCAATTCGCCGGCATAGGCCGCATCGTGCACGGTAAAGAAAGTCTGGGTCTGCCCCGGATCGACGACGATAAGATCGACCAGCATGCCGGGGATCTTCACCTGCTTGGCCGGCAATGTGCCGCGCTGAGCCGTCCGCTTGACCTGGGCGATGACGATGCCGCCGGCGCGGCGCGCCGCCTGTGCCATCGAGATCATCTCGCCGAAAACAGCCTCGTGCTCCATGGTGATGTTGCCGTCTTCATCCGCCGTGGTGCCACGCACCAGTGCGACATCGACGTGGATCGGCTTGAAGAACAGATAGTCCTTGCCGCCAACCTTGGTGAGTTCGACCAGGTCTTCGGTTGCGCGCGCGCTCTGCCGGCCGCCGCCATGGCGCGGATCGACAAAGGTGCCGAGCCCGACATGGGTAATGAGGCCAGGACGACCGGCCGCCATTTCGCGGGTCAATTGCGACAGGCAGCCTTGCGGCAGCGTATAGGCCTCGATCTCGTTGGCCGCGGCCATGCGCTCGACCGGCGGCGAGTCCACCAAAGTGCCGCAGACGACCCGCTTTAGCAGTCCCTTGTGGGCGAGATGGCCAATGCCGCGATTGGCGCGATCGCCGAGGCCGACCGGATGCACGGTGGTGAGATTGCGCGGCGCGCCTTCAGCGAGGAAGCGCTTGCCGATGGCGCCGATGATCGTGTCGGGAACCGAATGGCCGGCGCCCGAACCGCCGATCAACAGCGTGTCGCCGTCGGCGATGAGGCTGGCCGCTTGTTCGGCCGTGACGAAGCGCGGCGCCATGTCTGCTCCTACCCCACACCGTGAATGCGCAGCACGTCGCCCATCCGCGACGCCGCCAGATCGGGATCGCGGATGACGCCGGCGGCATCCGCCAGCTTGAACGCTTCGACCAGATGCATGAGTGAGCGGGTGCTTTCCTGGCCGCCGACCATGACGAAATGCTTCTGATGGCCGTTGCGATAAGCGAGAAAGACGATGCCGGTTTTGTAGAAGCGTGTCGGCGCCTTGAACAGATGGCGCGACAGCGGCACGGTCGGCTCGAAGATTTTCCAGTATGCGTCGAGATCGCCACGCGCATGGGCGGCGAGCGCGGCGGAGGCCGCCGGCGCGATCGCATCGAATATGCCGAGCAGCGCGTGTGAAAAGCCCTGTTCGTCGCCATGGATCAATTCGGCGTAATTGAAATCGTCGCCGGTATAGGTCTTGACGCCCTGCGGCAGACGCCGCCGCATGCGGATTTCCTTGTCCTTGTCGAGGAGGGACAGCTTGACGCCATCCACCTTGCTGGCGTGATCGGCGATGATGTCGATGCAGACATCCATCGCGGCGATATGATCGGCCATGCCCCAATAGCCTTGCAGCGCGGGATCGAACATTTCGCCGAGCCAATGGATGATCAAGGGCTCGCGCACCTGTTTGAGGATGCGGCCATAGACCTTGGCGTAATCGTCCGGCGATTTGGCGGCCACCACAAGCGCGCGGCTCGCCATCAGCACAATGCGGCCACCGCAGGCTTCCACCGCCTCGATCTGTTCCTCATAGGCGCGGATCACGTCGTCAATCGTAGTCGACGCCGTCGGAACGAGTTGATCGGTGCCGACGCCCGAGTAAACGACGGCACCCGGCACGTCGCGCGCTGCTTCGACCGAGAGCCTGATCAGTTTCAGCGCATTCGGCCAATCGAGCCCCATGCCGCGCTGCGCCGTGTCCATGGCTTCGGCGACGCCCAGGCCGAGCGACCAGAGATGCCGACGATAATCGATGGTGGCATCCCAGTCGATCGCAGCGGTGAGCCAAGGATCGACGTCGGCGAGCGGGTCGGCGACGATATGCGCGGCGGCAAGCGCAACACGATTGAAGCGCGGCGCGGCCCCGTTGCTTTTCCAGGCGCGCGGCTCGGTCATCCGATAAGGCGCCAGACCTCTATCCGCGGTGGGCAAATTAACGACCGGCATGACAGCGACCGAAATGGAGTTGAATAATTATCTAGTTAGTTATATGTCATTCCGGCCCACCCGTCAATCTAACTGGACCCCGAGTCGACCTCATGAGCCAACTGATCCGCGAGGAAGTGACCAGCGTACATCATTGGACCGACAGCCTTTTTAGCTTCACGGCGACCCGCAGCCCGGGCTTCCGGTTCCGCAGCGGCCAGTTCGCCATGATCGGGCTAGAAGTTGCCGGCCGGCCTCTTCTGCGCGCCTACAGCATGGCCAGCGCCAATTACGAAGAGCAACTCGAATTCTTTTCCATCAAGGTCCAGAACGGGCCGCTGACCTCGCGGCTCCAGCACTTGAAAGTCGGCGACAGCATCATCGTCAATGGCAAGCCGACCGGCACGCTGATCCTCGACAACCTGAAACCGGGCCGCAATCTGTATCTGATGGCGACCGGCACCGGCCTCGCGCCGTTCCTCAGCATCATCAAGGACCCGGAGACCTACGAGCGTTACGAGAAGGTCATTCTGGTGCATGGCTGCCGGCAGGTCGCCGAACTCGCCTATGAAAAGATGATCACTGAGGAACTGCCGCGCCACGAATTTCTCGGCGAACTGATTTCCGGCAAGCTGCTTTACTACCCGACCGTGACCCGTGAGCCGTTCCGCAACCGCGGCCGCCTCACCGATCTTATCACGTCCAACAAGCTGTTCGACGACATCGGCCTCGATCCCCTGTCGACCGAGCAGGACCGCGTTATGATATGCGGCAGCCCGAGCATGCTGGTAGACCTGGTGGCAATCCTGCATGGGCATGGCTTCGAAGAAGGCAATCAGCGCGAGCCCGGTCACTACGTGGTCGAGAAAGCTTTCGTCGAAAAGTAGCGACGCCGAGGCGGCGCCCTAGTCCATCGCCAGCACGCCCTTCGACTTGAAGATGTCGCGGATGCGCGTCGAATATTCGTGAAACCGTTCCGGCAGACGGTCGAGGCGGCGCGGACGCGGCAGGTCGATGTCGATGATCTCGACAATGCGCCCCGGCCGCGGCCCCATGACGACGACGCGATCGGCCAGCAGCACCGCTTCCGGAATGCTGTGCGTGATGTGCAGCGCGGTCTTTCGCGTCTCCATCCACAGCCGCTGAATATCCATCGAAATCTGTTCGCGCGTCAGCGCGTCGAGCGCGCCGAACGGCTCGTCCATCAACAGCATAGTCGGTCCGTGCACGAGCGCGCGGCAGATCGACACGCGCTGGCGCATGCCGCCGGACAATTCGTAAGGCTTTTTCTTTTCAAAGCCGCTCAGCCCCGTCGCCTTCAGCAGATCCCGCGCCACGGCCTCATACTTGCTGCGGTCCATCTTGCGGATATCGATCTGCAACATGACGTTCTCCAGCACGTCACGCCAGTCGAGCATGATCGCTTCCTGGAACACGATGCCGACGTCGGTTTGCGGGCTTTCGACCCGCTTGCCGCCAACCGTGATCGAGCCCGACGTATAAGGCTGCAGGCCCGCCACCATTTTCATGATGGTGGTCTTGCCGCAGCCGCTCGGGCCGACGATGGCGACGAATTCGGATTGCTTGATATCGAGATTGATGTCGCTGCAGGCCTCGACCGGACCGTCCTTGGTTTCATAGCGTTTGCCGACATTCGTCAGCCGGATGTAAGGTTCGTTCATTGGCCTGCTATTTCCCACATTAAACGCTAGTCTCATCAAGGCCGCCGATCGCCTCTCCGCGGCACGCGCCGCGAAGAGGCGTTTCGTCAGCGGTTACTTCTTCGGCATATAGGGCGGCTCCGACAAGTACTCGTTGGTGTAGTACTTGCTCATGTCCTTCTGCTCGGCCAGTTTGGCGTATTTCTGCAAAAGGTCCTGGCTTTCCTGCCAATCTTCTTTGGCCGACCACATCATCGGCTTACCCTTTGTGTGCTTGGTGTGGGTGATGGTCATCGTGCCGTTGACCTCCAGGAGTGCGATTTCCATGTTGAACGCCCGCGCGTGCTTGATGAAGATCGACGACGCTTCCTCGCGGTTCTTGTCGGTGTATTCCCAGCCGCGCTGCGATGCAGCAAGGAACCGCCGAAGCTGATCCTGGTGCTTCGGGTCCTTCAGCCAGTCGACATTGACGATGACCGCGCTGCTGAGGGTAGTGATGCCGGCCATATCGGTGAGCCGGCTCCAGCCCATCTTTACGCCGCTCTGCAACTGCATACGCGGGCCCTGATCCATGAAGTAGCCGAGCAGCGCATCGGCCTGGCCGCCGAGTACGGCCTGCTCTTTCGCCGCCGGGTTGGCGACGGTGATCAGTCGCACGTCGCTGACCTGCATGTTGAGCTTGCCCATGAAGGCGGTAAAGATCGCGAGACTGGCGTCGCCGGCGGTGATCGCGATACGGCTGCCCTTGATCTCGGAAACCTTGCTCGGCTTCGGATTATCGGCCCGGTAGATGAACGCCATCGGGCTCTGCTGCAGCGTGACGCCGACGGCCTTGATCGGCATGCCGGCATTGATGCCGCGCATCATGGTTGCGGCGTCTACATAGGCAACCGGGTTGGTCTGGTTGGCCACGAGTTGCGCCACCGTGGTTGAGCCGGAGCCTTCGAGAATTTCGACGTCCAGGCCGACGTCTTTGTAGAAGCCCTTGTCGCGCGCGACGAAGAACGGCGCGTGCTCGCCATACAGCGTCCAGTTCAGGCGAAATGGAAACTTCTCGAGCGTCTGGGCACTGGCCGACGTCGCGAACGCTGACAAGGCCACGACCGCGGCTACCAGCGGCAGAAATATACCGGTCCGTTTCATTGCTCTATCCTCCCTTTATTGTCTTCGTTGAACGAAGTTCATATTGATCGTTGCGCAGAACATTCGGAGCAGCGGGCTTACATCGTCCCCGACTCGCGAATTCGGTGTGTGACGTGCCAGGGGATCAGCGCCCCTTCAAGCAGTTCCACAAGGTAGTAAGAGACCAGGCCAATGATCGTCAGCGCCACGATGGTGGCAAACATCAACGCGGTTTCCATGTTCGAATTGGTGACCAGCAGCAGGTAGCCGAGGCCCTTGTCGGCGCCGACGAATTCGCCGACGACCGTGCCGGCAATTGCGAGCGTCGCCGCCACTTTCAAGCCGCTGAACAGGTAAGGCAGGCTGGTCGGCAACCGGAACTGTGCGAACACCTGCCAGCGCGACGAGCCCATCGACTTGGCGAGGTCGGCCATTTCAGTCGACATCGAGCGCAAGCCGACGGCCGCGTCGATGACGATCGGGAAGAACGAAATCAGGAATGCGACCAGGATTTTCGGCGTCGCGCCGACGCCGAACCACACCAGGAACAAAGGCGCGATCGCGACCTTCGGCACGATCTGGAAAAACAGCATCGTCGGCATGACGAATTCGTTGAAACGCTGCGACGAGGTGATGGCGATGGCCAGCGGAATTGCGACGCCGACCGCGAGAGCGTAGCCGGCGACCATCTCGTAGACCGTGACCCAGCCGTTGCTGAGCAGGATATCGAGGTTATCGACGAAGGCGTACGCGACGGCGACCGGCCCCGGCAGCAGATATGGCGGCATCTTGAAAACGACGACAATGAGCTGCCAGGCCAGGAGGAAGCAGAGGGTGCCGACAACCGGCGTCAGCTTTCGCAGCACACCCATGATGGCGCCGCCTACGCCGGACGTTTTGCGTTTTGTAATTTCACTTACCAAAGCCATCATTTCCTACCTGAAATCCCACATCGTTGACGTCGTGTGGTTGCCGATCAGCGTATCAGAGCCCTCATGCCGGTAAAGCTTCCCGTGCATCCGCGACGGTCGTCATCGCCGCTTGCGTTTCGCCGGACAGGACGACGCCCAGGCCCGGCGCTGTCGGCACCTGCATCACATCGCCGCGCGGTCGGAACGCCTCATCCATGGTGCCGCGGCCGGCGAGATATTGCGGACCGTTGACGGCGGCCGGAAATTCAAGGCCGGCCCAGCCGAAGAAATGCGCGGTAGCCGCCATCGACAATTCCGCGTCGGTCAGGCCCGAAGCAAACAACAGCAGGTCGTTTTCCTGCAACAGCCGCGCGATGCGCGAAGCGTGCCATAGACCGCCGCAGCGGGCGACTTTCATGGCGATGCCGTCGAACATATCGAGAGCAATGAACTCTTCGACCTCGACCGGCGAGACGATGCCTTCGTCCATCAGGATCGGCAGCGCATCGAGACGTTTCAGCTTCTGATAGTCGCGGATGCGATTGGGCGGCAGCGGCGATTCCAGGCCTTTTAGGCCGAGATCGGCGAACTTCGGCGCCATCACCAGCGCGGTCTCGAGATCGTAGGAGGTGTTGGCGTCGCACCAGTGAAACCCGTTCGGCGCGAACGCTATGACGGTGCGCACCAGTTCAAGATCGTAAGCCGGCGTTTGCGGATAGCCGACCTTGATGTTGAAATTCCGGTAGCCGAGTGCGTGGCCCTGGCGCAGCAATTCCTCCGCGCCGGCAATGGTCGGTGCCTGCACCGTCCAGCTCAATGTGATGGCAGATTTCTTGACGCCGCCAAGCAATTCGCTGACGGACTTCCCCTTCTGCTTGCCCCACAGGTCGTAACAGGCGAGGTCGATGCCGGCCTTGCACAACGGCTGGCCGACTGAGAAGGATGGCCGGATCGCGCGCTCCATGCGGGCGTGAATATCGGCAATATCGCTCGGATCGGCGCCGAGAATGGCAGGCGCAAGATAGTGCCGCAAAGTCGATTCGACGGACTCGATCGTCTCATAGGTCCAAGTTTCGACCGGGACCGACTGACCCCAGCCTTCGACGCCGTTCTCGTCGGTCAAGCGGACGAGAATCGTCGGACGCGCGCCCGTCTTGAAGAATTTGAATTCTCCAACCAGCGGATAATCGAATCTCTTGATATCGACGCGGATAATCCGAGGCATCTCGGACGCGATCCTTATGTGTTCCCTCTGCCCTCTTTTTTCGGCCGTCGGAATGACTTCGGGCCGCTTTGAGGGTTGCAGGGGAGCTTAACTATCTGGTTAGATCAACGCGAGCGAAATTTTCGAGCAGCGTCGGAATTCTCAGGGACAAAAAAACGGCAGCTAACCACTGCCAGCGAGGCACTACGATCAGTTACTAATGAGAAAACGAGCAGAAAGCGCATGCTACTGAAAAAATCGACGAATTTCAGCGGTTTGCCGCGTGAACTGGCATGTGTCCAAGCCCGTCGCCGCGGCCCGGAAGCGCGCCGGTGAGTGCACCGCAACTCATCGTGCGCGAGGTGCGACTTTATGAGCGCGAAGTGCGCCTGCGCATGCCGTTCCGTTTCGGGGTGGTCACGCTCACCCAGGCGCCGCAATGTTTTGTGCGCGTGCGCATTGAGCTATCCGACGGCAGTTCTCATTGGGGTGCCGCCGCCGAAGTGCTGGCGCCAAAGTGGTTCGACAAGAACCTCGCGCTCTCGAACGAATACAATTTCGACCAGCTGCGACTGTCGCTCCGGCTCGCCGCCGACGCCTATGTCGACGGCAAGGCGCGCACGGCTTTCGGCCATTTCGGCGCCCATTACAGCGAACAAATCGAAGCCGGCGGCAAGCGCGGCCTCAATTCGCTGGTCGCCAATTTCGGACCGGCGCAGATCGACCGCGCAATCCTCGACGCGCTCTGTCTCGGCACCGGAATGTCATTCTATCATTTGATGCGGACGAACGCCGCCGGCATCGATCCGACATTGCTGGCCAGCAAGCTTCCCGATCTCGCCGGTTTCGACATTGCACGCTTCCTTGGCCAGCTTGCACCCGCCGACAGCATTGCCACGCGTCATACCGTCGGACTGGTCGATGTCATTGCCGGCCAGCCACGACAGGTGAATGACGGCCTCCCGGAATCGCTGGAGGAAGTCGTCGCGGCCTATGGCCATACTTTCTTCAAGCTCAAGGTCGGCGGCAATCTCGATGCGGACATGGCTCGGCTCACCGATATCGCCGCGGTGCTCGATCGCGCGCAGGCGCCCTACTTCGTTTCGCTCGACGGCAACGAGCAATATAACGACATCGCGGCGCTGCTCGAACTGTGGCGGCGCATGCAGGCCGCGCCCGCACTCAAGCGACTTGTCGATAGCATCCTGTTCATCGAGCAGCCGATCACGCGCGCGCATGCGCTCGACGGCGATATATCGGCACTGTCGCGGGTCAAGCCGGTGATCATCGACGAATCCGACGACGATCTCGGTGTGCTGCCGCGTGCGCGCAGCCTTGGCTACGCCGGGGTGTCGAGCAAATGCTGCAAGGGCCTGTACAAATCGATCCTCAATGCTGCCCGCTGCGCTATGTGGAATACCGAAGCAGGAAGCCCGTGCTATTTCATGACCGGCGAAGACCTGACGACGCAGGCAGGATTGGCCGTGCAGCAGGACATGGCGCTGGTCAGTCTGATCGGGCTCACGCATGTCGAGCGCAACGGCCACCACTACGTCAACGGCATGGCCGGCCTGCCCAGCGCCGAACAAGCGGCGTTCCTCGCCGCCCATCCCGGATTGTACGAGCAGAGCCACGGCGCCGTGCGGTTGAAAATTCGCGACGGCAAACTCGATATTTCGACACTGGCGGCGCCGGGCTTTGCGTCCGGCGCCTATCCCGATTGGAACACGCTCACGCCGATTCCCTAGAGCCTTTCCGGCTTTGATAGAATCAAAGCCGGGGCTCTAGGTTTTTGTTTTGACGCGTTTTCTTCACGCGAACCGGTACCCACTTCGCTCGAAAACGCTCTAGTGCCGCCCTTCGTAGAGATCGCGTCCGAGCACCAGCGAACGGATCTTGCCATCGGCGATGCCGCGCTTGAGCATCCAGAAACCGCAGTCTGGATGGATGTATTTCACCCGCCCGGTCCCCAGCACCTTGTCGGCGTGCTCGATGGCGCGCGCGACCTGGTCGGCGGACTCGACAACGGTCTGCTTGATGTCGACGACGCCAAGGCCGAAGCCGATCTCCGGGCGCAGTTCCTTGAACACCTCAAGCTCCTGCGGCGGGCGATGCGCGTTTTCCATGACGATATGGTCGACATGGAGTTTGTTGAGATAGTCAATGAGCTGGCCCCAGCCGCCCTTCTGGATGGTTTGGCCGCCGTAATTGCCGAAGCACAGATGCACTGCCGGCACGGTCGGGATCGCGTCGAGCACGCGGTTCATCGCGTCCGCCGCCCATTCCCATTCCTCCGGGCTGCCGGGCAGATTGGCTTCGTCGACCTGGATAACTTCCGCATCGATGTGCTTGACCTGCTCGGCCAGCACGTCGGCGATCGCCATGGTCAACTTGGCCTTGTCCTTGTAGTGCGTATCGAGCAGCATTTTGGCGAGCATATGCGGGCCGGTGAGCGTGAACTTCAGCGGACGCGTCGCCAGTTTCTTGGCGCGCGCACAGGCGGCCGGCAGATCAAGCGAACCGGGGCCGACCGCGGTCTCGACCACGCCTGGCGGCCGCGAGCGGAATTTGTGGTCGGGCGACTGTTTGAACTCCAGCCATTCCGCCAATCCGATCTCGTTGCGCACGCCGGACATCGGCCGCACAAAATATTCGATCATGCCGTTGGTTTCGGGATGATTGACATCGAAGCGGTAAAGCTCGCCGTCACAGACCAAGTCGATGCCGGCCTGCTCCTGTGTGTCGATGACGACCCGCGTCGCATCGATGACCGCCTGATCAGACGGCAGAGCAACCAACCAGTCCGGCACCGGATAGGAGCCGACCGTCGTGGTGAGAATACGCGCATTGGATTTGCTGCTCATGATTAGTCTCCAGACTTCCAATATTTACGATCAAGCATTTGCCGCAATGCGCGGTTTGGTCGATTCCGAAGCTATGCGGGCGCCTTCGACAAGTGCCTTGAACTTCGCCCAGACGATGGTTTCGTGGATCTCGTCATTGCCGGCGAAACTGGCAAAGCCGCAATCGGTGCCGGCAATGACGCGCTCCTTGCCGAAAGCGTCGACCCAGCGGCCTAGCCGCTGCGCGATCGATTCCTCATGCTCGACCATGACGTTGGATTGCGTGATCATGCCGGGAATCATGATGACATCGTCGGGAAGTTTGGCGTCGCGCCAGGACGTCCACTCGTGTTCGTGACGCGGATTGGCGGCTTCGAACGAGAACGCGCCGGCGTTCAGCCGGCCTAGAATATCAACGATGTACTTAACCTCGATGTCATGCACGCGCGGCCCGAAATTGATGCCGTAGCAAGTGTGGAAACGCACCTTGTCTTTCGGAATACCGCGTAATGCGTGGTTGATCGCTTCGACACGCAGCGCGATCCACTTGCGGCATTCTTCCATTGATTTGTCAGGATGGCAGACGTAATAGGTGACAAGATGCGGGTCATCTACCTGCAGCATGAAGCCGGCATCGACGATGGCGCGATATTCCTCGCCAATCGCCTCGGCAAGAGCCGACAGATATTCCTCTTCGCTTTTGTAATAAGCGTTGCGGTTCCAGTCCTCGATGCTCGATACCGAGGTCGACGGCAGAAACGCTTCGGCAACCTTCACACCGGACAATGCTGCTTTAAAATTGTCGAGGTCGGCTTTCAGCTTGTCGCCGCCGCGATATTTCACCGGGCCATTGCAGATGTAATGTACATGTTTAGTGTGCACATTGGTAAGTTGCGGTGCGTAAAAATCCGGAAAGGCTTTGACTTCGCGAGAGCCAACCCAGGGACTTTGATTGCGTTCGGCGCTATCGACTTCGAAGCCGGCAAGACGATCGTTAATATACGTGATGAAGCTCGGCTTGCTCATCTCTCCGTCAGAGACGATATCGATGCCGATCTCGGCCTGCTTATTGACAATATCTGCGACTGCCTGACGCACGCGCGCGTTATACTTGGCGTCGTCGACTTTTTGCCCGGCGCCCCGCGCTACTGTCATGGCATGAAGATCGGCTGGGCGCGGCAGGCTGCCGACATGAGTGGTGAGAATCCGGTCGCTGCTGCGCTGCATGGCTTTCTCCCTTTTTCGTTTTTTTGTCGCTTGCCGGATTCTTACGCTATGTATCTATCCGGTTACAAGTGCGGAGATTCCAGGAAAGCGCGGTCAGCGGCACCGTTTCAGGCTCTGAAACACATTCTTCTCAGAATGCGTGGTGGGCCCGGCAGGACTCGAACCTGCAACCAGACCGTTATGAGCGGTCGGCTCTAACCGTTGAGCTACGGGCCCGCACCGAGCGGTGCGTAACGTTCTAACAAGTTGCGCACGCCGCGCGCAATCTCAGCGGCGTCTTGCCGAGTGCTTACATCCTTAACAGACGCCTGGCATTGCCGCTCAAGATTTTGGCCTTGTCCTCATCGGACAGCGGCACGCCGGCCATCCACTCGATGGACGGCTTGTTATCGGCGACGAATGGCCAATCGACCGCATAAAGGATGTGATCGACGCCCATTTCCATCATCGTGCACAACAGCGCCGGAGTAGAGAAAAAGCCGCTGGTGGTGACGTAGAAGTTCTTGCTGAACACGTCGCGGAAGCTAAGCGCCTTCTGGCCCGGCCGCTTGAGCGCCGAATCGATGCGCCACATCAGGAAGGGCAGCGTCTCGCCGAAATGGCCGAGCATGATTTTCAGGTTCGGATGCGCCTCGAACACGCCGGACAGCACCAGCCGGATCGCCTGCGTCGCAGTTTCCACCGTGAAGCCCCAGGCCGGCCGCACCACCAGCGGGAAGTCTTTGGCATAATCTTGATAATAGATTTCCGTCACTGTCGCGTTCGGCAATGACGGGTGCAGATAGATCGGCACGTCGAGCTTTTCGGCCCGCGCAAAGATCGGCCAGTATTTCTTGCCGTCGATGAACTCGCCATTGGCCATGCCGTGGATCATCGCACCCTTGAAGCCGAGCTTGGTGACGCAGCGCTCGAGCTCGTCGGCGGCGGCGTGCGGGTCGGCGGTGGGGAGGGCGGCGAAGGCCGCAAAGCGCGCCGGGTTGGCGGCGCAGATTTTCGCCAGGCGGTCGTTGACCTGCGCGGTCAGCGTCGCGGCGATGTCGATCGGCAGCTTCTGGGTCGAGGGCGCGCCGTGCGATAGCACCTGGATGTCGATGCCGGCCTCGTCCATTTCCTTGATCCGCAGCGCACCGAAATCGAACAGCCGTTCCTGCATCGCGCCGCCATGGCCGGCTTCCGACCCGGTGTAATGCTTCGCCAAGTCGGCGTCCCAGTAATGCTCCTCGATGGCGATCACCGGGCAATTCGGCTTCTTGAACATCGCGCTCCCCCCGAAAGACTCTTGGCGGCCTGAAGCGGCCAGCTTTGTGGCTGATGTCCTAGCAACCGCCTCCCGGGCTGTCACGAGCTCTGCCTCGACACGCCGCCAGACTCGTTCTGCGTGTGGCCGGCACGTCAAGCGCGGCAAACGTCTAATAAGTTGTCTTTGGTCTTTTCTACGACTCAGTTATCCACTTACCATGCTGCCGATTCTCCGAACGATTTCAGTAGGCGGCGTATTTCTCGCCATAGCGATCCTGGGCCTGGCGCTGATGCCGCCGGGCCGGCCGCACGCGCAATTCGCCGTGGACGATGCGGCAGCGCGCGGCGCGCTGGTCGACCGGCGCGCGCATCCTGAATGGCGGCAGTATCTGATCCACGCCGCCCTTAAGCGAGCCGACGAAGTCGAGCGGTTACGCGACCTGCCGACCGATGTGCCGACCGAACTGTCACAAGACTTGCCGGCCGCGGCAGCCGAACCAGACAGCCAGGTCGCCAGCCTGCCAGCCGTGCGCAACGAGGCTGTGCCGGAGGATGTGACCGGCTCCGTCAATGTCGCGCCGGCCGCGACCATCCCGATCGATATCGGCGAGACATCGTCGCTGGAATTGCCGGTCACGCCGGTCGAGGAAAAACCGCCGGTCGCCAGGGCGCCATCGGTCAGCGCGGTTCCGGCCGATAGCGCAAGCGAAGCACTTGCGGCCGCGACGGTCGAGCCGCCGCTGTCCAAACTGCCTTCGATGTCACCACCGGAGCAGGCCAAGCCCGTGGTGGTCATCCGCAAACGCCATGTTCGAAAGCCCGCGGCCCGGCCAACCGCGCCGGCGACGCAGACCGACGTCGCCATGCCGCCGCCGTTCAATCTTCTGCGGGCTTTTTTCGCCAGTTTGAGCGCCAACCAGAACGCCGCCGCAAAAGCCCCGACTGTTAAACCGGCGACGGCACGCCGGACGCGCGCCGCGCCCAGCAGGACGGCGGAAAACCGGTAGGCTTACCTGTTGACCAATTTAGCGCTCGTCGTGCGCTGGATCACTGCATCGGTGCTCGAGGCAACCTTCAAAATATTCAGCGGCTGATTGCTGCCCGGCGCCGGCAGGCCCTTGCGCTTGGCGGCGTAATAATAACCGGCGGCGTAATAACGCACGGCGCGGTCTTGATTGCCGCCGGCGACTTGATAAGCGCCGGCCAGATATTTGACCGCATAGGTCATGTTGGTATCGGCATCGAGCAGGCCCTGAATGCCGCCGCGATAACCCATGGCGCGGGCGGTGCCGAGCCGGATCTGCATCAAGCCGTAATTGCCCTTGCTGATGGCGCGCGGATTGCCGCGGCTTTCGCGCTTGATCACACGGCGCACCAGTTCCTCAGGCAGGTTATGAGCAGCGGCATGGCGGGCAATCAGACTATTGGGCACCTCGAACAATAGCGTTTTTGCTGCGTGATCGTTAGCCCGCGCGGATCGGCGGGCAATTGGCAGATGATCTGACGCCGGTGCGGCTCCGCCGTATGCACCCGGCGTCCTGTTGAGGGTGGCACAAGCTGCCTTTTCCCTCATG
>CAMBQQ010000054.1 GCA_945870035.1 Rhizobium sp. Q54 | reverse complement strand
ATGAGGGAAAAGGCAGCTTGTGCCACCCTCAACAGGACGCCGGGTGCATACGGCGGAGCCGCACCGGCGTCAGATCATCTGCCAATTGCCCGCCGATCCGCGCGGGCTAACGATCACGCAGCAAAAACGCTATTGTTCGAGGTGCCCTCGAGTCGCCCACTCGAATTCGATAGTAACCGCGCCGGCGGGATTCGCTATGGGCGGCCGACAGTCAGCTCACCGGCAAGACATTGACCGCCACATCGATCGTCTGTCCGCCGGACACGACGATGACGCCGTCCATCGGCGCGACGTCGGTGTAGTCGCGGCCGACCGCGAGCACGATATGCTCGTCGGACGCGATCATGTCGTTGGTCGGATCGAAGCCGACCCAGCCGATGGCCGCGCCGCACCAGACCAGCACCCAGGCGTGCATGGCATCGGCGCCCTGCAAGCGCGCGGCGCCCGGCGGGCGAACGGTTCGCAAATAGCCGCTGACATAGGCCGCCGGCAGGCCGAGGCCCCGCAGCCCGGCGATCATGATGTGGGCGAAGTCCTGGCAGACGCCGCGGCGCAGCGCGAACGACATCGGCGGCGTCGTGCGTACCGTGGTGGCGCCGATTTCATAGGTCATGTCGGTTTTGATGCGGTGCGTCAGGTCGGTCGCGGCGTCCAGGATCGAACGGCCGGGCGGGAAACTCGGCCGCGCATAATCGCGGATCTCCGGATCGAGCGACACCATCCGGCTCGGAAACAGGAAATGCGCCGGCGCCGTCGGGCCGATATCGGCGGAGGCGAAGACTTCCTCCTGCACCGCTTCCCAGTTGGGCACGGTCGTGCCGGGCGCAATGGCGAAGGCATCGACGGCGATGCGCGCCGACACGCGCACGGTCAGCGTGTCATGCGCTTCCTCGAGCGCGATCCAGGTCAGCCGGTTGCCGAAGAAATCCTGGCCCTCGCGCCGGCTCACCGGCGCCGGCTCGATCTGCAATGACGACACCTGGACGCGCTGGCCCGGCCGGTTGACCGGCGTCTGGCGCAGGACGTGATGCGCGTTGGTGACCGCCGTGGCGTAGGTGCATTCGGTGGTCTGGCGGATGTCGTAGATCATGACAGCGCATCCCACGCCGTCTGCGAGCGCTCAATGTGAGTCAGATAGGCCGACGCGATTGCTTCCGACAGTTTCATCAGGCTGTCTTCGATGTCGATGATCTGCGCGTCATCCATATTGACGGCGTCGGCGGTACGGAAGCGGGTGGCGATCGACGCGGCGACCTGCTGCACGGGCGTCAGGCGGCCGGCGGCGGTCTGGCCTTTCGGCAAAGCGGCGAGATGGGCCTCGATGCGGTCGATCTGATAGGCGACCGAGCGCGGATTGTTCGGATCGAGCATGACCAGATCGACCACCGGTGCTTTCGCCGCGACCATCAAATAGCGCTGCCGGTAGGTGAGCTGGCTGTCGGCGAGTTCGAGCAGCACGTCGAGCCCGCCCGATGGCGCATTGCCGTCGGCGAAACAGCGGACAAAGCGGCAGGTCTGAAGCGCGCGCTCGATGCGGCGGCCGAGTTCAAGAAAGCGCCAGCCGGCAAGCTGCGTCATGTTCTCCTGCGCCAGTCCGGAGAATGACGAAATGATGCGCAGCGAGGCCTCGACGCGCTCGACCATGGCGCGTTCGACCGGGCCGGGCGCCAGCGACAATTCGGTCAGCGCCACGAGGTCGTCAATGGCGCGCCAGGCATCCGGCGAGAAGCGTTCGCGGATGACCGAGGCGGCGGCGCGCGCCGCATTGACCAGGCCCGGCAGCGAGCCGTTGAACTTGGTGTTGGTCAGCACTGAACGTGCCACCATTTGCGGCGACCCGCCAGCTTCGACCGGCGCGGCGCTCCAGTTCTGCAACAGGTCGGTGATCGCATTGACGATCGGGGCGGCCGTGTCGTCGGCGTCGGCGACGCGGTTGAGCAGCGCGCGCACCAGCCGCAATGTCGCCTCGGTGCGTTCGACATAGCGGCCGACCCAGAACAGATTGTCGGCGGCCCGGCTCGGCAGCATGCCGGTGGCGCGCTGGATGGTGACGCGCTCCGGCGCCGGCAGCAGCGTCACGGCGGACACCGGACCTTCGGACAGCACCCAGGCATCGGCGGTGGCGTCGCCGCCTTGCAAGCTAATGGCGCGCGCGTCCGGATTGTCGGCGATGCGCACGAAGCCGCCGGGCATCACCTGCCAGCCGTCGCCGACCTTGGCGAGATAAAGTCGCAGCGAAAATGGCCGCGGCTGCAATTTGCCTTCGCGCCACACCGGCGTGCTCGACAAGGTGACGGCTTCCTGCGCGACATAGTCGATACGGCGGTCGGCGATCCCTTGCAGCAGGTCGCGGCGCTGGCTGTCGTCGAGTTCCGACCCGAGAGTGCCGCCGGCCGAACCGAAGGCCGGCGCGATCACCATGCTGTCGAGCTTGGCGAGAATTTCGTCGCGGACATCGGCGCGGCCGAGCCACCAGGTGGCGACGTTCGGCAGCAGCAGTTCCTGGCCGAGTACATGCGGCGCCAGCGCCGGGAGGAAGGCGAGCATGGCGCGCGCTTCGACCAGGCCGGCGCCGAGCGCATTGGCGATCACCACCTTGCCGTCACGCACCGCCTGCACCAGGCCGGCGACACCGAGACGTGACGCAGCGTTCAATTCCAGCGGGTCGGCAAAGTCGGCATCGATACGGCGCAACAGGACTTCGGTGCGGCGCAGGCCGGAAATGGTGCGGATGAAGACGCCATCGTTGCGCACGATGAGATCCTCACCTTCCACCAGCAACAAACCAAGGTAGCGGGCGAGGTAGGCATGCTCGAAATAGGTTTCGTTGAGCGGGCCGGGCGTCAGCAGACAGACGCGGGCATCGTCCTGCCGGTTGTATTCGAACAGCTCGGCCTGAAACGCCTGAAAGAACGGCGCGACGCGCTTGACGCGCGCGGCGCGATAAATATCGGGGATAGCGCGTGACAGAGCCAGCCGGTTCTCGATCGCATAGCCGGCGCCCGATGGCGCTTGCGCGCGGTCGCCGAGCACCCACCAACGGCCGTCCGGGCCGCGGCCGACATCGACGGCATAGAATCGCAAATGTGAACCGCCCGGCGGCTCGACGCCGACCAGCGGTCTTAAGAATTCGGGATTGCCGGCAACGAGTGCCGCGGGCAAGCGCCCGTCTTTGGTCAGTTGGCCGGGCCCATAGGCGTCGGCCAGCACGGCTTCCAAGAGCGCCGCGCGCTGGACGAGGCCGGCTTCCAGCGCCTTCCATTCGGTCGGCTCGATCAAAAGCGGAATATGGCTGAGCGGCCAGGGACGCTCCAGCCCGGCCGGGTCTTCATAGACGCGGTAGAACACGCCCGAGTCGCGCAGGTACCGGTCGGCCGAGGAAAAGCGCCGGTTGATTTCCTCGGGGCCGAGATCGGCGAGCATGGACAGCAACGGCTTCCAGTGCGCGCGCACCTGGCCGTCGCCGTCCATCATCTCATCGACGATGCCGGGCAGCGGCCGGTAGCCCGACACGAACTTGTCCAGGCTGCCGTCCTCAATCTTGCGCGTACTGTCCGGCAGGGCTGACATCAGTTAGGGTTGGCATTTCTGTTAGGGCGCGCGCCGCAGATCGAGCGTGGTCGGGTATTCGAGCGAGCGGGCCTGTTCGGGCGGTTCGAAGCGGCCGGGAGTATGGCCGATATCGTCGAAGCGCGCCCGCCGCCGGGCCTCGGCTTCGTAGGAGTTCACAGGGAATGTCTCGTAATTGCGGCCCCCGGGATGCGCGACGTGATAAACGCAACCGCCCAGCGAGCGCCCGCTCCAGGTATCGACGATATCGAAGGTCAAAGGCGCATCGACATCGAGCGTCGGATGCAGCGCCGAGGCGAGCTTCCAGGCCTTGAAGCGGACGCCGGCGACGAATTCGCCGGAGCGCCCGGTCGAACGCAACGGTAGGCGGCGGCCGTTACAGGTGACGAGGTGGCGGCCTTCGACAAAGCCTTCGACTTTGATCTGCAACCGCTCGACCGAGGAATCGACAAAGCGCGACGTGCCGCCGGCGGTATTTTCCTCGCCGAGCACATGCCACGGCTCCAGCGCATGACGGATTTCCATTTTGACGCCGCCATGTTCGACCGCGCCGTAGCGCGGGAAACGGAACTGGCGTTGCGCATCGAACCAGACCGGATCGAAATCGTAGCCGGACGCTTTCAGGTCGCGCAGTACGTCCTGGAAATCCTCCCAGACGAAATGCTCGAGCATGAATTTGTCGTGCAGCGCCGTCTGCCAACGCACCAGATTGCCGTCGAGTGGCGCGCGCCAGAACTTGGCGACCAGCGCGCGCAGCAACAACTGCTGCGCCAGCGACATGCGCGCATCCGGCGGCATTTCGAAGCCACGGAATTCGACGAGGCCGAGACGGCCGGTGGCGCTGTCCGGCGAGAACAGCTTGTCGATCGAGATTTCGGTGCGGTGCGTGTTGCCGGTGACATCGACCAGGATGTTGCGGAACAGGCGATCGACCAGCCAGGGCGGCGGCGCCTCGCCTTTATCGGGCGCCGGCACCTTGGCGAAGGCGATCTCGAGTTCGTACAGCATGTCGGTGCGCGCTTCGTCCATGCGCGGCGCCTGGCTGGTCGGGCCGATGAACAGGCCGGAGAACAGATAAGACAGCGACGGGTGGCGCTGCCAGTAGATCAGCAGGCTCTTGAGCAGGTCGGGACGACGCAGGAACGGACTGTCGGCGGCATTGCGGCCGCCGAGCACGACGTGGTTGCCGCCACCGGTGCCGGTGTGGCGGCCGTCGATCATGAACTTGTCGGTGCCGAGCCGCGAGTGATGCGCGTCTTCGTACAGGCCGCGCGTGATGGTGACGGCTTCGCGCCAGCTCGACGCCGGATGCACGTTGACTTCGATGACGCCGGGATCGGGCGTGACGCGGATGACATCGATGCGCGGATCGCTCGGCGGCGTGTAGCCTTCGATGTGCACCGGGACTTTCATCTGCGCCGCGGTCGCTTCGACCGCCGCCAGCAATTCGAGATATTCCTCCAGCTTCTCGGTCGGCGGCATGAAGACGCACAGACGGCCGTCGCGGACTTCGAGCGTCAGCGCGGTGCGCACCGGGATGCCGGACGCCTGCAGCGCGGCCATCGAGCGCGGACCGGCTTGCGCCACCAGCGTCCCGGCTTTCTTGTCGGCGCGCGGCTTGGCGGCAATGGCAGCCGCCGGCGGCAGTTCGGGGTGCTCGTCCATCGGATCGCCCGGGACAAGATGCGGGTAATCGGCGGCGGTAAAGTAAGGCAATTGGCTCAACGGCAAGCGGAAGCCGGCCGGTGAGTCACCCGGGATTAGATACAGGCGCCCGCGCCGTGTCTGCCACAACTCGCTCAGCCAGCCCGATTTGGCCTGCGCATTCCAGTTCTGCACCGGCAGCACAAAGCCGGTCGGATGGGTGAGGTGTCGCTCGAAGGTGCGCAGGATGCGGCCGCGTTCGGCAACATCGTCGAGCTTCGGATTGCCCGGATCGATGTTCGGCGGCAGCGCGCCTTCCTTGAGCAGGCGGTCGGCCGGGTCTTCGTATAGCGGCTGCACGAATTCGCTCTTGAGGCCGAGCCGCGCCGCGACGTTTTCGGCAAAAGCCTGCGCGTCGAGCGAGGTCGGCTCCGGTGTGGTCTTGTCACGCGCGATCAGATCGAGATTCTGCCAGATCGGTTGGCCATCGCGCCGCCAGTACAGCGAATAAGCCCAGCGCGGCAGTTCCTCGCCCGGATACCATTTGCCCTGGCCGTAATGCAAAAGCGCGCCGGGCGCGAAGCGGTCGTGCAGGCGCTGGATCAGTTCGTTGGCGCGAATGAGTTTCTGCGGCCCGAGCGCCGACGTATTCCATTCGGCGGATTGATAATCGTCGATCGAGACGAAAGTCGGTTCGCCGCCCATGGTCAGGCGCACGTCGCCGGCGATGAGATCGGCATCGACCTTCTCGCCGAGCGCGTCGAGCGCCGCCCAGGCATCGTCGGAGAACGGCGCGGTGACGCGCGGCCGCTCGGCGATGCGCTCGATCTTCATCTCAAATTCGAAATCGACGCCGCTCGGTTCGACCATGCCGGTGATCGGCGCGGCGGAACGGTAATGCGGCGTGGCCGCGACCGGCAGATGGCCTTCGCCGCACAACAGGCCGGAGGTCGGATCGAAACCAATCCAGCCGGCACCGGGGAGATAGACTTCGGTCCAGGCGTGCAGATCGGTGAAGTCATGATCGGTGCCACTCGGGCCGTCGAGAGACTTGATGTCGGGCTTCAACTGAATGAGATAGCCGGAAACGAAACGCGCCGGCAGGCCGATGTGGCGCAGCAACTGCGTCAAGAGCCAGGCCGAGTCGCGGCACGAGCCATATCCGGAGACGAGCGTCTCTTCCGGCGTCTGCACGCCCGGCTCGAGACGCACGATATATTTGACGATCGACTGGATGCGCTGGTTGAGATCGACCAGGAAGTCGATGGTGTTGCGCTTCTCGCGCGAGATCGAGTCGATCAAAGTCTGCAGCAGCGGGCCGGCCGGTTCCGGATCGACATAGGCCGAGAGATCTTCCTTCAGATCCGCCGGCATCTCGAACGGCCACTGCTCGGCGAACGGCTCGACGAAGAAGTCGAATGGATTGACCACTTCGAGGTCGGCGAGGAAGTCGACCGTCACCGAAAATTCGGTGGTCTTTTCCGGGAAGACGAAGCGCGCCAGCCAGTTGCCGTGTGGGTCCTGCTGCCAGTTCACGAAATGCTGTTCGGGCTTCACCTTGAGCGAATAGCTCGGGATACGGGTGTGACCATGCGGCGCCGGGCGCAGCCGCACGATCTGCGGCCCGAGCGCGATCGGCTTGTCGTAGATGTAGCGGGTGACATGGTGCAGGCCGGCGAGGATCGACATGGGCTACCGTTACTGTTGAACGCTGGTCGTCAGTGTACTGCTGTTAAGGCCAATTCGGTGCCCAATAATCATGCAAGTTCTGGGCCGCGCTGCCATTTAGGCCCGTAAAACCGCGATTTGCCAGCGTTACCTGCTGAATTGGTTAGCCAGTTGCCGCGGCCGTTAAAGCGGCATGCAGCCGGTCCGGCTTGAAGGGCAGCCGGTAGCAGCGCACGCCGGTGGCGTCGCGGATGGCGTTGCCGAGCGCGGCGGCGACCGGATTATACGGGCTTTCGCTCATCGATTTGGCGCCGAACGGGCCGAGCGTGTCGGAGGTGTCGGCGAACAGCACGTCGGTGCGCGGAATGTCGGCAAAGGCCGGGATGTGATAATTGCGGAACGTCGGATTGGTGACGCGGCCTTCACCATCGATGACGATTTCCTCGAACAAGGCTGCACCGAGCGCCTGCGCCACGCCGCCCTCGATCTGGGCGCGGCATTGCATCGGATTGATGACGGTGCCGGCGTCGGCGGCTTGCACGCTCTTCAATATTTTGACCTCGCCGCTGATGCGGTTCACCGCGACGCGAAAGCCTTGCACGTTGAAGGCAACCGAGCGCGGAATGCCGTTGGCGGTGCCGTGCGCGGACAGCATGACGCCGGCGATGGCCGCGGCTTGGCGCAGGTCGGCGAGCGCAATCGACGTATTGCCGCACAGGACCGCGCCGTCGGTGAGTCTGCAGTCGATGCGCGCCGCGCCGCTATGCTTTGCCGAGAAGTCGAGCAATATGTCCCGCAAGGCTTCGGCCGCCTTCTGCGTCGCGCGTCCGGCGATGACGGTGCCGGTCGAGCCGTAGGCACCGGTGTCGTGGCCGCCATGATCGGTGTCCGACTGCGAGAAGGTGATCCGGGACGGCAGGGCGCCGAGCACGCTGGCGGCGACCTGCCGATGCACCGTCGTGGTGCCGTTGCCGAATTCGGCAGTGCCGATGGTCATGGCGTATGTGCCGTCGCTCTCCAGCCAGATATATGTATCGGAATAATGCCCGCCCGGCGGCACCGTGCCGATCATGGTGAGCGCCGTTCCCTCGCCGACGAGCCACTCCGGCGGCAATGTCGCGCCCGGCGAATCCTGGCGCATCGCGGCCTCGACCAGATCGAGACATTGATCGAGTCCGTAACTGCCGTGAATCATGTTCGGGTCGGGCGCATGAGCGCCCAGCATCGGCTCGCCTTGCTTGACCACGTTGCGGCGGCGGAATTCGATGCCGTCGAGGCCGATCATGCGCGCGACCTCGTCCATTGCCGACTCGACGGCGAACTGCGTCTGCGGCAGGCCGTAGCCGCGAAACGCCCCGGCCGGCACGGTGTTGGTATAGACGGCGTAGCCATCGACCTTCTTGTTCGGGCAACGATAGACGCTGATCGATTCCGAACAGGCATGTTCCAGCACCGGCGCGCCGTGATTGCCATAGGCGCCGGTATTCGAAACGACATGCATCTCGATGGCGGTCAGGGTTCCGTCGCTTGTTGCGCCGATCTTGACGCGCATTTTCATCGGATGCCGGGTTGTCGCCGCGATGAACTGTTCTTCGCGGGTGAATTCGATCTTCACCGGCTTCCCGGTCTTGAGCGCGGCTAAAGCGGCGATGTCCTCGACCATCATTTCCTGCTTGGCGCCGAAGCCGCCGCCGACGCGTTCGCAAAAAACGCGCACTTTGTCTTCCGCCAAGCTGAACACGCGCGCCAGTTCCTGTCGCGTCAGGAACGGCACTTGCGTCGAGGAACGCACATTGAGCCGCCCGCCGGCATCGATCCAGGCAATGGCGCACAGCGTTTCCAGGTGCGCGTGCTGCACGCGCGGCACGAAATAGGTGCCTTCGTGGATCGCGTCGGCCTGCGCGAAGCCGGCCTCGGCATTGCCGAATTCGCTGTGCACCGCATGAATGAGGTTGCGCCCGGCGTCGTGGATGCGCGCATCGGGACCTTTGTCGCCATGCAGCAGCGGCGCGCCGGGCTGCATCGCCTGTTCCGGATCGAACACGGCGGGCAGAACCTCATAGTCCACCCTGAGCCTGCGGCAGCCTTCTTCCGCCGCGGCCTCGCTGTCGGCGACCACGGCGGCGACGCGCTGGCCGATATAACGCACGACAGTATCGAGCACCATCGTGTCGTCGGCATCGATCAGCCGCGTTTCATGCCGCGCGGTCGAAAACGCGGTCGAGGGCGCGTCCTCATGCGTCAGCACGGCAATGACGCCGGGCACTTTCAAGGCCTCGGTCTTGTCGATAGCGCGTATGCGCGCATGCGCATGCGGCGAACGCACCAGCTTTATGTGCTGCAAGTCTTCGATGGCGACATCGAGCGTGAAGCGCGCTTTGCCGGTGACGACATCGGGCCCGGCGGGGGCAGGGACGTTGTGGCCGACGCCGCAGCCGGCGCGGCCATCTTCGGTGTTACGCTTGCCGGCAATGGCGTCCTCGATGGCGCGATAGCCGGTGCAGCGGCACAGATTGCCTTTCATCGCGCGCGGCAGGTCGGCGCGCTGCGCCTGGTTGAGCGCGGCGGCGGTCATGATCATGCCGGCGGTGCAGAAGCCACACTGGAAACCCTGCGCGTCGAGAAAAGCCTGCTGCATCGGGTGCAGCTCGTTGCCATTGGCGAGGCCTTCGATGGTGGTGACCTCGCGGCCTTCGGCGCGGAATGCCGGTATCAGGCAGGAATGCACCGGCTCACCGTCGAGATAGACGGTGCAGGCGCCGCAGTCGCCGGCGTCGCAGCCCTTCTTGACGCCGAAATGGCCGAGCTCGCGCAGGAAGGTGCGCAGGCATTGGCCGGCGGCAGGCTGCTCGGTGAAGGGCTTGCCGTTGATAGTGTATGTCATCGCGCGCCTTCGCCGAGTTCGCCGAGGATTTCCTGCGCGAAGTGCAAGGTCATGTGCCGGCGCCATGCCGGGAGGCCGTGAATGTCGTCGTACCAGGTATCGACCGCCGCTTCGATGCGCGCATGGAGCGCGTCGATCGAGGGCAGGGCATCGAATGCGAGTTGAATGGGTCGCGGCGTTGAAGCCGTGATGGTCAGTGCGAAAGCGCCGTTTGACGCAAGCGTACCGATGACCAGCGCGCCGGAGCGGCCGTGATTGGCGAGCGATATCTGGCGGAATGCCGTGCGCGTGGTCAGCGCCGCCTTGGGCACAAAAATGCTGCGCATCAATTCGCCGGGCCTCAAGGCATTGCTCAACGGTCCCTTGACGAAATCGACAATCGGCACCCGCCGTTCACTGCCGTCCGGCGTCCACAGCAAGGCTTCGCCGTCGAGCGCGGCAGTCAGCGAAATCATCGGCCCGGCCGGTAGCGACATGCAGATGTTGCCGCCGACGGTCGCCGCGTTCCAGATCTTGAACGAGGCGAGAAAGGCGCGGCAGCATTGGCCGATCAAGGGCGCGGCGGTCCATTCAATGGGCGGCGTTAGTGCGTCGAGTTGCGCGACGGTGCAGGTGGCGGCGATCTCAAGGCCCTCCGCACTGGCCGTTAAGGACTCCCAGCCGAAAGTGGACAGATCGACCAGCCGCGTCAGCTTCGGTTGCGGCTCGGAAAACAGCCATGTGCCGCCGCCGAGAAAGGCGTCGCCCTCGCGCCAGCCGCTCAGTTCGCCGCGCGCCTTCGGTCGGGTCACTTCCTTGATGGTGTTCAGGTCCATGGGGCAGTTTCGCAATGACAGTGCCGCGAATTCGGCGCGCTCCCTCTCCCCATAGGCGAGCGAACGCTCGCCGTACGGCGAGCTATGGGGGAGAGGGTTGGGGTGAGGGGGCAAGTGACTCTCTTGAGGCTAAAACCCCTCACCCGGCACACTTCGTGTGCCGACCTCTCCCTATGGGAGAGGTGAAGAGAGCACTGGTCCCGGTCTTGCAAGACTCGGTAGGATAAAGGCAAAGGGATGCGCGTATGACCCAAGCAATCTGGATCAAGGACCCGATGGCGATTCTGGCCGACGGCGCCGAGCGCGGCGTTGTCGTGTTGGATGGCGCGATTGTCGAACTGGTGCCGAAGGGCCGTGAGCCCAAAACCACAGCCAAGCCGTTCGAGGCGCGCGACCATGTCGTCATTCCCGGTCTGATCAACACCCATCATCACTTCTACCAGACGCTGACGCGCGCCGTCCCTGGCGCGCTCGACCGCGAATTGTTTCCCTGGCTCAAGGCGCTCTACCCGATCTGGGCCAAGATGACGCCGGAGGCGCTCGACGCCGCCGTCACCGTGGCGATGGCCGAGCTGATGCTGTCCGGCTGCACCACGACCACCGACCATCATTACGTCTTTCCCAAGGGACTTGAAGACGGCATCGACATCGAGATCGCGGCGGCGAAACGCCTCGGCATCCGCACTCTGCTGACGCGCGGCTCGATGAACCTGTCGGAGCGCGATGGCGGCCTGCCGCCGGATTCGGTGGTGCAGGACGAGGACACTATCCTCGCCGACAGCAAAAGACTGGTGGACCGTTATCACGAACGCGGCGATGCGGCGATGACACAGATCGCGCTGGCGCCGTGTTCGCCGTTTTCGGTCACCACGGCGCTGATGAAATCGACTGCTGCTTTGGCGGACAAGCTCAACGTGCGCCTGCACACCCATCTGGCCGAGACCGAGGACGAAAACAAATTCTGCCAGCAGCTCTATGGCGTCCGCCCGCTCGATTATCTGGAGGATTGCGGCTGGCTTACCAGTCACACCTGGCTGGCGCATGGCGTGCATTTCAGCGCCGATGAAATGCCGCGCCTCGCCAAAGGCGGCGTCAGCATTTCTCATTGCGCGTGCTCGAACCAGACGCTTGGCTCCGGCGCCTGTCCGGTGTGCGATCTCGAAGCGGCCGGCGTGTCGATCGGCCTTGGCGTCGATGGCTCGGCCTCGAACGATGAATCCAACCTGATGCAGGAAGTGCGGGCCGCGTTTCTGTTGCAGCGCGGGCGTTATGGCGTGCTCAAGGTCAGCCACAAGGACGCCTTGCGCTGGGCGACCAAGGGATCGGCGGCCTGCGTCGGCCGTCCTGAGCTGGGCGAGATCGCGGCGGGCAAGCGCGCCGATCTGGCGCTGTTCAAGCTCGACGAATTGCGCTTTTCCGGGCATGGCGATCCGCTGGCGGCGCTGGTGCTGTGTGGCGCGCATCGCGCCGACCGCGTGATGGTGAATGGCCACTGGACGGTTCAAGACGGCGCCATTCCCGGTCTCGATCTCGGCGATTTGATGCGGCGGCATCAAGCCGCGGCAAGGATGGTGCAGGGGTAGAGCTTTCGTATCCCTCCCCCGCAGGGGGAGGGTGGCGAGCGAATGCGAGCCGGGTGGGGTTTTTCCAAACGTTGAGCAATACCCCACCCCCGGCGCTAACGCGCCGGACCCTCCCCTTTCAGGGGAGGGATAACTCGCGCAGCGCCTCACTTCCCCGGGAACTTGTCGTCGACGCCCTTGACGTAGAAGTTCATGCCGAGGATCTGCCCGGCGTCGAGATTGGCGCCGCCCTTGCACTCGACCGCCTTGCCGTCCTGCCCGAGCACCGGACATTTGAACGGATGCAGCGTGCCGGCAATGATGGCGGCCTCGGTCTTCTGCGCCAACGCCTTCACGTCATCGGGCATGTTGGTGTAGGGCGCCATCAGCACCATCTTTTCCTTCAGGCCGTCCCAGGTATCTTCGGCCTTCCAGGTGCCGTCGAGCGCCGCCTTGGCGGCGCGGATGTAGTACGGACCCCAGTTGTTGACGATGGCGGTAAGCTGGGTCTTCGGGCCGAACTTGATCATGTCGGAGTCCTGGCCGAAGGCGTAGATGCCGCGCTGCGCCGCGACCTGCATCGCCGCCGGCGAGTCGGTGTGCTGCATGATCACATCGACGCCCTGGTCGGCGAGCGCCTTGGCGGCGTCGGCTTCCTTGCCCGGGTCGAACCAGGTGTTCACCCAGATGACCTTCAGCTTGATGTTCGGATTGGTGGTCTGGGCGCCGAGAATGGTGGCGTTGATGCCGGAAATGACTTCCGGAATCGGGAACGAGGCGATGTAGCCGAGCGTGCCGGTCTTCGACATCTTGCCGGCGATCACGCCCTGGATGTAGCGGCCTTCGTAAAACTTGCCGGAATAGGTGCCCAGGTTCGGCGCGCGCTTGAAGCCGGTGGCGTGCTCGAACTTGATCTTCGGATACTTCTTGGCGACCTTCAGCGTCGGGTCCATGTAGCCGAACGATGTGGTAAAGATGAGCTGGTGGCCGGTGCGGGCGAGCTGCTCGATCGAGCGCTCCGAGTCCGGGCCTTCGCTGACGTTTTCGAGATAGGTGGTCTCGATCTTGTCGCCCAGTTCCTTGACCATGGCCTGGCGGCCGACTTCGTGCATGTAGGTCCAGCCGAGATCGCCGACGGGACCGAGATAGATAAAGCCGATCTTGAGTTTCTCGGCGGCGCTGGCGCTAAAGCCGGTCGCCACAATCGCCAAGGCGGCGACTGCTGCGGTCATCATCAGTTTTTTCATCGTTGCAACTCCGTTGAGATCAGAACGAGGGTGGATAGGTTAGCGATCGGGGACGAAGACAATGCCGAGCGAGGCCGGCGCGACCGAACCGGCGCTGCCGCGCGCGCGAGAGATCAGAACCAGCACGATGACGGTCGCCAGATAGGGCAGCGCCGTCATCAGTTGCGAGGGAATGCCGAGGCCGAAAGCCTGGGCATGCAGTTGCAGGATGGTCACCGCGCCGAACAAATAGGCGCCGGCGGCGAGCCGCCCCGGCAGCCAGGACGAGAACACGACCAGAGCCAGCGCGATCCAGCCGCGCCCCGCGGTCATACCGGGGATGAAGAACGGCGTATAGGCCAGCGGCAGGAAAGCGCCGCCTAAGCCCGCGCAGCCGCCGCCGAACAATACGGCGAGCAGCCGGATTTTCAGCACCGGGTAGCCGAGCGCATGCGCCGAGGTGTGGCTGTCGCCGACGGCGCGCAGGATCAGACCGGCGCGGGTGCGATACAGAAACCACCAGATCGCCACGACGAGAGCGACCGAGAAATAGACGAAGCCGTCCTGGCCGAACAAGATTTTGCCGACGACCGGAATGCCGGTCAGCACCGGCAGATAGAGATGCGGCGCCGGCGTAATGCGCTCGCCGACGAAGCCGGCGCCGATCAGGCCGGACAGGCCGACGCCGAGAATGGTCAGCGCCAGTCCCGCCGCGACCTGGTTGACGGCAAGCCCCAAAGTCAGCGCCGCGAACACCAGTGACAGCGCCGCACCGGCGGCGATGCCGCACAGCGCGCCAATCAAAGTCGAGCCGGTGAAATAGGCGCCGGCAAAGCCGCAGGCGGCGCCCATGATCATCATGCCCTCGGTGCCGAGATTGAGAACGCCGGATCGCTCGACCACGAGTTCGCCGGCCGCCGCCAGTAACAGCGGCGTCGAGGCTGCAATCACCGAGATGATGATGGCTTCAAGCAGTCCCATGAATGGCCTTCTTCGGTGAAGCGATCAGGCGGATGCGATAGAGAATGAGCGAGTCGCAGGCCAGCACATAGAACAGCAAAATGCCCTGAAACACCTTGGTGAGATCGAGCGGGATCTTCATCGAGATCTGCGCGCCTTCGCCGCCGATGAACGTCAGCGCCAGAAACAACCCGGCGATCAGGATGCCGACCGGGTTCAACCGGCCGAGGAAGGCGACGATGATGGCGGTGAAGCCGTAGCCCGGCGAGATGCCCGGTTGCAGCACGCCGACCGGACCGGCGACTTCGATGATGCCGGCCAAACCCGCCAGCGCGCCCGATACGGCGAAAGTGAACAGCACCAGCCGTTTCGAATTGAAGCCGGCAAAGGCCGCCGCGCGCGGCGCCGCGCCGACCACGCGAATCTCAAAACCCTTGATGGTGCGCCCGAGCATGACCGCCGCGAGCGCGACGACGATCAGCGCGACAAGCGCGCCCCAGTGGATGCGGCCGGTCTCGAACAAAGTCGGCACCGTGGCGACGGGATCGAACGAGGCGGTGGTCGGGAAGTTCATGCCTTGCGGATCGCGCCAGGGGCCGCGCACCAGATAGTCCATGATCAGGTCGGCGACATAGACCAGCATCAGCGAGGTGAGAATTTCGTTGGCGCCGTAGCGCACCTTGCATAACGCCGGGATCATCGCCCACAGCGCGCCGCCGAGCGCGCCCATCAGCAACATGGCCGGCAGCACCCAGGGGCCGGGATCGGTGCCATTGGTGACGACGGCGAGATAGCTGCCGCACACCGCGCCCATGATGAACTGGCCTTCGGCGCCGATATTCCAGACATTGGCGAGATAGCAAAGCGACAGGCCGATGGCGATCATCACCAAAGGCGTCGCCTTGACCGCGATTTCCATCAGCGTGAATGAGTCGGTCAGCGGCTCGATGAAATAGACATAGAGCGCCATTGCCGGATTTTTGCCGAGGATGGCGAACAGAATCGACATCGTCACCAGAGTGAGCGCAATGGCGAGCAGCGGCGACAGGATGGCGATCTTGGTTGAGCGTTCGGCGCGCCGTTCAAGCACCAACTGCATGGCTCGCCTCCTTCTGGCCGCTATAGGCTTCCGCCGCGGAAGCGCCGCCCATCAGCAGGCCGAGCTTTTCGCGCGTCGAGTCGGCCGCCGCCATCGGCGCCGACAAATGACCGTGAAACATCACGGCGATGCGGTCGGCGATCTCGGCCAACTCATCGAGGTCCTGGCTGATCACCAGCACGGCGCTGCCGCGCCCCGATAGATCGAGCAGCGCCTGGCGAATGACGGCGGCAGCGCCGGCATCGACGCCCCAGGTCGGCTGGCTGACGATCAGCACGCCGGGCTCGCGCAGGATCTAGCGGCCGACGATGAATTTCTGCAAGTTGCCGCCGGACAGGCTGACGGCTTCCGGATCGCGCTTGGCCTTGCGCACGTCGAAGGTCTTGGTGGTCTTGTCGACCGTCTCCAAAGTCTTCGGTTTGTCGACGAAACCGCGATGCACCATGTGGCTGGCGGCGTGCCCGGTCAGCAGCGCGTTCTCCGACAGCTTCATGCGCGGCGCGGTGCCGTGGCCGAGCCGTTCTTCCGGCACGAAGGCCGCGCCCAATTTGCGGCGGTCGGTGACCGAGAGGTGGCCGGCGGCGTGGCCGTCGATGATGACGTTGTCCTCATGCGGCGCCAGACGCTCACCGGACAGCGCCGAGAACAATTCATCCTGGCCGTTGCCGGCGACTCCGGCGATTCCGAGGATTTCGCCGCCCTGCACCTCAATCGAAATGCCCTTGAGATGCACGCCGTGCGGATCGTCCGGCTCGAGCGACAAATCGTTGATCAGCAAACGGGGAACGGTGGTGGCGCGGGCGGAGGTCGCTTTCACTTCGCCGATCTCGGCGCCGACCATCATGCGCGCCAGCGACGCGGCGGTTTCCTTCCGCGGATCGCAAGTCGAAATTTTCTTGCCGCCGCGTAAAATGGTGGCGGTGTCGCACAGCCGCTTCACTTCATCGAGCTTGTGGCTAATGTAGAGAAGCGCGCGGCCTTCGCTCTTGAGCCGGAACAGCACGGTGAAAAGCTGGTCGGCCTCCTGCGGGGTCAGCACCGCGGTCGGCTCGTCGAGGATCAGGAGCTTCGGATTCTGCATCAGCGCGCGCACGATTTCGATGCGCTGGCGCTCGCCGACTGATAGCCGCCACACTTCGCGGTTGGGATCGAGCGGCAGGCCGTAATCGCGCGACACCTGCGCCAGCCGCGCCGACATGGCGGCGAAGCTCTCGACGCCGTCGAGGCCGAGCGCGACGTTCTCCGCCACCGTCAGGTTGTCGAAAAGCGAGAAATGCTGGAACACCATGGCGATGCCTTTGGCGCGGGCATCGGATGGACCGGTGAGTTCGAGCTTTTCGCCCATCCAGCGCAGTTCGCCGGCGCTGGGCTGGATCAGGCCGTACATGGTCTTGACCAAAGTCGATTTGCCGGCGCCGTTTTCACCCAGAAGGGCGTGGATTTCGCCGGCATAGAGGTCGAGATCGATCGAGTCGTTGGCGGCGAAGGAGCCATATCGCTTGGTCATGGCGATGGCTTGCAGCAGCGGCGCGCGCGCGGAAGGGCTGCTGGCGGACGCCGGATTTAACATCGATACGCTTGCCCCAAATGGCCGCCTGCGAGTTTGCCTCGCAAACGGCGCCGGCACCTGACATGCCAATAGTGTGCCAATTTCTTTGGCAATTGAAGTCACCAAATTGCGGCAGGTGCTGCCCAATCCTGCGCCATACACGGGATTCTAGGGGGCGAAAGAAGGCAAAGAACTAGCGGCCGCGATAGGTCGAATAGCTCCACGGCGTCGCCAGCAGCGGCACATGGTAATGCGCCTCCGGCTCGGCGACGGAAAAGCGGATCGGCACGACGCCGAGGAAAGGCGGCTCCGATAGCGCCGCGCCGTGCGCCTTGAAGTAACCGGCGATGGAAAATCGCAATTCATAGGTGCCGATCGGCACCGGTCGTTCCGAAATCAAGGGCTTGTCGGTGCGACCGTCGCGGTTGGTGACGGTGCGCAACAGAAGATGCGCATCGCCGTCGCGCGACAACTCCCACAATTCGATCGGAATGCTGGCCGCGGGTATGCCGCTATAGGTGTCGAGCACATGGGTCGACAATTTTCCGTGCAGCGGCAGGCGAACCGGCGCGGTGACGCGCTGGTCGAGACGCAGCGCGGCAATACGGAAAACCTCGGAAAGTGCGGCATCAATTGCGCCGCTTTGATCCTGCGTCAGCCGGCGCTCGAACTCGCTCAGGATCGAATCCTTGGTGTGCCGCCGCACGCAGATGATGAAAGGAATGCCGAATTTTTCCTGATAGCCGTCATTGAGCGCGGTGAAGCGTGCGAACTCGACCTCGCTCAGCCGGTCGAGCCCGACGCTGGCCTGCTCGCTGGTCGAATCCGCCGTCAGCGCGCCGGCGCGCGCCGCCTTGCCGGCGAGATCGGGATGCGCCTTGACCAAAGTCAGCTTGGCTTCATCGGACGCGCCGCGCACCGCCACCGTCATGGCCTCAAGCAATTCCGCCAATGTCGCAAACGGCTGCCGGGCGCGGGCTGCCTTCGCCACCCAGGGCGAGTGCTCGAAGATGTCGCCGAGCGCTGCGGTAAAATCGGCTTCGCTCATGCCATTGAGTTGATCGAGAGTAAGCATGGTCATTTGTCCGGTGCGCCGGCGGCGATCCACGAAGCGAGCATCTGGCGTTCTTCCATCGTCATTTCCGTGACATTGCCCGGCGGCATGGCGCTCGACAGGGCGGCGTTGATGGCGATCACCTTGGCGTGCAGCTTGATCGCCGCCGGATCGTCGAGCCGGATGCCTTTCGGCGCGGCGGCGATGCCGGCCCAGACCGGCTCGGCGGCATGGCACATGCTGCACCGTGACATCACGATCTCGTTGACCTGCGCGAAGGCCGGCGTCGCCGGCAGTTCGCCCGTCTTCATCCCGGCCGGTCCGTTGCTCGACAGCCAGGCCACCACCATCATGGCGAAGACGACGACAAACCATGTCCACCATGGACTGGCCTTGCCTTCATGCCGCGCATTGAAAAAGTGCCGGATCAGCGGCCCGACCAGCAGCACGATGGCGACGATGATCCAGTTGTACTTTGTGGCGAAAAAGAACGGATAGTGGTTGCTGATCATCAGGAAGACGACCGGCAGCGTCAGGTAATTGTTGTGGATCGAGCGCTGCTTGCCGTAGCCGCCCCAGGCCGGGTCCGGCGTCTCGCCCGCAATCAAGGCCGCCACGGTCTTGCGCTGATACGGCATGATGACGACGAAGACGTTCGCCACCATGATGGTGCCGATCAGTGCGCCGATCTGGGTGAAGGCGCCGCGGCCGCTGAATACATGGGTAAAGGCATAGGTCAGGCCGACGAGAAAGACGAAGCCGATCAGCGCCAGCGGCATTTCATGCTTGCCGATCGGCGATCGGCACAGCCCCTCGTAAACCAGCCAGGCGGCGAGCAGGCTGAAGAAAGCCACCGCCGCGCCCATCGGCGCCGTCATGTCCAGCACCGATCTGTCGATCAGATACAGGTCGGCATTCATGTAATAGACGATGACCAGCAGGCCGAAGCCGGACAGCCAGGTGGCGTAGGCCTCCCATTTGAACCAGGTCAGGTGGTCCGGCATTCTGGCCGGCGCCACCATGAATTTTATCATCTGGTAGAAGCCGCCGCCGTGCACCTGCCAGGCTTCGCCCTTGACGCCCGGCGGCAGGCCGTCGCGCGGCTTCAGGCTGAGGTCGAGGTGGATGAAATAAAACGACGAGCCGATCCAGGCGATGCCGGCGACGACATGCAGCCAGCGCACGCTGGCGCTCAGCATTTCGGTGAGTACCAATTCCAAGGCGAATAACCCCACTTGAGCGTTCGGCAAGGATCAGAATGACAGGTCGCCGTCCTGCTTCAAGGGAAGGTTAGAGCAATTTTCGTGCCTCAGGACCAGAGCCGGCACACGCCGCGCTAATTGACGCGATAGAACGCCGCCGCGTCGTCGCTGAATGCCTTGCGTTGCTGCGGATCGATATAAAACATATGCCCGCCGCGATAGAGATTGAGCCGCACGCGTCCGGCGGCGCCGATCTGCGGAATATGGTCGAGCACATAACGCGTCATGCCGTAGGGCGTCACCATATCGCTGTAGCCATGCGCGACCAGAATCTTGAACGACGGCGAGAACGCCAGCAGCGTGCGCATGTCGTTTTCTGTGCCGGTCTGGTAGCGGCCGCCATGCCAGTCCCACGCGCGGTTCACGTCATTGGCGAGCAGCGTATAGGTCATCTCGGTCTTGAAGCCGAGTTCGTTGCGCGCGTAATCGGCAAAGCCGCCGCCATAGGCGCGCGTCACGCCATCGAGAACCGGATCGCCGCCGCCCGCCGTCCGCCGGTCGGGAAACGGATCGTCGACCGCGAAATCGGCGTCGTAGCGGCTCACGATCTTGCCGATGCGCAGGCTCTTGACGAAATCGTTGATGAAGCCGCGCGACTGCCGCACCGTCGATTCCGGCAGGCCGGCGATAGTGGCGACGCGCGCGTAAAATGATCTCGCCGCATCGCCTTCCGGCGGCCGCACCGCCAATGTCGTCAGATACTCGGTCATGGCGAATTTCTCCGCCGCCATCTGTGCCTCTAGTGTGAACGCCTTTTTGCGCTCCAGTTCGGCCGCCGCCAGCGACGGCAACTGCAAGGCCGCGCGCAGCGCCGACATGTCGTCGCCGAAGGTCAGCCAGCCTTACAGGAGCGGCGACAGCATGATGAGCCCGGACACGGCGAGGCCCTGATCGCGCAGCAGCGCGCGCGCCGTCTTGACCGCGCGCAGGCCGCCATAACTTTCGCCGAGCAGGAATTTCTGCGAGCCGCCGCGATTGTTGTGCGTGACGTAAAGTGAGATCGCCTTGGCCATGGCGTTGGCATCGTTATTGACGCTCCAGAAGCCCTTGGCGCCGTCGCTTTTGGCGGCGCGGCTCCAGCCGGTGCCGATCGGATCGATCATCACAATGTCGGTAAAGCGCAGCCAGGTTTCCGGATTGTCGCGCAAGGTTGCACGCGCGGCGTCGTGGCCGTCGGGTCCGAGTTCGAGAATGCGCGGGCCGACCAGGCCGAGATGCAAATAGGCTGAGGCCGCGCCGGGACCGCCGTTGAAACCGAAGGTCAAAGGCCGGTTCGCGCCTTTCACCGTGTAGGCGGTGAAGAAGACCGACGCGCTCTGGTTGCCTTGCTGGTCGTAGAAGGCGAGCGTGCCGGCCGTCGCGGTGTATGTGAGCTTGCCTTGAGCGGTGACGATCGATTTTTCGGTGACGGAATCTGCCGGCAACAGGCGCAGGATGTTCTGCGCTGGCTCGCGCTTTTGCTCTTGTGGCTTGTCCGGCGCTTTCTCCTGAGCAATAGCCGCGCCGGTGGCGCAAAGCAGCACGATAGCGATACGCAGCAGCGAAGCGGATTTCATGGCCTGTCCCGACTGTTCAAACGCCCAATGCTAGCGCCATTCTAGCCCGTGGCAATGTGGGCTTTGTGGGGCGGCGCGCGGCCGGCGGCTGCGCAGTGTTGACGCACGTCAATGCTGCCGTGGCGGGCTTTGGGCATCACACGCCCGAGGTGCCGCTATGAGGTTCAGAGCTGCCGCGTCCGGATTTGTCGTGTTTCTGCTGATGGCCGCGCTGCCGGCGTCCGCCGCGCCGGCGCAATTGCCGGACAGCGGCCGGATCGAACTGATCACCTGGGTGCCCGGCAAGGAAGAATTCAAGTTCGCCCATGTCTGCACATTGGCGGGCAAGGCGATCCACTGCGAGGGATCGATGCGCTGGGGCCCGACCGACACCACGACCATTCTCGACGGCACGGCGGAGGGCGGCCAACTCACTTTGAAATACGCCTCGACGACGCACTACACCGATCCGACTTGCGGCGCCGAGTACAAAGTCTCGTCCGGCATGAATCTCTCGCTCGACGAGGGTGGCTCTGGCAGCGGCACCTGGACCGGCGGCACCGGCACCTGGACCAAGGCCTCGGCGAAATGCGCGATCCTGATTGGCAAGACCGAGCCGCATGGACCCGAGCCCAGCCTCGCCAGTTGGCGCGTGCTGGAGGCCGCGCCGGAGCAGGCCGGCTTCGGCGATGCGCAATTGCGCAGTGCGCTTTGGACTCAGCTCGGCCAGGCCGAAGGCCCATTGGCGCGCAAGTGCTTCAATGAGACGGCCGCCAAGCTGAACGAAGCGCGCAACGCCGAACTGAAGGAGCGCATCGAAAACGCCGCCTATCAGCAATATGTCATCGAGAAGATGGCGGCGGCGGCGAATGCCGACGATTTCGACCCGCAATGGATCGATGCCGCCAAGAGCATTGGCGGTTCGGGCGGCACAAGTCAGCGCATTGCCGACCGGCTGGTGAAACTGTTGCCGGGGCCGTTCGGCACTTTGGTGTCGATGTCGCAAAAGGCCTATCGGCTCTCGACCGGCATCAACGACAAGGCCGTGCTGCCGAAGCTCAAGGGCAAACTCTATGACGCTTACAAGATCGAGCGCGCGGCGCGGCCGAACGACTCGCCGGTCGAAGTGCTCAAGGACGCCAGCGCCGGTTCCGGCGGCTGGGCCAAGATCAAGACCGATCTGATCCGGCATTTCCCCGGCGCCAATGACGATGCGCGCGAACGCGCCATGGCCGATTATCTCGCCGCGCGGTTCGACTTCATCTATCGCGCGCGCGAGACGGCGGCGAACAAGGAGCGGCTGCTAGCCAATGCCTGGGCGGGCGCAGCCAACGATGTGGCGCGCGTTCGCATGAGCATGCTCGACTGCATGGCGAAGTAACGCGCCTACAATTCTTGATAGGCGACCGGCAACAGCCGGGCCATGCGCTCGGCCCAGGCGCGCTGGCCGGCTTCGTCGGTAATCAAGTCTTGCCGGATTTCGACGGCGATGTGGTGCAGCGCACGGCGCTCGCCATGCACCGGAATGGTGTGGTCGGTGAAATCATCGACGCTGTACGGTTCGTTGTCGCCGACGACGAGGCCGGTCTCGCGCACCAGCATTCGCCGCAGGCTTTGGGCGAAGCGCGCATCGCGGTTGTACAGAACGCCGGCATGCCACGGCCGCGCCTCGCCTTTGTACACTGGCGTGAAGCTGTGCATGGCAATTAGCGCCACCGGCAGGCCGCCGTGATTGCGGCGGTCGAGTTCCCGGGCGATCGCTGCGTGATAGGGCTCGAAGATTTCGGTAATGCGCGCGGCCTTGTCGGCATCGCTCAAACCGACATTGCCCGGGATCGGGGTCGACTCGCTGATGACCGGCATCGACTGCTCCGTGCCGGGCGGCCGGTTGCAGTCGATCACCAGGCGCGAATAGTTCTGCTGGATCAAACAGGCGTCGAGTGCGTCGGCCAGCATTCGGCACAGCGGCGCAATGCCGATATCCCAGCCGATATGGCGGGCGCGTTCCGCGTCCGATACGCCGAGCGTGCCGAGCGCGCGCGGTATCAGCATCCCCGCATGATCGGCGACGATCAAAAGCGGCGAACGTCCCGCCGCATTGTGGATGGTCACCGGCCGTGGTTCGTCATCGGCAATGAGGTTGTGAACTGGATTGCGCTCAATCGTACCCATTGGTTAATTCATTTCTGTTCAAATGTCCGGACGCGGCGCAGGCCGAGCTTTCAGTGGCGTGGATTATGCATCTATAACAGATCAAGTCGATTTGGGACCGCAATGCCGATTTTCGTCATCAAGCACGTCACCACCTACCACTATCGTCAGCCGGTCGCCTTTGGCGAACATCGCATGATGCTGCGGCCCCGCGACGACGGCGACCAGATCGTCCTCGACACCGAACTCGCCATCGCGCCGAAGCCGCGCAAATTGTCCTGGACGCGCGATAAACTCGGCAATCACGTCGCCACCGCCGAGTTCGACGACCGCGCCGCCGAGTTGCGCTTCGAAAGCACCATTCGTCTCGACCACGCCGCGATGAATTTCGCCGCGCACGATATCGCCGATCATGCCCGCGTATATCCGTTTGCCCGCGGCGACGATCACGCGGTCGCCGTGCCGGTCAAGGCGCACCCGCGGGTGCAAAGCTGGGCCGAAGGTTTCCTGCGTGCCGATGGCACCGCCGATACCTACGATCTCCTGGTCGGCATGACGCAGACCATCAAGACCAGGTTCAAGCACGCGTCTCGGCACCAGAAGGGCATCCAGTCACCGGAGCAAACGCTCACGCTTGCCAGCGGCGCCTGCCGCGACCACGCGCTGCTGATGATTGCGGCGCTGTCACATCTCGGCTTCGCCGCCCGTTTTGTCTCCGGCTATCTCTATCTGCCGAGCGATGACGACAACGACAAAGAGGAAGCGGTGCTCGATGGCGGTAACACGCACGCCTGGGCGCAGGTCTATGTGCCCGGTCCCGGCTGGGTCGATTTCGATCCGTCGAGCGGCACGGTCGGCAATCGGAATCTGGTGCGTATCGCCGTGGTCCACGATCCGCGCGAGGCGATCCCCTTGCAGGGCAGCTATTTCGGGCGCTCCGCCGACCAGATCGCCATGAAGGTGGCCGTTCGCGTCGCCGCCGCCGGCGCATAACATTACTGCGCTTTTCTCTGCCAACTCCGCTACAATGGAACTTTATGCTCTTAAGTTCCGTTAGTAATGCACCTGGCTGGCCTTTGCCTGCACGGCGATGGAGTTTGTATGAAAATCCGCGCGGGCTTCGAGATTACCTATGAGTGTCCGCAACCGACGCCGATGATCCTCGAATTGAGCGTGCATCCGTCGCGCACGCCGGATTTGTTGAGCTGGGACCGGATCAAGTTTTCGCCGCCGATTCCGGCGCGCACCTATCACGACAGCTTCGGCAATTTCTGTCACGTCATCACCGCGCCCAAAGGCAATCTGACCATCGCCACCGACTTCCTCATCCAGGACAGCGGCAAGGTCGATCCCATCGTGCTCGATGCCAAGCAGCATGCGCTGCAGGACCTGCCGCCGGAGGCGCTGATCTATTTGCTCGGCAGCCGCTATTGCGAAACCGACCGGCTGTCCGACACGGCGTGGAAACTGTTCGGCCATTTGCCGGCCGGCTGGCCGCTGGTGCAGGCGATCTGCGACTACGCGCACAATCACATTAAGTTCGGCTACAACGACGCCGACGCGACAATGAGCGCCTATGAAGTCCACCAAAGGCGCAAGGGCGTTTGCCGCGACTTCGCGCATCTGGCCATTACGTTCTGCCGCTGCCTCAACATTCCGGCGCGTTATTGCACCGGCTATCTGGGTGACATGGGCACGCCGAAGCCCTGGGCGGCCGGCGATTTCGCCGCCTGGATGGAAGTCTATCTCGGCGGCGCCTGGCACATTTTCGACCCGCGCAACAACGTGCCGCGGCTCGGCCGCATCCTGATGGCGCGCGGGCGCGACGCCACCGATGTCGCCATCGTCACCTCGTTCGGTCCCAACACCATGACCGGGTTCAAGGTCATCACCGATGACGCGGCGGCGCCCGGCGCGGCCTGACGTTTAAAAGGCATCTACCGATAATTGATGCAACGCGCTGTGTGTTTTTGTGGGCACCTCGAAAAATAGCATGCCCCTCGGCCCCGTGCGAGTCTGCTGCCCTGACGGCATGATTCTAGGAGACTGACGATGGGGCAGCTCGGATTTTTCGATGCGGATAATCGGCTGGCGGCACTATCGGCGAAAGGCGATCCGCTT
>CAMBQQ010000053.1 GCA_945870035.1 Rhizobium sp. Q54 | reverse complement strand
TCGCCTTGATGGCCACGCACTCTTGCCAAAACTTATCCTGGGGGTAAAGTTCACTAACGGGTTGGAGGTCATCGCCAAGGCGAGCGACCTTCAGGACGAAAACGCCGCCTAAAAGATCAGGCCGTCACCAACTTTAGGCGATAGCTCTTCCCCGGCCACGAACACGTCACGATTATTGACGGCCTGCCCGAGGGTTGGGAGCGGCGGACGCTCGGCTCGGTGCTAAACTTGCAGCGTGGTTTTGATTTACCAGTCGGTGATCGCAATCCAGGTGGCATTTCTGTCTATGGCTCAACTGGCATCGTTGGCGAGCACAACGTTTCAAAAGTGAGTTTTCCGACGCTTATCACTGGCCGTTCTGGATCGCTTGGTACTGTTTGCTTCGTTGATGATCCTTGCTGGCCCCTGAACACCAGTCTTTGGGTTACGGAGTTCAAAGCTGTCTCGGTCTATTTTGCATATTTTATGCTTTCTGAGATGAACCTTGCGAAATTCAATGGTGGGGCATCCGTGCCCACGTTGGATCGAAAAGTCGCTCATGCTTCCAACGTTGTGATCCCAACTCCGCTATTAGCATCCCTTTTTGACGAACAAGCCAAGGTTATGTTTGCTCAAAGAAAGCTTCTTGAGCAGCAAAGCCAGAAGCTGGCCCAGGCCCGCGACCTGCTTCTGCCGCGCCTGATGAACGGGGAGATCGCCGTATGACCCGCAAGAAAAAGGCCCGCTGACATGGCGGTGACGGGCATCAACAGCGAGGACCGGCTGGTGCAGGCGACTTTCGCCGCGCATCTGAAGGACAAGCTCGGCTGGGAGACCATCACTGCGTGGAACGATGAATCCTTCGGGCCCGGTGGCACGCTTGGCCGTGCCAGAACCAGCGAGGCGGTGCTCACCCGCGATCTGCGTGCCGCCCTGCAGCGCCTGAACCCTGAACTGCCGCCCTCGGCCATCGATGACGCGCTGCGGGCGCTCACGGTCCATGATTTCAGCCGCTCGATGGGGCAGCACAATCAGGATTTCGCGAAGGCCATCCGGAACGGCGTGCCGATTTCCTGGCGCGACGCCAACGGCGAGCGCCGCGATGCCCGCGCTCGCGTGATCGATTTTGGCAACGCCCCCGGAGCCAACCGCTTCCTCGCCGTGCGCGAGTTGAAGATCACCGGCCTGCGCACCCCGAACTATAACCGGCGCGCGGATCTTGTCTGCTTCGTCAACGGCCTTCCGCTGGTCTTCATCGAACTGAAAGCGGTTTACAAAAACATTCGCGCCGGGTTCGACGGCAATCTGCGCGACTACATGGACGAGAACGTCATCGCCCATGCCTTCCACCACAATGCCTTCCTGATCGTTTCGAACGGCCACCGCGCCCGTTACGGCTCAATAACCAGCGAGTGGGATCACTTTGCCGAATGGAAGCGGCAGGAGGAAAGCGACAAGGGCAAGGTGGACGCCGAGGCCCTGCTCGATGGTATGCTGGGTCATGACCGGCTGCTCGACATCGTCGAGAATTTCATCCTGTTCGACGAAAGCAAGGCGGGCAAAACGCGCAAGGTGATCGCTCGCAATCATCAAGTGCTCGGCGTCAACCGCGCCGTGGCATCCGTCGCCTATCAGGACGAACTTAAGCGCGCGTTCCCACCTGAGAGGCGGCTTCTGCATCGGGTGATTGAACTGCCGCTGGAGAAACGGGCAATTCGGGACCATGAGAGGCTCACGAAATCGAAACAGGAAGGATTGTCCGCCCTACCATCCTTTATCCCCGAAGGGCCGATTAACATCATCGAGCGGGCGCATCCGGACCTCGGGCGGCTCGGCGTGTTCTGGCACACGCAGGGCAGCGGCAAGAGCTATTCCATGGCCTTCTTCGCCGAGAAGGTGCGCCGCAAAGTCGAGGGCAATTTCACTTTCCTTCTGATGACAGACCGGCAGGACCTCGACAGCCAGATTTATAAGACCTTCGTGGGCTGTAACGTGGTCGAGAAGGATACACCGCGCGCTGCCTCGGGCGCGGACCTCGAAAAACTGTTGAAGGAAAACCATCGCTACATCTTCAGTCTGATTCATAAGTTCAATCAGGATGTGGACCCGAAAAAACCCTATAGCGAGCGCGACGACATCATCGTGATTTCCGACGAGGCGCACCGGACGCAATCAGGAAGGCTCGCCCGCAACATGCGGTTGGCCCTGCCAAACGCCGCCTTTATAGGGTTCACGGGAACGCCGCTGTTCAAGCAAGATGAGATCACGAAACGCATCTTTGGCGGCTACGTCTCACAGTACAATTTCAAGCGATCCGAGGAAGACGGTGCGACCGTCAAGCTGATCTACGAAAATCGGGGCGAGAAACTTGGCGTGGCGCGTGCCGATTTGAACGACCGGATTGCAGCGAAGATTGAGGAAGCCGAACTCGACCCGGATCAGGCGGCCTTGCTCGATAGACTCCTCGGCAAGGATTACGAGGTGATTACCGCCGATGAGCGGCTCGACAAGATCGCGGCCGATTTTGTCGAGCATTGCGCCATCCGGTGGGAATCCGGGAAGTCACTTTTTGTCTGCATCGACAAGATCACTTGTGCGCGAATGTACCAGCGGATTATACCGAGGTGGCGGGCGAAAGCAGCGGAAGTGCGGGTGGCACTCGATGCCAAAACAGCAGAAGCCGCAGCGGCCGGTGACGAAGCAAGCCGCGTCGTTCTGGCAGCTGAAGCCAAGGCGCTTGAAGCCAAGGCTAGCTGGCTGGATGGGACGATAATAGAAATCATCATTAGCGAAGGTCAGAACGAGGTTGCCGACTTCCGAAAGTGGAGTTTCGACATAATTCCCCATCGTGCGCTGATGAAGAGGGGCTTTGAGGCAGAAGGTGGGGAGCGTGTTGATGTCGAGACCGCTTTCAAGAACCCGAAGCATCCGTTCCGAGTGGCGATTGTCTGCGCCATGTGGCTGACGGGCTTTGACGTGGAGTGTCTATCGACGCTCTACGTCGACAAGCCAATGAAGGCGCACACCTTGATGCAGGCGATTGCCCGCGCGAACCGAGTTTATCCTGGGAAAGATTTTGGCCTGATTGTTGACTACAACGGCATGCTCGCGAGCCTGCGGGCGGCGCTAGCGCAGTACGCGCTCGGAGACGACGCCGCAGGCGGCGAGGAGATCGTTGCACCGATTGAGGAGCGAGTGCAGGCCTTGCTGGAGGGCCTCGAGGCAACCGAGGCCCATCTTCGAGGGCTTGGCTTTGATCCTTTGGTGTTGATTGGTGCGAAAGGCTTCACGCGTATCAAAGGTCTGGCCGATGCGGTCGAGGCCGTCTATTCAAGCGACGAGACCAAGCGGCGTTTCGAGATTTTGGCGCGGCAGGTTTTCATTCGCTTCAAGGCTCTTTTGATGGAGCCGAGTGTGTATGCCTATGCCGAACGACACGACAACATTGAGGCTATCTATAAGAAGCTCACTGAACGGCGAGATACCGCCGATGTAACCGAGCTCCTAAAGGAACTACACCGGATCGTAAACGAAACCATTCGAACGCAGACAGTCGGCGAGGATCAAACCGATGGCCTTTCGTTTGATATGAGCCAGATTGACCTTGAACGGTTACGGAATGAATTCGCTAAGAAGGTGAGGCGCAAGGCGACGGCAATTCAGGACATCAGGGAGATTGTCGAACGGCAACTTGCCCAGATGTTGGCGAGAAACCCGATGCGTATGGACTACCAGATCAAGTACGAAGAAATCGTGGCCGCTTACAATCGCGAAAAAGACCGTGCGACTATTGAGGAGACATTCAGACAATTAATTGACCTGGTGAGTGGGTTGGATGAGGAGCAAACGAGAGCGGCCCGTGAGGGACTTAGCGAGTCCGAACTTGCGCTCTTTGATCTGCTCAAAAAGGACACGCTTGATAAATCGGCTCGAGAGAAGGTGAAGCTAGCTAGCAAAGCGCTAATTGTGTCGATCCGAGATCGACTGGCTGCACTCGACCACTTTTGGGAGAAGGAACAGACGAAAGCGGACGTCGAGGTTTTCATTTTAGACGAGTTGTTTACGCGTCTGCCGACGCCGCCGTTTACGCCGGAAGAGAAGGAGTCTCTTGCCGGGGATGTTTACGCGTTTGTGTGGCAACAAGCGGTCAGGGGCGACTTCGTGACTGCTAATTAATCCAGTGCAGGTTTGTTTTTTGGAGCACTGACGATCGCTATAGGTCTCAGTTCGAGGCCGATGGGTCAACGACGATTGCGAGTATCATTGTTGAACCTCTAGTCCTGCGGATGATCTGTGATCAGGTCTCCGTCCACCAGTAAGCGATCGCTTAAATTTGGAGGGAGGCGCAAGGACGTCAAAAGATCTCCCAGAAATTAGTAGCAGCGGATAGCCAAGGATGAACATCCGGCGCCAGCTTTTTAGCTTACGCCTCAGTCTTCACCTTGAGAACCTGACGGCCTTTGTACATGCCGGTCTTCAGGTCAATGTGGTGCGGACGGCGCAGCTCACCGGAGTCCTTGTCTTCAACATAGGTCGGCCGCTTGAGCGCGTCCGCCGAGCGACGCATGCCGCGGCGCGACGGCGAGGTTTTACGTTTCGGCACAGCCATCGGAAGCAACTCCTGGAAAGGTGCAAATATCGATCTGATTGCGGGCTTATAGAGGAAGGTCGGGCGCGAGACTAGCCCTAGACGCCGCAAACCCGGCCTGGGTCGCCGGGCGTCCCGAGTCACCGGATTGGGCAGCATAGCGGCCGGCAAGGCCGCCCGGTTGCGGCTATTGAAATTCCCAGATTATTGTGGCCGGGCTTCACATGGTTCGATTTTTTGGTGCCTCGCCACGCTATCGCACGCGGCTGGATGGCGGCGGTACGGCCTTTGGTCCGGCCGGGGCGGGGCCCTAGTGAGCGACTGCTAAAATTGGGTGGGGGCGGCGCAAGTACGTCAAAGGATCTCTCGCGAATATGCAAGAGATCCTAAGCTACCCATGATTGTCTAGTTGTCGATGTTGCTATGCGATTTCGTCCATGAGACGTTGCCGTGTTTATTCCAGCGATTTGCGAGAGCGGCAGACGGAAGTTGCCGACCTGGGCGAACACGGGCGAGGCATAACGTCGGCTAATGCCACTATCACGCAGAACGGTAGTCGTGCACACCATCCTCGCTGGCCACATGAGCCGCGTGGAAGCCGCCCGTCGCAACGAGGCGGGCGTGCATGTGATGACGATGGGCCAGCTTGCGGCGAGGCTCGCGGGCGGTCTCCTGCAACCGGTTGACCTGGACGCGCTGACGGAATCTGTCCGGAAAGCGCTGCCCGATGTCGAGATGGGCGAACTCGAACCGATCAAGAACCTGCCGGGAATGCCGGCTGCAGTTACAGCTACCTTCGACAAGGCTTGGCGCGCCGGCGTTGATCTGTCGGAGGTTGGCCATCCGCGCACCGTTGCATTGGCATCGCTCGAGCAGGCGGTCGTTGAACTTCTACCTGCCTCGATGAAGCGTCCGGGCGACCTGGTGAGGTTCGCGCTGGAGCGCATCGCGCACGCGTCGACAGTTATTGGTACTCTTGAAATCCATGGTCACAGCGAGATGTCGCCATGCTGGCGGCCACTTCTAATCGCGCTCGCGGAAGTCATCCCGGTGTCTTGGATCGCCGGCCCCAGGCACGTTCCCAATTGGCTGATCGGGTCTAAGGTCAGGGTCGTGACGGCGGCATCTGCGTCGCCGCCAATCAAATTGTTCTCGTGCGCGAATCAACTTCATGAGGTTGGCCAGGCGTTCCGCTGGATGAGGGCGCTACTGGCGAAAGGGACGCCGGCGTCCGACATCGCGATCGCGTCGTCGAGCCCAGGCGACTACGACGACCATGTATTTTCGTCGGCGCGGGACGCCAACTTTCCGATTCACTTCGTCGGCGGCATCAAGGCGCTGACGACCGCCGAAGGGCAGGCGGCCGGCGCGTTGGCTGAGCTTTTGGTGAAGGGCCTGTCGCAGGAGCGAGTGCGCCGGCTGAACGCACTTCTGCGGGACGGCCCGCTGCGCATCCTGCCAGGAGGTCTGCCTGCCGATGCCCCGCTGACCTCGGTTGAGCGCTGGGAGCGTGTTCTAGCGCAGGCGGAGGTGGCCGCCGGGCCGGGAGGGATCAACAGGACTGCCGACGTGATGGCGGTGATCCAGCTCCTCGACCGCGGTACCGAGGTGGCGGAGGAGGCTGGCGAGACGCTGTTGAGCGGATTGCAGCGGTCGCTATGGCGGCGCGCGCTTCGGGAGGGGCCGGCGCAGGCCTTGCCGGTGACGCTGGCGCAGCTGCGCATCGACGACGGTGTCGAGCCGGCGGCCAACGCAATTTGGACCTCTTCGATCGCGCTAGCGTCGTCGCCGCGTCCGCACGTCTGGTTGCTTGGACTGAATGCCGGCCGCTGGCCGCGGCGAATCTCGGAGGACCGGCTCATTCCGGATCATGTGCTCCGGATCGAGAAGCTCGATCCGCTGCCGGTAGCCGACGGCGACAAGCGCGATTTTCGTACAATTGTGACGACGGCGCAGAGCGTTGCGATTTCATTCAGCCGGCGGGACGCAGAAGGCCGCATGCTCGGCCGCTCGCCGCTGATCGCCGAGCTCACAGAGACCTATCTCGACCGTGCCGGCACGCCGGAACACGCCTCCAGCGAGTCGGACCGGCTTCTGGCCCGTCCTTCGGAATTCTCGAAGCTGCCGATCGCGGTCTCCGGACTGGCGTGCTGGCGGGACTGGCACCGCAACGAGATCACGCAGCACGACGGCTTGATTAAGCCGGCGCATGCACGGCTGACGAAGCTGTTCAAGCAACCTCTGTCGGCGACGTCGTTGAAGATGCTGCTGCGTGACCCGATCCGCTTCGTCTGGCGTTACGGTCTTGGGTGGAAAGCGCCGGAGGATGCGGACGAGCCGCTGACGTTGGATCCCAATGTCTTCGGCAATCTCGTTCACGGCTTGCTTCGGGATACCATTGAACGTCTCGAATGCGACGGCGGCATGACCGGCGCCGACCAGCGGCGGATCGAGGCTGCGCTCGCTGCCGCGCTGGAGCGCACGATTGCGGACTGGGAGGATGCTCAGCCGGTGCCGCCGGACGTCATCTGGCGCAGCACGACCGCCCGCGGCCATTCGCTTGCGGCGGCCGCGCTGGCTTATGACGTCGGCGAGTTTCCGGGGCAGCGCAGCTGGTGCGAGATCCCGTTCGGCGAAACCGATCCTGACGACGGCGGTAGAGACTTGCCGTGGAAGACTGATGTCGCTGTCGAGATCCCTGGCACTGGACTTCTAATCAAGGGACAGATTGATCGGCTTGATCTCGCAGGCGACCGGTCTCGCGCCCGCGTTGTCGACTACAAAACCGGCAAGCTCGGCAAGAAGATGGACGCGGTGATCATTAAGGGCGGTACCGAATTGCAGCGCTGCCTCTATGCCTTTGCAGTCAAGACTTTGCTCGGCAGCGACGTGGCCATCGAGGCATCGCTGCTTTATCCGAAGGCCCGCGAAGGCGAGCAGGGACTTTTCCCCTTGGCGGACCTCGATGGCGCACTGGCGAAGGTCGTGACGGCGGCAGCTGCATCCCGTGCAGCGTTGCTCGGCGGCTTGGCGCCTCCTGGTGAGGATGCTGGCGGCGACCGCAACGATCACGCATTCGCGCTGCCGGCTAACGCTGGTTATCTGCCGCGGAAGTTGCCGTTGGCTAAGATCAAGCTCGGCCCGGCCGCAGCGGTGTGGGAGGAGCTATGAAGGTGATCCCCGACCTGACTGCGAGGATGACCGCGCTGACCGCAGTTGATCGCACTCTGCTGGTCGAGGCCGGTGCCGGATCCGGCAAGACATCGGTGATGGCGGGACGCGTCGCCGTGCTGTTTGCTGGCGGCGTCCAACCGAAGCATATCGCTGCGATCACCTTCACCGAATTCGCCGCGAGCGAGCTCCGCCTCCGTATCGAGCGGTTCACAACTGCGCTTTCAAGGGGTGTTGTGCATCGCGACCTGAGCCAGGCATTTCCGGATGGGGTCTCTGAGTTACAGAAAGCCAATCTCGCTCGCGCCTGCGAGGCGTTCGACCAACTGACCTGCAGCACCATTCACGGTTTCGCGCAGGCGCTTATCAAACCTTATCCGGCAGAGGCGGGCATCGATCCCGGTGCGAACATCGTCGACCCCACCGAGGCCGATCTGGCGTTCAAGGAGCGCTATGACGCCTGGCTGAAAAAGAGGCTTTCCGGCGACGGGGGCGATGGCCTGATCGCGCAACTCATCATCGCGAGCGAGGCCGCTGGGTTGAAGCTCGTCGACGAGGTCGCTCAGTTCTTGCGGAAAAATCGCGATGCCGATTGCGCGCAGGCGGAGTGGTCGCACCAAGCTATGACCGATCTGACCGTGGCGGCGAAGCAGTTCGAAGCGGACCTCGAAGGTGTCGGCTATCAGGAAGAAAAGACTGCGGCTGCCTGCCAGACCTTGCGTGCCCTGGCTGATCTCCTTGTCGGTCACAAGCTGACCGATGCGGCACCGAGCAACGCAGCCCTGATCGCGGCATTGAATTTCGAACGCGGCGAAACCTGTTTCACGCAGACCGGCGGCCCCCGATTGCTGCAGACCAGCGGAAAATGGCAGGAGGCTGCGGCTAAGGCGGGCATGACGAAAGCCGCCGGCAAGGCTGCATTCGATGCGATTGTTCCCCGTTACATGGGCTGCCACGCCGCGCTAGCGGCATTGCTAGGCGCTATTGCCGGCGAATTACTGTCTCGCCTTTGCAAAGAGATGCAGAGTCTGCGCGAGGAATGGCGGGACTACAAGCGGGACGCCGCGCAATTGGATTTCGACGATCTTCTGTACACCGCGCGTAACTTGCTTCGGGACCATAACGAAGTACGGCAAGCACTGTCGCAGCGCTTCTGTCACGTTATGGTCGACGAATTTCAGGACACTGATCCGCTTCAGATTGAGATTCTGTGGCTGATCTGCGGGGAAGACTGCAAAAACGTTGATAGCCACGCGTTGGCCCGTCCGCTACGCGCCGGCGCTCTGTTCATGGTCGGCGACCCCAAGCAGGCGATCTATCGCTTCCGCGGTGCCGACGTGAACGCCTACATCGCCGCCCGGACGGCGATCGACGTCGGCTCCCAGATAAAGATCACCGCCAACTTCCGCTCCGTTGAACCCATCCTCGCATTCGTCAACAAGCGGTTCGAGTCCGTGCTGTCGGCCGATGGGCAACCCGGATTTTCCGCATTGTCGCCAATCCATCCAGCGATCGAATCTGAGCCGGGCGTCTGCGCGCTGGATCTCGTCGTCGAGGGCGAAAAGCCGAAGGCTGCCGAGATCCGCGACGCCGAAGCTGCCGCGGTAGCGGATCTCTGCAACAGACTCGTTGGCAACCTGAAGGTCCGCGATAAGCATACTAGTGAAATGAGGCCCTGCCGCTTCGGCGACATCGCGTTGTTGGCACCGGTCGGTACCGAGCTCTGGAGGTTCGAGGAGGCGCTAGAAGAGTTGGCGATCCCGGTCTCGACCCAGGCTGGCAAGGGTTTTTTCCGCCGTCAGGAAATTCAGGACCTCATTGCCCTGGCCCGCAGCCTCGCGGACCCGCGCGACACGCTGGCGTTCGGCGCGCTGCTACGCGGGCCATTGGTTGGCCTGACCGAGACCGAGCTGCTCGACATCTCGGAAGGCTTGCCGGTCGATCCGGAAAGACGTGGGCTGCCGATGCTAACGATCCGGACCGACCCCGCGAGCGTGGGCCATGCGCTCGCTAAGGATGTGCTGACTAAGCTTTCGTCGCTTCTCAGGGGGGCAAGGATTACGACACCGTACGCGCTTCTCGCCGATGCGATCGCAGCACTTCATGTTCGACCGCAGATCCGACAACGTTTCAATGGCGGCGCAGAGCGGGCGGTCGCCAATGTCGATCTCTTTCTGGAAATGGCGCGGGCCTACGACGTCCGTGGTCTGCGGGCCTTCGCCGGTGACATGCGTGCCAACTGGGAGGAGGCCGTCCGTCAGGTCGAGGGCCGACCCGATGCCGAGCAGGAGGCCGTCTCACTGATCACGGTGCATGCGGCGAAGGGCCTCGAATGGCCGGTCGTCATCCCGATCAACATGACCGGAACGCCGAAATCCGAATCCGGCCTAGTGCAGGATCGCTCGAAGAACCTGTTCTCGATCCCGATCCTCGGCAATGTACCGGTGGACTATGCCGGCATCGCGGCCCGCGCCGAGGAAGAGCAGCGTCGCGAACGCGTGAGGCTTTGGTATGTGGCAGCGACCCGCGCACGCGATCTGCTTATCCTGCCTAGGCATTCCGCCGATCTGTCCGACAAGTGCTGGGCAAAACTCGTCGACCTCGGGATAGCCGGTCTGCCGCCGATAAGGCCGGAGGATATCGGCATCGCTAAGGAGCGCTCGTTTACGACGCAGGAAAACGGCCAGACCCGCGAAATATTCGCCGCCGAGGCTGCCGCGATATTCGACAGCCGTAAGATCGTGACCTGGCGTCGACCGAGCCGGAGCGAACTCGATCAGCTAGGCGAGGACGAAGCCAAAATTGAGAGTACCGAAATTTCGGAGGCAACTGAGATCGCGCCCGCCGCCGTCCTCGGCAGCTCGATACGCGGCACCATTCTTCACAAGTTGATCGAAGAGGTGCTGACCGGAGAGTCCGGCGACGCGAAAGGCGAGCTTGAAAACAGGGCAGTCGACCTGATCCGGCAGGTGGGGCAAGAGCCGGCGGCGGATCCAAAGGCGGGCCTCTGCGCGCCGGAGTTGGCTAACACGGTGCTGCGGACCCTGGCGCTTCCGGACGTCGCGGCGCTGCGCCCGAGACTCGTTCCCGAATTGCCAGTTTTCGGCAGCGCGGCGAGGGACGGTGAGGAGATCTTGCTTTCGGGCCAGGCCGACGCCGTCGCGTTCGATGGGACCGGCGCCATCGACGTCGTCGTTGACTGGAAGAGCGATGTGGCTCCGGATACGTCGACCATCGCTCACTACCGACAGCAGATCAGCGACTACCGTAAGCAGACCGAGGCCAAGCGGGCACTGCTAGTGTTCATGACCACCAAGCAGGTCGTCAATGTCGCGTAATTTCGCTAGGGTCCACGCAGTTTTAAGAGTGGAGTTGGCGGTGTTTCTCGAGGGCCCGACAAGGACGAGAGCGGTGAGGTACTCGAGATCACCGTAATAGGCGCAGGGCCCGTGTTGGTGGCCTGTACGTTCTCTTGCTTTGGCGATGAGGGTCACGGAAAGATAGGGGTAGGGGAATGGCTGAACAGTGGAGTTGGTACCTCACTGAGCCGTGGGAACCCGTATCGATACGCCGAGGCGACGCCTTGGGATTTCGTGCGGCGAGCGACTACTTCGCCGACCTTCTCGCCCCCGGGCTGAGCAACAGCACCTTTGACGCGCGCTGGATCTCGTTGTTGTCGTGGAGCTTGAAATGGTCACAAAGTGCCTGGCAAAGCGCCGGCAACAGCGACCTGTCGTCGCGCGAGGGCCAGCGCGAACGCTATGCTTGGCTGCGGCCGCTCGAACTGCTTTGGGTGGCCCGGACGCTAGCGTCCAAAAAGGCCGATCAATCGTCAGAAATAACCGGTCAGTTGCGCGGAAGACGAAGTATCGAACGCTGGCGCGAAGACCATCGTCCCGACTTTTCGATGACCCGCGAGCAGCAGGCCCGTTACCGCCAGATCGGAACCTATGGCGGTTACCGCGTCGTGCTGCGAAACATGCCGGGACTGACCAAGGGTGGTGACGGCTGGACGCTCGACGATACCGGCTTGAAACTGGCGCGCTTGGTCAATGAGAGCCTTCCCCCCGCGGCGCGCCTCTCGGACGAGCGTTTCGAACGCCATACGCGATGGAAACACTGGAGCGCTGGTAAGCACTCAGAATACTGGACGAAGCACGGATGGGCGGACTGGAACAAATCCGCGAGCCGTGGTCTTTTGCCGACGGCCAACGGAGATCTTCGAAAAAAACTGACAAACACGGACGAGCGGTTTCTGCTTGCAGAGGCGCTGTTTGACGAGGAGTCAAACCGTTCACTGACCGCATATGTACTGGCGCACGCGAACGGCAAAACACATTCAGACCTATGCGATGCGCTGGCCGGGTCGTCGGCCCTCGAAAAAAAGCTTTCGGAAAGTCATCCTGCCGGGAGCATTAAGCCGCTGCCTGCTTTTTCGCGGTTGGCCGATGCTGCTATGGACGCGATGCGCGTACTCTGGGACAAAATCAAGGACGACGGCGAAGAACCGACCCCACCGATAGAAAAGCTCGCTCGGTCGCCCGACCTAAAAGAAAGTTTGGACCGACTTCGGAAGGAAAGCGATATCTGGCTTAATCTGGAGGGCCGGAATTCGTTTCGCTTCGACAATATTGTCAAGCACCTCGCCGAGGCGATGCACAAAGCCAAAACGCCCGTTGAGCAAATACGCGCGCTTTCGATGCATCATCAGAAACATGGCGGTGGCCGGAACTGGTTTCGAGAGGACGCTGGCATATTTGTCGGCCTCGTCGCGTCTAACGATGTTGTCAGCAGCAACTATCGTTTTAGGCTCAACTCGCTAAGCCTTCTCGCCGCTCAGTGCGGTGTAGCACGCATGAACGACGCCCTCGTTGCTATGGCCAAGGAGGTGAACGACGAGGAAAAAGACTACGCCATTGCGGCAGAGGCAGACGATGCGCAAGAAGCTGCCGCCTAATGAGCAAGCCAGACTGGACAAAAGCTCTGCCGAAGCCGCCGGAAGGCTATCGTCTATTAGAGGCATGGTTCACAACCTTCGATCAGCCGGACGCGAGCTTTCTGGTCGAACACCTGCTGCCATCGTTGTTGGCGGCTAACCGCCTCGTCTCACACGAGTTGAACGAACGCGCTTTGTTCTTCGGAGAACTCGGCACGGTACTTAAAGATTATCATGGGAAACTGACCGTCATATCTTCGCGACCGAAAATTGGACGAGCGGTTTCGCAATATCCGTGGCTAGGACGTTACGTCGACCACTTCATGGTGGGCGCCAATTCCCGCGCCGTGCAACATTCAAAGCTTTGGGCTCTGCACTGGGCGGGTGATGATACTGAACAACTCGACCTGTATGTCTCGTCGACAAACCTCACGTCATCGGCTTTCAAGGATCAAATGCAGGCCGGCTGGAAAGTGTCGCTGTCATTGGAGGGGCGACCCACCGCGAATGCGAAACAGTCGTGGGGAGAGTTCATTCCGTTTCTCTATGCTTTGGGGGCATCGGCCGGCCCCACCGCGAAGGACCGCGTCAATCGCCTCGTCCAGCTTCTCGGTAAAGCCAAATGTCCGGATGGCGTCACATTTGTCGCTAGCATGCCTGGCAGCAAAAGCAGGGCGGCGGCGGCGCTAAGGAAGCTGGCGCCGTCTGCGATCCATATTATGACGCCGACCGTGGGGGACTGGACCAAAGATACGCTAGCCGCATGGAGCAAGGATACTGGCGTTCCTCTCGCCAAAATAAGGCTTAAATGGCCAGCCGCTGGTCATCCCTGGGCAAGCAATGGGGGGTGGACGCTTACGAAAACAGCCAGCAAGGCACTCCTTGACAACGGCGGTCGCCTTGATGAGGTGACCACCGATGTCCGATTTTGCGATGAGCACGCGACAGGTGATGAACGATGGAGCCATGCCAAATTTTACCTGCTCGTCGTCCCGAGAAAGAAAAAAAGGCGGCTGCTTGTAACGTCCGCTAACTGGAGCATGGCGGCGTGGGGCGCAGGGAAGAATATTTCTCCAACAAATTTCGAGCTGGGCGTCCTCTTCGAGACTGACTGGAAGATGCTCGAAAGCATCAAAGGAGCGCTGTCAAATCCTTGGTTCACAGAACGGGCGGATGCCAGCGACGCCGCCCATCTCCACTGGGCAGAGGTTACATGGGATGGCAAGCGCATTGAGCTTCAAGCGCGCAGCGTCGATGCTGAAAAGCCCATTAGCGCAATCGTTTACTTCAAAAGCGGCAAAGTGATATCAGTCTCGCTGACCGCCGGCAAAGCTGCGCTGCCATGGACAGACGTGGTCGACACTCCATTCACTGCGCAATTCAGTCAGGGCAGCGAAACTCTGGATTTGGATGTTGTCGATCTCCGGCCGCTCGCTGCGTTCTCGAAGACGCCGCTTCCTGAAGTCGATCCAGCGCTTGAGGCAATATTGCGCAATGCGTTCCTTCTGCAACGTTACGGTGGCCCGGTGGTCGATATTGAAACGATATCCGACCGCGGTGGCCCGCACCGGAAACGTGGCGAATCGGGCGGCGCTGAAAACTACGCGGTGCAGGCGTGGCTCGACGCACGAGCGGCGTTCGCCGTCGTCGACAGGTGGCGCAAAGAGCTAGGCAAAGCAAAGTCAGATCGCGCTCTCCGGGAGCGTATCGTCATCGACGGGCAGGATCTTTGCTCGTTCTACAAGCAGAGCAAAGAACCCGGGCGGGTCCTCGCGGCCGAAGAGCTTAGCTGGCGCCTGAAAGAAACCTGATGGATGATTTCCAGATCGACGGCCGCAAATGGTGTTTTCTCGACAGTCCCAAGCGCTATATCGAACATGGGACCGGCGAGTTGGACGCAGTGCCTCTTAAAAGGCAGTTCAAGACGGCCACGGATATTCTCGGCCGTCTTTCGGATGGCCGCGGCGTGCTGCTGGCAGACGACGTCGGCCTGGGCAAAACGACCGTCGCAGCGTTGGTTGCGTGGATTGTCGCCTGTCAGGGCAAAAGCGTCCGCATATACGCGCCCAACGAGGTCATGCGGCGACGATGGGCCAAGGAGCTTGAACGCCATGTGCCGATGCTGCAGCGGCTGGGCGACACCTATGTCGGGATAAGCAACAAGAACATTCGCCAAGGTGCGGTGAAGCGGCTGCGCGATGGCTCCATCCAAGTCGCAACCCACCATGCGCTTGTCAAAAGCCGCGGAAAGAATAAAGCGCAAACGTGCGACCTGATGATCATTGACGAGGCCCATCGCGCGAAGGGACAGCACAGCCAATTCAGTGCCGCTCTCAAGAAGCTAAAAAAGAAGAAAAGCGCCAAGCGGACGCTGATCCTGACCGCGACGCCTTTCAGCATCCAGATAGCCGAATTACTGCGGCTGCTGGATTTCGTTGGCGGCAAGAATCTTGATGCCGTGAGCGACTACGCTGAAGATCTGAAACGGCTCTACACGCTTGGCGATGGCCATGACGCGCAAGAAGAATCAGAGCGCCTGCAGCGTAAGGCGCAAGCGGCTATCGCCACGCTCGGTGACTACGTTATTCGTCATAGCGTCGATGACCTGTCACCGGCCGAACGGAAGCATTTTGGTAGCGTCGAAGACAAGACGTGGAAAATCTCGACGCCGCCCGCATCGTCAGAGGACATCAAGCTACTGCTACGGATGGACCGGCTTCTCCAGCTCGCCCCAGCGCGCCCCGGCGAGCGTCGCAACGATCCCCGTTTTCACATCGGCTGGGGGCATGTTGACACCGAGTTGCACCGGTTGAAGCTGCGCAGCAAAAAATGCATCGATCCTGGGCTTAACGGGCACATCGGCGTGGCAGAGAATTCGTTGCGCGTCAGGCGTGCGCAGCCTCATCCAAAGATCGCAGCGACCAGTGCGGCGATCCCGCCGTTGCTCGGTGAAGGTGAAAAGGTGCTCGTGTTCTGCCACCACCGCGCAGTAGCCGCTGAATTACTCAAGGGGCTTGAGATTTCGCTCAAGGTCGAAGGAACTACGGACGGCCCCTCTGCGGCAGTGTGGCGGGATGCATGGGAAAAAGTGCTCGCGGCTGAGAATATCTGGGAGCGCGAGGAAGACCGGCCTTCCGGCCACAACACATTGATAAAACCGGTTATCGATTGGCTCTGTTCTCCGGGCCTCCGACGTCAGGTAGGCGGTTGGCTCGGCGCAGCCGCGCCTAATTCGATGGACCTCGCTAGGCAAATAGAGGTGACCAGACCACGGCACGTCGGTGAGCCCGTGCAGACGATTGCAAAATGTGCGACGGAACTCGTCAAGAGCCTGCTCGATCCCCAGTCGAAATCGACGCGCGCGCTGCTCAGAAATATGGCCAAGCGGAAATCGAGCTTCGGTGGCGGGCGGTCGCATTTTCCGGGAAGGCTCGACGAGGGCTTCCGGGTCATGGGGGCTTGGGACCACGATGTTGACAGCACAGTGCCAACAGCGGGCAAAAAGAAGAGTCCAAAAACGCTTTACACGGGGAAGCCCGATGTCGTTCTCGCACTCTTCAATAGCCCATTCGGGCCGGATGTCTTGGTCGCGACCGATCGCCTGAGCGAGGGCGTCGATCTCCATCGTTTCTGTAGGCACCTAATCCATTACGAACTCGACCCGAGCCCCGTACGCACCTTGCAACGCAACGGGCGAGTGCGGCGCATAGGGTCTTGGGCAGCGCTAACGGGGCGCCTGATCCGTTACGCCTATCCGACCTTCGACGGCACTCGTGACGAAGTAGCGGCTGATATCATGCGGCGGCGCGTTGAGGCCTTCGGCGTTCTGCTGGGCGGCGTTCCAGTACTAGATGAGGACGCGGATGATCAATCAGAAAACTTTGCTGATGCGGTCCTCAAAAGAGTACGCAAAGAACTCGGGAAGCTGAACGGCAAGTTGCGCGCCCGAGAGTATCGTCGGACATAAAATTGCTAGCGATCAAACGTTCCTTTTAGTTTCCCTCTAGCGATGTAGTGCCGTAGGGCCGGCTGGCCGGGGCAATCCTTGATCCTGAGGTCGGAATTCGATGTTCTTATTTGTTCTCATTGAGCCCAGAGTCAAAAGCCCTCTTGAAACCCGGTTCGTTGAAGGGTGCCTAGCGATCAAAGACCTATGACGCTGGGACCGCCTCTTTTGCAACGCTCGGCCACGGCCGCCCGGACGCTAAGTCCGGATGGCGCGGCTCGTCGTTGATCCGCCCGAGGTGGTCGCGGTGTTCCTCGATCTCGTTCAGGCAATATTCGGCGAGTGGCGCCCGCGCATCTCCGGTTACGACCATGGCGAACAACCGCTTCCGCAGATCGGTCAGCGGCACGCTGAATTCTTCATACGCCCCCGCCCATCCGTCAGCGGGCCTCTGCCCGATGGCGAGCTTGCGAATGACGTTGGCGAGCGAACCGTTGTCGCGCCTGCCTTCGGCAGCGAACGTTTCAATAAGTACCACAAGGGCCTCGTCGGTGCCCAACCCCGCGACAGCACGCTCGATCAGAGACTTTGGCGCGCCCGGTGGCGTCGACCGGCATCGTTGCAACAGCTCGCCGCGAACGGCTGGATACGTCGTCGCAAGCGATGCCAATACCTCCGAGGTGCGAAACTCGTTTGTTGCCGCCTTATTCAAGCGGCCTGCGCCGATGTGGGCCAGCAGGACCATGGCCGACGCTTCCGTTTGAACCTTGAGCAGTGCATTCAGCCATTCAAAAAGGTCCATGATCGGCGGAACCCAAACGGCAAGCCTTTCCAGAAGATCCAGCGCAGCGCTCGCCGGGGCGTGGGGGATCGCTTCAAGCAGGCGCCGCAGTTGCCACGGCTCTCGATGAAACTCCGGCAACAACGCAATCGCTTCGATCACCGCCGCGGGATCGTCGGAAAAGGGGAACAGCTCGATCCATCCCATTAGCTCGCCGCGGTTTTCCGCGAGCCGCCACGCTTCGGTCTTGGCGATTTCCATCAACTCACGCACGCCTGTCATCAGGAACGAAGCCGGGATAGCCTCGCCGGCCAGCACGATGGTGGTCGCCAGCCGCCGCTTAAACGCCGTGGGCTGGGGCAACCCGAGGAGCCGGTCGATATCTTCGCGCTTGTTGCCATGCGGCAGACCAAGCGCGACCGTCGCAAGGCCGATGGCATGCTTCTGCTCTGCGTCACTTTTGCCGGGATCGCCCATCACGCGAACCGTCGCAAAAATTTCTTCCGCAAAATCCGAGGTAGGCGGAGGATCGGACTCCCGCCGTTCGGCACGACGCGCGTTCACGGTCGTAAAATCATTCCAGCCGAAGAGCGGCTTCTTGTCGCCCACCGGATGCGTCTGCCGCCAGATTTCGGCGAGCGCCAGCGCAGCGTCGTGGCCGAAACGCAAATCGGGCAAATAGCCCTTCAGGATATTGTTGATCTCTGGACCTGCTAGCGCGGCGAAGGCGTGCTGGTATTGCATCTTGTGCGTCGAGTCATCAGAGCTGCGCCCTCCGCCGCCACGAGATGCGATAAAAGCCGCGAGCGCCGCTTCGCTGTGCTTGAGGTCGCGCTCCAGCATTTCATGCAGGGCTTTGGCGAAGTGAGCATCGGCAAGGCGTTCCACGACACGCGCCAACACGCCAAAGTCGCCACTGTTTGAACGGCGCGCGGCAAGAAAGGCGTCGATCCAGCCGGTGAGCACGTCACGTAGCGCCGACCGGTTTCCCTCGCCAGAGATTGGCGGTGGCTTTGGTCGGCTGTTTCGACCGTGACGAACGAGCATCTCGGCCATCACCCGTATCCGCTTCGGCGGAGCCGACCTGGCCCGCTCCAGCCACGCGGCCAAGAATGGTTCTTGGCGGGACAACGCAATCAGGCCGTCCAAGCGGTGATAGGCGTTTCGCTCCGGTTCGCTTAGCTGCCAGTTCTTCGCGGCGAACAGGTCGTGCATATCGAGGAAGCGGTCGATGAGTGTGCCGACGACCTTGGGCCCGACTATCGAAACGGCCGCATTCAAACGGTCGTCGGATGTATTGGGATCGGCCGCGATATCTGCAACGGGACCGCCATCGATCGTCGCGACGCGATCCAGCAGTTTTTCCACGTCGTAGGGCAGCGGCAAATCCGCGACGATCCGCTCAATCATGCCGGCGGCAACTTCCGCCGGGAAAAGCTCGACGGCTCGCCCTAGCGCATGGCCGGTCTGGCCGGCGGCCGCAGCAAAATCCCTGGAGCCGACCAGGGCCGCGATCTTGCCCGCCGCGTTCGCCGGATTGCCGCGTGTCAATCTCCAGAGAACCTGAGCTGGATCGTTCTTCTGCGTCGCGAGTCTCGCACGCTCAGTCGCGAGCCGGGTGTTCAACGCCCCGTCGGTCAGTTCTTCGGGATAGTCCCCTTCCGCTATAGTGCGCCATACTTCATCGGAAGCGCTCGCAAGAATGCGGTTGACGTGCCGGTCTGCGCGCCGGAATTCAAGCGCTTGGACGACCGCAACGATGACCTCGGTATTGGAATCTTGCGCTGCCACGGTTGCGGCCAGTTCCATTCCATCGAAACCGCTATTGCTTGCGATCTCCGAAAGCACGTTCTTACGAACCGCATCCGGCAAGGAACGCAGCGTGGCTTCGGGATCAGGGCCCAACACCGCCGGGCGAAACCGCTCAGCACCGCGCAGCGCCTTAAGATGCACCTGGTCGTCCGCATTTGAAATCAGCGGCCACAGCAGCGCCGCGAATTCAGGCCGACCCGAGGTAAGCATAAATCGAACTGCCTGATCGACGGCGCCCGGCACATGCCAACGCCGCGCGAAACGCACCACTCGATCCGCGACGTGTGACCAAGTAGCCGGCGCGGCCCGATAGATCATGTTGGCCGCAAGCATCGGATCAATTCCGAGCGTCAATTCAATCGCCAGCGCGACAGCCTGTGCACCGGCGGCGTCAGCCCGTGAAAGCCTGTCGCAGGCGAAGAGAATCGATTCCTCCCAGCTCGGCCAGTCGAGTATTTCGCTTCGCAGCCGATCGCGCGCCGCAGCGTCGCCTTGCGACGCGAGCACCATCAGGCGCTCGACTTCAAACGAGCCGTACCATTCCTGAAACTGCTGGTGCTGAAAACTGTATGTGCTGGAATCTGGCGGCCGGACCAGAATATGAGCGTCGACTAGCGCATCGAGCACCGTAACAGGCTGAGGCGGCAAGGTAAATTGGCCGTCAGCCGCGAGAGCCTGCCCAACGCTCGAAATCGTGCGGCGGGCATTGCTGTCGGAGATGCTCGTATTGCCGGACCGGTTGGCTTCGATCGACAAGCCCTTCAACATCTCGCCATGAAATCCCAGCACGTCGCGGCGCAGGACCTCCGCCTTCTCCGGGACAGCTTCGTGCTTCGCTACGAAGATTCTCAAAACCTCTTCTTTGGTCTGCGGGAAGGCCTGACCGGCAACGCTGCTCATCAGCGCGTTGAGATAAAGCGGGATGGCAATAAGCTCCCGCACCCCCGGCGTGCGCCGCGCCTGATCCAGCAACGCCTCGCCGTCCGCCCCTCGCAACGCGCGGGCAAGCTCGATCTGCTGCTCGTCCGACAAAAGCTCAATTTCGACAACCGGGCCAGCCACAGGCAACACGTACCGGCGTGTGCTGATGACAAGCGGCAGCAACGGGAATTCCCGCTGCAAGACCTTCAGGTCGCGCCTCGCGCGGGTGCGTGCCGCCGGGTCAAGCTCGTTCCAGCCATCGAGGAGCAGGGCGACGCGACCGTGGTAGGCGAGCTGCTGAAAATGACCGCGGACGAACCCCCGAAAGGCGTTGTGCCGAATGAGGAAATCGAAGAAATCGCCCTCGCGGTCCGACCACTCGCCGAGCGGGAGGAACAGCGGCACGGGGCCACCACCGGCCAGCATGCGATCAGCAAGCTGAACCAGCGTCGTCGATTTGCCCGTTCCCGGATACGAAATAATAGACAGCGCTTCGGCGACGCCGAGCGCTCCTGCAAGCCCCTCCAGGGACAGCGCCTGCTTGGGTGCTTGCAGCGTGAGATTGAGCGTAACCGTGTGGGCGGGCCATTCGCGCACGGACTGGAACGCGCCGATTTCCGCCGTTGCGGCTGCGCGCATTCGCCGTTCGACGGCCTCAACCTTGTCGTCGGCGCCGAGCCGCAGATCATGCAGAAACTTAAGGTCGTCTTCGTCGAAATCCTTGCTGGGAACGACAGCGCCATAACGACGGCCACTAGCGATCGCGGTGAAGGCGCGTTGCTCCGCCTCGCGCTTCCACTTTTGCCGAACCTCGACCGTGTAACGGGCCTCATCCTTGTCGATCAGATTTGAACAGAACGAGCAGAGCCAGATGCCGTTCGACGCGCTCTCGCGTTGCTCGGGAGTGAGCGTCACATCAAAGCGCGGCCCGCCAGCCGCGGCGGCTGTAATGTGTGCGGCGACTCCCATGTTAATCGTTTTGTCTTCGGTGAGCGCGGGACCCATGGTCGAGCGGATGCATTCCGGGTTCGAGCAATGGTGCCCAACCCGAGCTGCGAGTGTCCGTACTGTTTTCGCCGAAAAGTCGTCGCGCACCTGAAATTCCGTGTTGAGTTTGCCGTTATTTCACGGCCAGGGATGGGCCGCACGGATTGCCTAAGCAGTGAAAAAATTAGCTTAGTGCAGCACGCAAAAATAATTCTTATTTTGTATGCCGGCGATCCACACGCCGACTCAGTTTTTGCTCGACGTAAACTTTGACGCCTTCCAGCTCGGCCGTCGTCAAGGTTTCCAATATACGCGCAAGGAGCGTGTCGGCGGACAGGCGATGTTCCTGCGCGACGAATTTGTAGGTCGAACCTTTACTGAATAGTCGGTCATTTGGAGTGTTGATCCCAGCTGAGGCTGGGACAAAGCTGGCTTCCTCCATCACCGCCCGAATTGCCCAACCGACAAACTGCCGTGTTGTCGGCGAACCAAAAGCCTCCAAACCAAAACGCTGAATAAGGTCTTCGCTGACACCAGAAGCCGGGGGAATGCCGTCCTTGGCGGCCTGAATGAGCCTTTGCCTGCTCTGCGGAGCTCTTAGGAACTCGAGTAATTGCCTGCCGAAATCGCCGTGTTGCGCGGCCATGCGGTCTACGCGTGCGGAAACGCTGCCCATCGAGAAACCTTGACCGAATAATACAGGGTTATTACATACCGTATCTCGGCGGAGACATCCGCCTTAATTGTAATCATAGGAGACTTTCTTGAATAATCCCAATGTAAATAACCATTCCCGGTCAATTCCGGAACAGATACCAGAGGAGAATACCCTGTCATATCGGGCGCGCATCTTGGGTTCCGCCGCCGCCGGTGCTACTCGGGTGGCCGACTTCGACCTCGGGACCACGGGTCCGCATCAACCGGAGGCGGATCCGGTCGCCGGCCGCCGCGACAGCGTCGACTGGTCAGAAAACCACCCCGCGCCCGGTATGGCCGGGCTCCTGAACGTCAAACGTGTCGGCAAGCCGATTAAGGGCTCGCCCGAGTACGGCGGCAGCATGAAGATAGTCAACGATGTTGCCCGGGCAACGCGCAAGGTGCAGACGGCCGTTACTGCGGACACGCGTCTCGACATCCTCGCGAAGACTTCGAAGTCGGCGGTGCGCAAGCTGGACGGTCGTCAGCTCGGTCTGGCGCTCATCGAGGGCGATCAGCGCGATCCGCTCTATTTGTTCGCGACGCTCGCTCGCCGAGTTCGCGATGCCATTATCCGTCACGGCTCGCTGTACTACAGTGCCGCCGAGGCTCTGGACAATCTCTCGCATATCTCCGTCGATGAGATCACATTTGAAGATCTCACCGATCCGCGCGTGGAGGCGTTCGACAATTTCGTCAAGATGGTCCGTTTCGTTACTTGCGCGCCGACGGAACCGGTCACCGGCGAAGCGGAGGCAAAATAATGACCAAACGCACCACCGGTCCCGCAACTAAACGTTCCGATTTCGTCGACGGCGAGTCTTATGCGGGCGCATTGTGGCATGACGGTATCAGCCGCGAGCATATCGCCAGTGGCCGAGGCTTCGGCCTCGGCCACCATGCGGACCGACTGACGGCCATCTGGGGTAACAACCCCGATCAGACTTTGGAATATGAAGCTTCCTTTATGCCGGCGTTGCCTCATACTTTTCAGAAGAAGTATACGTTTAGCCAGCGCGGCCGTAAGAAGAAGTCGCTCTAGCTGTGACTTTCGGCCCACCGTCACCGGCACCAACATCTAAGTTTATTACAACACAGAACTTCGCCGCTCTTTACCGAGCGGCGGAGTTTTCTTTTTTGAACGGTTACCCGCTCGCGAGCCATCTGATCATCAACTGGACCGCACTAGGTATCAATGGCGAGGACCATGTCGGTGCCGCCTTCTTGGCCTTCACCAAGCGTCTGCGCGACTACCTGACGCGTCGTGGTGTGCCGCCCTTGTGGATCTATTCGCACGAGCGCGGACCGACGACCGGCTTGCATACCCATTTTGCAATCTTCTTGCCGGTTGATATTGACGTGCTTCGCGCCGAATTCATGGACTGGCTTCGATCTTGGCCGATCCGCCAATTTCGCCGACGCGTCCCGCGCGCCGTGCGAATGCGCGTCCCGAAGAAGCACGAAACCAAACTGCACTGGTTGCTCTTTAATTATTTAGTGAAGGGCTATGACCCACAAGCGATAATCCAATCTGCTAAGCACGCCCCTGGCGGCAAGGCTATCATGCTAGGGGACCTGATAGCGTTTCCTTGGCGAGATCCGGGCGTCATTGCTCTGCGAAAGCGCGTAGGCTTTGCACAAAGCCTGGGTCCGGCGGAACAAGACGACGGCATGCCCGCAGTCTGGACCGGACGGCGAAAGTCAGGTGTTACCTTCAGATTGACCGCGAATTCGCCGCTGTCGACGTTGCCGCTGCCTGCGCGGGTTGCGTTTCGTTCTACGTTCGACGACGCCTGCTACGACGTAAGACAGTTGTACGGTGCCGACTTTGCGGAATGGGTCCAGGGTGCAAGCGTCGGCAACACCAGTGCTTCGGCCGCGGATGACGGGTCATTCATGATCGAGGATATGCTCGGCGGGTACATTTAATAGCCGAATAATGCTTCAGTGACGCTCTGGTGCATGTAGTCCGAGAGCACTTCGACGATGCGGAATGGCCAACCGGGCAGGCGAGCGAAGCGATAGCCGTCGCCTGGCCAGGGCTAAAGCATAGATCTTGCGAAGGCATGCTTTGGGTGGATGCCGGGGAATACGGGCCTCCTCCGGTATTGGGTGTATTTCGTTGACAGTTCGTCGAGCGAGCAACCAGGGCGAGCGCTGTCCAGCACGGGCGTTAATAACGGCGTCGGCTACGATTTCTGCTTCTGGCGCTACCAGACAGGTCGCTCGTCCTACGATCGGAGATCTGCAAGTCTATAAACTTGCAGACGTCAGTATATTAGCCACTGATTTTAAAGAACTATTTTGACTGTGCTACACATTAAGCGTGATGTTCTGCCTCTGAAGTGGCAGCCAAATTTAAAAAACAGGCAAACTCCCCGGGCGCTTACAACGAAAGATAGAACGGCGATCGACTTAGTTGCTCGCACCGAGAAGGTCGCGATTACTGACCTTGCTGCGCTAGATACGCTCCCAATTGCGGCGTCCATTGGGAATAGAAGTTGGTCACGAAAGCTCTCGGATTTCCGATTGCGACGTCTTTGCCCGTGACCTTCGCGGATTCTAATGACAGCGCTAATGTCCCTCCTTCAATGGGGGAATCTACCGGCACAGTCATTTTTTGCTTGTCGAGATACCGGACAATTCCAAACTGCAGGCTGATATCGTCGATTCGGATCTCCAGCGAGCGGCCACTGGTAGCTATCGCCACTTTTTGAGTAGAAACGAGAGCCCCGCACAGAAATTGATTGATGGATACACCGCTCAATCCATCGACAATTATTGCGCTTTTAAGGGTCGCTGGGATCGTTAGCTTGCTGGCAACGAGTTTCGCGCAAATGTTCTCAGCAACATCGTTTTTGATCTGAGAGAGTCGGCCTGCAATCTGCTCATAGTAGCTGTTTTGATAACTGAAACTGAGGTTTCGCAGTCGATAGTTATTGTTATCTATCAACCGACGAAGTTCACGGACAGTTTCCTCGGTGGGCGGCATGGCTTTCAGCTTGGCGACCAATTCGTCAAACAAAACTTTAGAATCGCGCTCTTTGTCGTCGTCTGTTTGAGCGGCCTTTTTTTGGGCAATAAACGCTAACTTATTGCGGCAAGCGTTGGTAATGCTGCCCTTGCTCGCCGCCGACAAATCGGTCGATTGCAATGCCGTGCGGCAGAGTACCCGGAAGCGCTCTTCGGAATCTATTTCGGCGGGAAACGCGGCGATTTGTGCCTCAATCGATCGGGCACGCGCATTCTCTCGCGTGTCAGCATCTGACTGATCCTGTTGTTGCTGCTTGTACTTATTATAACGCTCCTGCGCCTTTTGAGCGTCGGATTGGGCCATGGCCGGAGTGTGCGCGATTGCGGTGAAGGCTATGAAAATGCTGACAGCGAGAATTCCGTGTCTCATGTATCTCTCCGAATGTCGGGAAAAGCTTCAGCTGAGGCGCTCTGAAATTCAGCGAAATCTCAGGGGTGAAGAGCGATCTCTTGGTCGTGCCGACTCTTCCCCCATGTCGCCCGTTTAAACGGATCGATGAATCTAATTAGGGTATTATAGTGCGTGTTTTCATAGGCCGCTAGGCCCTCTCCTGAAGCTATGAGAGGGACCAAACTTGTGGCTTGGAATTTGCGGCGCCTGAGGGTAGCCCGTGCTTTGTCGCAAGAGGCTCTGGCAGTTGATGCCGGAATTGATCGGTCATTTGTCGGCAGGATCGAAAGAGGTATCGAAAATCCCACCGTCGAGACGCTAGATCGTTTAGCTGCTGCCCTTGGAGCTATCGCCTAAAGTTGGTGACGGCCTGATCTTTTAGGCGGCGTTTTCGTCCTGAAGGTCGCTCGCCTTGGCGATGACCTCCAACCCGTTAGTGAACTTTACCCCCAGGATAAGTTTTGGCAAGAGTGCGTGGCCATCAAGGCG